>CAWVRY010000016.1:0-42318 GCA_963932695.1 uncultured bacterium | reverse complement strand
AGCCGCCGTCAACAAGAGAGAAATCAATTACTTGATCCTCGTCGTTAACTGTCGACGCCCGATAGGCGCCCCACAGGAGGCTTAGATTTATTCACCGAAAGGATCAGGTATAAATACAACCTAAACTCTATTTACCGATACCGTCGATCAGCCCCTGGCAGTCTTCAATTTTTATCTCGCACAGCAAAATCAGGTTACCGACAATCGCATACGTCAAGTAACTAGTCCGTGTGCTGGTTTGTGCATTAGTGATGGCACCTGAGTCAATCATTGAGCTCGGCTTGCGTCGCCCAGAATGTAGATCAGCGAGCTCCTGACCTAAGCTAATCGCTTTCATCTGAGATTCATAGACTCGTACTTCGACGTCACGCTGCTGATAGAACCCATACCAAACACTAGATACACCGGGCAACGTTTCAGATGAAAGTTCTTTAGATTTTTTCCATCCCACAGCAGCCACATCGTCGGCGGTGAAAACGCTGTCTGGAAGCGTCATTTGTACCGCGTCAATTTCCGTATCAGCGACCGAATCCGAAACGGATTCATCGCCGTTTGACGATCCACAAGCGACAGCTGGTATTGATATCGCAGCTAAAACGACAAGAAGTAATAAGAATTTAATATTGTGCATATTGAAATATTAGAGCAAATGGTCCGACTGCACAATTGCATGCGGCCGGTCTTAGTAAAACTGAACTAGCATCCGAAGGCAGTTATCTCGATTGGGGCTCAGCAGCACCTTAGCCACGACACGTTGCGACGATACCCGCCACGCACTAAGACAAATAGGTAGGTGGGAATCAGAGTGCTGACTGGTTCTTCAAACGCATTAGCAGTTTAACCGTGAGCAAAACAACAGCTAATATTCCGATCAAGACAGCAGAAGCACTTTCAGAAAACCCCGCATCCGCACAGTTATTTCGAAGTTGCCAATCACAACTTGTACTCTTGAGATTTCCGACGATTCGCAAAACGATACTGAAGGAAAATAACCCTCCTATTAGAATCCAAAGCTTCATGTCGGAGAGTGTGCCACACAACGGCCCTGCCTGCCTGTCTGCGTGTCTAGTCACTACAACCACAACCCGAGATGGAGCAAGATCATAGATCAATCAGCGTTATTACCCTATGCTCGGATTCGCCAAGTTCGAGTCAGCGAGTCGGTTTTGCACGGCATTCGATGTGCTGCGAAATTTGTTAAGAGTCCGTGCCACAGAAGGTGAGCAGGTTTCAGCGGAAGCTCAAAGGCAAATCTTCACCAACAGGTGGTCGACTCTAATGACCGAATTGTCAGCTTAAATACAGGGCTCGATCATGTATTTAAGCTGACAATTCGTCGAGCGAGCCCTGAGATATGACAGAACCGAAGATAAGTAATCGCTCAAAGGATTTCGTGATCAAGTGGCCCTGTGAATCACCTCAAATTTAAAAACCAACTCCCCTGCAAATAGAACTGTAACGAGCTAAGTATTCAATAGGCAGTCAAAGACTTAGAGCATTGATACAAAAAGCGTTACAGGCTCGCAAGGGAGTTAGGTAGTTACGGCGGTGTAGCACCGCCGTATATTCTAGAAACTAGTTTCCAATTCCAATATCAATATCAGGAAGCAGGGTCTCGAAAGCTGCGGAACTTCCACCTGACTTCTCCATTTCTTCGGCAGCAGTTAGTGCACCTGCAATAACGCTTAGGACTCCAAACTCAGCTTGGCGATCGAGATCTCTAACAACTATTTCAAGCTCCGATATCTGATCTTTTAACCCATCCTGAGCTTCATAAAGTGCATCAAGAGCTTCCCACTTTACGGCAATCTGATCATCTATTTCTTGTGCCTGAATTTCTAATGGGAGCATTCTTTCTTCACGTAGGCTGTCTTGCATCTCTTGAAGCTCGGCTATACGTGTATCACGTTCCTCATAGAAAGCTTCTTCCACGTCACCTCGCTTGTCATCTAGCGCGTACATCTGATCTTCCAGTTCCCACTGAACTGTTGTTCTTTCATTTTCCAGATCACTGCGTGCTTGGTTGGATTGATCTTGAGCCTCGTCCCAGCGGCTCCGTTCCCAATTTTCCATTTCTCGCCATGCAGCATCTTGTATTTCCTGACGAGCTTCTTCAAGTGGTTGTCGTTGCTCTTCAAGCGCTGGCCACTGATCTTGCAATGTCATTTGCTCTCGATCGATAACCATTTGTTGCTTACGCAACGGCCTACGTTCTCTCTCAATTTCTTTTTGTGCGTCCCGCAACGGATCAATCTGTTCGTCTTCGATAGATCGCATTTGCGCACGTAGTTCTTTAGCATTCGCCTCACGTGTTCGATGGTAAAGTTGTTCTTCTTTTTCGAGTGCACGCGCCTGATCTTCTAATGCATTAATCTGGCGTTCAAGTTCAGTGATCGTTCCGGATTTGTCACCGGATCCGAGTTGTTCTGAATCTATTAAAGCTAATTGATCTTGAAGTATTTGGTCTGCTTGTTGAACTTTTGATTCGAGATCTGATTCAACATTCGAAACATTGATAGATTCTCCACCGGCACTCACTTTATCGCCGAGGGCTTGAGAATCTAATGTGTATTGATTTTCGAGATCTTTGAGTATCGATTCATATTCAGACTTGTCAGCGTACGCAGCTGTCATTTCAGGATTTACAACCGACGGTGCTTCTGCTGGAGCACTTGACTGTTGTTGTTCGAGTGACCTAACGCTAGCCTGGAGATTTGCTGCTTGGCTCTTAGCCGTTTCATAAGCCGGATTAGGCTTATCTTCGGTTACTAGAGTCTCAGGAGTTGTCGTAAAAACAGATTCTGCTGCGTCAAACGCCAGTTGAGCATCTGCAACAGCAGTTTGTGCTGTTAAGTACTCCGGATTAGCTATCAGCACAGGGTCGGCTCCTGGATTATCAGGATCCGCAGGGCCCTCTATTTCCGCTGGGGTGGTTGCCAGCGTTTCCTGAGCTGACTGAAGAGTTACGGCTGCATCGTCACTTGCCTGTTTTGCTGTTGCAAATTCAGGGTTTGACTCTTCGCCTCCTCTAATTATTGAATCTAAAGTGCCTAGCAGGTCATTAACATCTTGGTATTGCAACCGAGTTGATTCTAATTTAGCCCGAAGTTCATTCCCACTTTCTTGA
Organism: uncultured bacterium; assembly: GCA_963932695.1. Taxonomy (GTDB): domain Bacteria; phylum Chloroflexota; class Dehalococcoidia; order Lucifugimonadales; family Lucifugimonadaceae; genus Lucifugimonas. Next base: position 39,191 of record CAWVRY010000016.1, on the reverse strand, counting down.
CCCGACTCAGACCCACCACCCATTTCTTCGATTTTTGCATCAATTTCCACAATGAGGTTCTGGTATTTTGTTCGAGAGTTAGCATAGTCGTCGGCGAGAGACGACATACCCTTTTCAGCTGCTGCGCCGATGTCACTTTGGTCAGATTGGGCATAGGCCGCAGATCGTTCACTGTTTATATTCTGTAGTGTGGCTGAATGTTGTTCCTCAGCTGCTCTACGCCTTTCTTCCCGTTGAACCCAATCGACTTCAGAAGCGTCTTCTTCTGCTTCCCAAGCGACTTGGAGATCATTTTGGATATCCCTAATTTGATCATAAGCTGCGTTTCGAAGCCAATTATAATCTACCGATGATTCAGATTCCCAAACAGCTTCCTGCTGTTTATGAAGTTCTTCTAATTGTTCATAAAGCGGAGTTATTTGATCTTCAAGATCAAAGCTTCGCTCTTCAAGCTCCATATGTGCCAGCTGGATTCCTGACCGCATCTTATTGATGGCAGTCTCAGCAGCTCGCAACTGTCCGAACTGTTCTTCCAAAGCATCCATTTCGGGCGTCGAATTGGGCATGGATGAAAGTTCATCACGTTTGGCGTTGATCTCTTTCTCTGCCTCATCAAATATCGCTTGTGTTAGAACATCTAGTTCTTGCCACTTGACTTGATAGACTCTCTCTAGGTCTCGCATTTCCTTATCGAGAGCATCGAATTCGTCTTGTATTTGCTTCTCAAATCCTCGCCTTGCTTCATCCTCATCTTGATAGACCAGCTGAAATCTATCTTCCATTTCACGCTCGAATTCATCTGCAAGATCCCGACCTTGGTCAACCAATGCATCCCGTTGTTCCTCTAGATCCTCGATTTCCTGTTCGAACGGTTCAATTTGAGATTGAAAACCAGACAATTCATCGAGTAGTGGATCCAGTTGTTCTGTCTGTATTCGCAGGACCTGCTCTTTTTGAGCAATGGCCTCACCGGCTGCTTCTGTGTCTACGAGGCCACAGGAACTAACCAAAACTGAAAAAATTATTGCAGGTAATAAACGCTTGAATAACATGACTTAATTGGACCTAAAATTATTATGCATATTTCGAGAGAATACTTATATTACATTGAAATTTAGAGGTTCTGAAAGAAATGCGCGTCCAAACTCAATCGGGAAGGTTGAAGATTCGAGTTTCTGAAGCTGCAGAAAACAGCAAATTGCAACTAGTCCGGTGTGCTCAGTTTGCACTTATGGATTGACGAGCGAGCATCGTGCTATCCGCTTTTGAGGTTACGAACCTGACAGCGCGTATCAGCTTTGGAATATCTCTTCGGGTTCTGAGAATAATTCTTTGCCCTGGCTCTTTTACCAGATCGATAAATGTAAGGTTGGCTTCAACGTCCGCCTCAAGCGGATTGCCATCAGTAGAGAAAAGTTCATCCCCTGCCTTAGCTTCTAGCAATGGAGTGACTCCGACTGGCTTAATGAGATCTGTCCCGGCTATCAAAGTTTTGGACTCTGAACGAATCAGTGGCATCAGGGCCACATTGAGTAAGGCGTGTTTATCAGTGTTATTGAGTTTGTTAATGATCTGAAGATGACGATTGAACTGTTGATTGCGGAGTTGGAAGGGTTGGAATCGTTCGATGAATCCCACTCCAAAATGAGGTACATTTCGCAGTTCGTTTCTGGTGGTACTTCTCCAGTTCGCATCGTTGTCAAGCAGTGGGAATGAAGTGCGCCTGAACGGTGTTGGGGTGATAGTTCGTGCGAATCCCCAAGCTATGTAATCAAGACATGAACGCAGATTCTGGATCAACTCACCAATATCAAGGCTGAGTTCGATCCAATGCTTCTGATTACTGTCGCTCCGAACCCAGACGATCCTGCCAGATGAATCATCTATTTTGCGTTGGATAGGACTTTGATCTGAATCGAATTCAATAATTGTTTTTTGCTTGATTTTGGTGAATTGGATTTCAGCTCGCTCGAGCTTGGCCCAGGCACCTTGTAATAACACGTGTGACATCAGTAAAAGGATAGCTCACCGGTTGGTATATCCACCATGCTTATACTTGCTCGAAGTCTACCGATGGATCGGCTTACTGCTTTGCAAGCAGGAGGTAGAGGGTTCGAGTGGTTCTGTCAGAACCTGGACGGACTTATGTCGTTCGCAATTGAGCAATTCTGCACATGGTTACAAAATAGCGGCAGCTCGCAATAGCCTATTTGGTTACGCTGGGCTTTTGGGCTGACTTTTTATAGGGCGTTTTGGAGGCGTTGTCTTTTAGGTGTTCTTCGCCGCGTTCTCTGGAGAGTCGGATCTGGAGTTGTCGTTCGCGGAAGCGTGCTCGATCTTCGTTGGTGAGCGAGTCGTCGCAGTATGGGCAGCTGACGCCTAGTTCGAACATTGGAGATTTACGGTCGGCAGGGGAGATTGGTTGTTGGCAGCCGTAGCAGAGTTGGTATTCGCCTTCGACGAGTCCGTGTTTGAGCGAGACTCGGTGGTCGAATACGAAGCATTCGTCTTCCCAGAGGCTTTCTTCTTCGGGGACTTCTTCGAGGTATTTGAGGATTCCGCCTTTGAGGTGGTAGACCTCATCGATGCCTAATTGCTTCATGTAAACGGTCGCTTTTTCGCAGCGAATTCCACCCGTGCAGTACATGGCAACTGCGGAGGGCTTTTGGGGTCCGGTTGCTAGTAGATCGGCCCAATCGGGGAATTCGCTGAAGGTTTCGGTTATGGGGTCGATGGCATCTTTGAAGTGACCGACACCGAATTCAAAACTGTTGCGGGTGTCGATTAGCAGAACGTCGTCGCGCTTGATGAGATCGTTCCAGTCGGCGGGATCGACGTAGGTTCCGGCATCGGTGTTGGGGTCGATATGAGGCTTGCCCATAGTGACGATTTCGTCTTTGATTTTGATCTTCATTCGGTTGAAGTTTTGGTTCTCGCTGTAGGAGTACTTGACTTCAATTACGTCGACATTAGGCCAACTTTTGAGATGATTGAGAACGGCTTTTACGCCGTCGTCTGGGCCTGAAATAGTGCCGTTAATTCCTTCTTCAGCGAGGATGAGTGTTCCAACGATGTTCTCGGCGCGGCAGAGCGCCATAAGTGGGTTTTTTTTCTGGTCGGGCTCTTCGATTTTTGCGAAGTGGTAGAGAGCGGCTACCGTGAACGTTTGTTCGGTTGAGGCGATGATCGCTGCGGTCTTTTCTTCGCTTGCTGACAAGTTGGCGTTGGAATTGGTCACTGGACTATTTTACGTTCTTGGTGCCAATTCGGGTTAAGAGTATTTTGTGAGAGTTGCGTGTTGGACTTTGCGTTTTGTTCCATCGTCGTCGTACGACTCAGTCACTAGCTGCAGTTCTCCTACCCTAGCCCTTCCGTCTGGAAGGGGATAGCAGCACGTTGTGCGCTATTGGCCGTATGGCCCTGAAAATGAACTCAGGGTGACATATATAGGAATTCTCGGCTGATCCGAAGATTTTTTGATTCGAATCAGCCGACGTGTTTTCGATCTCTCAGAAAACGTGCTACTGGCACCTAGCTGGTTGTTGCGCCGGTTGAGGCGGGGTTTACCAGTTTGATGTACTTGCTTAGCACGCCTTTGGTGTAGGGCGGAGGCTTTGGCTGCCACTTGTCGAGTCGTGCCTTGAGTTCGTCGTTGCTGATTTTGACATTGAGTTCGAAATCGTCGAGGTTTACTTCGATAAGGTCGCCATCTTGAACGGCCGCGATTGGTCCACCGATGGCGGCTTCAGGTCCGATATGCCCGATCATCGATCCGTGGGATGCACCCGAGAATCGACCGTCGGTCATCAGTAGAACTTTTTCGCCAAGTCCTTGTCCAACAAGAGCGGCGGTAACCGAAAGCATTTCTCGCATACCGGGTCCGCCCTTGGGTCCTTCATAGCGAATCACGATGGCGTCGCCTTCGTTGATAGATCGTTCTTGAAGTGCAGCCATAACGCCTTCTTCACCGTCGAAGACTTTTGCAGGTCCACCGAAGGTTTGACCGAACTGGTGTCCGGCAACTTTCAGGACGCAACCGTCTGGAGCGAGATTTCCGAAGAGGGTGACGAGACCGCCGGTGTTAGAAATAGGATCTTCAACCGAGTGGACTACGTCGTTTGGTTCTGGGACTACCACGTCAGCGAGATTTTCAGCAATGGTTTTGCCTGTGACCGTCATGCAGTCGCCGTGGAGTAGCCCGGCGTCGAGGAGTCGCTTCATTACGACAGGAATGCCGCCGAGTCGGTCGATATCGAGCATCAGGTAGTCGCCACCGGGCTTCATGTTTGCGATTAGCGGCGTTCGCATTGAGATGTCGTGGATGTCTTTGAGTGTTAGCTCGACGCCCATCTCGGAGGCGATTGCCGGGAGATGGAGCGTGGTGTTTGTTGATCCACCCATTGCGACAACGACCGTTACTGCGTTTTCGAACGCTTTGCGGGTGAGGATGTCGGAAGGTCGGATGTCTTTACGAAGCAGGTTCAATACTGCGTGCCCTGCTTCGCGTGACGAGGCGGCTTTGCGCTGGTCGACGTTCGGCTCGGATGCTGTACCGGGGAGGGAGAGGCCGAGGGCTTCGCCGATGGATGACATGGTGTTTGCGGTGAACATTCCGCCACATGAACCGGAGCCGGGACATGCGTGGTTTTCGATTTCAAGGAGTTCGTTGGCGTCGATCTTGCCGGTCTGGAATTGACCAACGGCTTCGAACACGTTCTGAATCTGGATATCTTCGCCATGAAGTGATCCGGGAAGGATTGATCCACCGTAGATGAACACGGAAGGTACGTTGAGTCGAGCCATCGACATCATTCCGCCGGGGAGAGATTTGTCGCAGCCAGCGACAACGACGAGGCCATCGTAGCGTTCGGCGAAAACGACAGTTTCGATGGAGTCGGCGATGACTTCACGAGAAACGAGCGAGCCGCGCATACCTTCCGTTCCCATGGAGATGGCGTCGGAAACGGTGATTGTTCCGAACGTGAAGGGGGTTCCATCAGCGGCGAATACGCCACGTTTTACTTCTTCAACAAGCGGTGCGATTCCTGAGTTACAGGGAGTGACTTCGTTGTGGGTTGAGGCGATTCCGACGAATGGAGCTGCGATGTCTTTATCGCTGAGGCCCATTGCTTTCATCATCGAGCGGTGGGGTGCTCGAATTGCGCCTTCAGTGGTCTCCCAGCTGCGCCATTTTCCGGGTACTCGCTTGGAAGCGCGCTTTGAGTCGAGTTTTTCTTGTGAATCGCTTGTTGTGGTCATGTTTGTTTTTTGTACTGGTTTATCGCCCTTCGAGACTCTCAGGATGACACCTAGAAGACCTTGACTGACGAACTTGAATCGCTTTATTTTGCGACCCGTAATGTTACACGCGGATTCGAGCCTTTTCTGTGACGGAGTTTGTGTTGTAGGCTGGCGGTAGTTCGCTGCTATTGGCGTTGTTGCCTTGTCGTGTCGTCCTTCGACTGGCTCAGGATGACATTAGCGGTGCACGGCTGGGATTGGAATCAGCGTCGGGTTATTTGTTTGTCGACTAGGGAGATATACATGGTTACGAGTTCGATTGAATTGATTGCGGATGATCTGTTTTTTCCAGAGGGTCCTCGTTGGCGGGCTGAGGAGCAGAAGCTTTATTTCAGTGACGTTATGGCCGGCAAGGTTTCTCGAATCGATGACGAGGGTGCGGTTGAGACTGTGTTTGAGCCGGGTGAATTTCCGAGTGGTCTCGGTTTCTTAGAGAACGGCGATTTGTTGGTCGTTGCTACCGAGAGTAAGGCGATTGTTCGCTTGGATTCATCTCAGGTGCTAGCGGGTAGTGCTAAACGGTCGGACTCTACGCATCATGCTGATATTTCTACGGTATTCGGAACTGGTAACAATGACATGGTGGTCGCTTCGAATGGCAATGCTTATGCGGGTGCGTATTTGCCGGGATTGAGCGAGGAGGTTCCGCCAGGTCCTTCGAATTCGCCGCTATTTGGGAATCTCGTGCTTGCACGACCGGATGGATCTTCTCAGGTGGTTGCCGATCGAGTTTGCTTTCCGAACGGCGGTGCGATTACGCCGGATGGAAAGACACTGATCGTTGCCGAGACTTTCGCTTTTACGTTGACTGCTTGGGACATCGAAGACGACGGCACGTTGTCGGGTCGTAGGCCGTTTGCGAATCTGGCAGCTCCTACGGATGGGATTTCTCTTGATGCTGAAGGCTGTGTTTGGGTGGCGTGTCCATACTTTTCTTATGGCGATTCTGGTGGTTGGGTGCGGGTCGCTGACGGAGGCGAGATTAAGCAGGTGATCGCGCTTGAGGATGCGGATAAGAGCGCATATGCGTGCATGCTCGGTGGGGCAGATGGTCGTGATTTGTGGCTTTGTGAATCGACGGTGCTTGGACGAGAGCGGTATCAGGGCGACGGCAGGATTCGGCGGGTTCGGGTGGATGTGCCGAAGGCGGAGGCGCAGTTTTAGGGGTGGTGGTACCGAATTCGGTCGTCTAGGTTTGGCACAAAATAACCCCTCGGTGAAGTGATCTTACGAGAGGCTTTTTTTTGATCAGGTTGATTGTAAATGCCTGCCACCGTGACACCGCCGAAGGTCTCTCCACTCCACTTTGCTGCGGTCGAGAAATCATGTTTACGCTACCCGGGAGTGATGCGGAACGAACTTAGGTGTTGGTCGTCGAGTTCGGTGGCGTCGAGGCGGATCATGAGCGGAACCATGTGGTCGAGGACTACCGCTTGAGCGAGAGTGCCACAATCGACAGGTTTGAAGCCGATGCCTCTTATTAATTGTTTGACTGCTTTCATAGCCTCTTCATCGTCGCCGGCGTAGTGGACTTCGCGTGGTTCGCCGGTCGAGTCGATAGGATTTTCAAATGTCGCTGCGAAATTGGTTTTGAAGGCTGCGATAACGAGGGCGCCGTCGCCAATAATCGATGCCGTTACCTGTGCGCCTGAGTCGCCGTTGTTTGGCTGGGCTGTGAATGGGTTTGTGATGTCGATGACGATTTTATTGCGAAGCGAATCACCGAACTTCCTAGCAGTGGCTGCGACTTCTTTATAGGGCAGAGTGATGATCACGATCTCGCCCGCGTTTATGGCGGCTTGGTAGCCGTAGATTCGCGATTCGGTGCCAACGGCTTCGTGGAAATCGTTTTTGGATTCGGGTCGGCGCGATCCGAAGGCGACGAAGTGTCCGGCGGCCAGAAGGGATTTGCCGAGGGCGAGCGCCATGTTGCCGGTGCCGAGGATTCCGATGCGGGGTTTTCGTGTCACGTGTGACTTTCTCTAAGAGTTCGCTTGTGATTGGCTGAATTGATTCGCCGAAGCTTCGGGGTACTTTATCTGGCACGGCGATAATTTGTTGTCGTTGGATGGTTGTACGCGACACCACCTTACCTACTTCGGCTCCGATGACCCTTCGACTAGGCTCAAGATGCACTTCGCTCGGGAAATCTATCGTTGGCAGTCGTAAATTTGTGTACCGTTTGGGCGGCGGCTGGGGTAGGCTTCGTGTTCGCAGCGTCTGACTGCATCCACATGATTTTAAAAATGTCCCGCGAGAGAGTGAGTTTGAACGTAAATGACTGATTACCTTCCATTGCCAGGCACTCCCGTTGAGGAGCTTGATACTCCGTGCATCATCATAGATCTTGACGTAGCTGAGTCGAATATCGCTAAGTTGCAGACTGCTGCCAACGAGATGGGAGTCGATGTTCGACCTCACTCGAAGACGAACAAGAGTCCTTATTGGGTTCGTAAACAGCTGGATGCCGGGGCTATTGGCGTTTGCTGTGCGAAGGTCGGCGAGGCCGAGGTGATGGTTGAGGCTGGTGTGCCAGAAGTGATGATTCCGAACCAAGTTATTGGTAAGCGGAAGATTGCTCGCTTGGTTGCGCTGGCTCGTTCGGCGAAGATCATCGTAGCTGTGGAAAGCGCTGGAAACGTTGACGATCTATCTTCTGCTTCAACGGCTGCCGGTGCTGAGCTTGGTGTGATTGTTGAAGTCAACGTCGGTATGGATCGCTGCGGAGTGGATGGCGATGGAGCTGTCGAACTAGCAAAGCAGATCGATGCTGCGCCCGGTCTTCGCTTTGACGGATTGATGGGGTACGAGGGTCACGTTGTTGCTGAGCGGGATTACGAGATTCGTAAGACCGAAGCCGAGAAGGCTATGGCTATTCTTACGGGTGCTGCTGATCAGATTCGTGGAGTAGGCATCGATGTGAAGCTTGTTTCAGCTGCTGGTACGGGAACTTACAACATCACGGGTCGAGTTGACGGTGTGACAGAGCTTCAGTGTGGATCGTACATTTTTATGGACGGTGACTACCTTGAAGTGTTCAACGATTTCGAGCCTGCGCTGTCGGTATTGGCGACTGTGATTTCTCGACAGAAGCAAGAGGTAGCGATCGTCGATATGGGACTGAAGTCGATTTCGATGGATCGTGGATTGGCTGAGGTTATTTCTCCTGCATCTGCTTCGATCATCGGGCATTCGGAAGAGCACACGGCTGTGAATTTGCCAGACGATGCTTCACAGGCCTTGAAGGTTGGCGACAAGGTGCGATCACGTCCGACTCATGGCGACACGACGATCAACTTGCACGAGTACTACTTCGGTATTCGTAACGGCAAGCTTGAACAGGCCATCCCGATCCCAGGCCGCGGCAAGTTCAGGTAAGCCATAGGCTGTAGTCGCATTCGTCATCGAATGCCCCGGCTCCGCGTCGCAATCTCCCCCTCTAACTACCCCAATTGCAGCGTTTCTGGAAAATCTCAGAGGCGCCAGACTCTGGTCGTGGAGGAATAACTTGGTGTGAATGATCTAGGTGCTCGTCGATTGACCCTGAAAATGAATTCAGGCTGACTGCTGGGTGATGTCGACTGAATTGTGCGTAGCGCAGTTCGTGGCTTTCATCGATGAGTATTGGTTGATTAGGCTGAGCGCCGACCGCTTGGCAGTGGGAATTCCAAGCGCGTGGATCACTTGCGACTCTATAATCTCGGCAATCGTATTCGCTGCGGCGAAGGTCACTTGATCGATTGGTAGCGTTGCGTGGCTCATTGATTGCCACGTCGCAGTGCCTCCTCGTAATGACAGGGTGGCGAGCGTGTGATTACTTGAACAGGATTCCGAGGAAGAAATATGTACGAGTTGGATGGCAAGGTTGCGATTGTTACTGGTGCTGGGGGCAAGGCTGGGATTGGTCGTGGGATTGCGACTCGATTGGCGGCTGAAGGCGCGACGGTTGCGGTTTGCGATCTGAACGACAACGGGACTCCTGATTGGGGTGGTCTATCAGCGGTTGTTGATGAAATCAACGCTGGTGGTGGTAAGGCAATTGGTCTTACTGGGAGCGTTTCTGATTCGGATGATGTGGCTTCTATTGTTGAGGGAGCGATTTCGGAGTTTCGTAGAGTCGACATTCTTGTGAACAACGCTGGCGCACCGGCGGGTCCGGATCGTGTGAACGTCGTCGATCTTCCCGAAGAGGTTTGGGATCAAGTGTTGGGAGTGAACTTGAAAGGCACATTCTTGATGTCGCAGGCGATTTCTCGTCACATGATTCATCGTGGCGGAGGCGGCAAGATTATTAATATGTCGTCGGTTTCAGGCAAAGTTGGCAACGCTAAATTTGCCGCATATTGTTCTTCCAAATTTGGGGTGATCGGGTTTACTCAGTCGCTTGCGAGAGAGATGGCTGAGTACAAGGTAACGGTGAACGCTATTTGTCCTAGCTTGGTCGAGACTGAGCGGGTGTTTGGCATGGCGGCAGCGTTAAAGCCTGACGAAGATACTTCGACTGAAGATTGGCGCGACGAGATGGTCGCGCAGACGAACGCTAATAATCCGCTGGGTCGGATTGCGCAGGCTAAAGATGTGGCTGACGTTGCTGCGTTTTTAGCGTCGTCGCAGGCTGATTATTTGACCGGGTTGGCGATCAACGTAGCTGGCGGGTCGTATATGGGGTGAGTTGGGGCTAGTAGAGGATGTGTTGGTCTGAGAGGTCTTTGCCGCCTGTTGAGCGGGTTAGGCCGCCGCCTAGGAATTCTTTTACTTCTAGATCGGCGAAGGCGTTTACTACTTGGTAGAACGTGGGGAGGTCTTCCCAGCGGGCTGGGTTCCAGCTGAGTTTGCCGTCGCCTACGAGGTCTTCGTGAACTACTGCGTGTGAGCCGTCGGCAGGAGTGATGACGGCGTACTGGGTATCGGCAGTTCCCCATTCGCCGGTTCGTGGCATGTATTTATAGTGGAGTTGGCCATCTACTTTCTCAGGGGATGCCGGTTCGGAGTTTGATTTGGGCTTGAGGTTGCTGACTTCCATATCGAGGAAGGTGAATCCTAGCCATGAAGCTTGTGTTCCGGCTGTGTCGCCAACGACTCGGATGTCGGGGAGCTCGCAGTAGATTTTCGAGAACCCAAGTTCTTCGCGACCCGTGATGATGGGGTCGGCGAGGTTCTCCCAAAGAACGGTTAGGAACGGGCCTACTGCTGTGTCTTTTTCGCCCTTGAATCGTGCTGGGATTGTGACTCCCAGTACCGAGTAGCCGCGACCTGCGAGCCATTCGATTTCGGTCATGTTGGTTTCGCTTACTGTGACGACAGGGTCGCCGTATAGCTCGAAACCGGGTGGCAGAAGGTTTTCTAGCTGTACTGCGTTGGATAGAAACGATGCTCGAAGTGATACCGATTTCGGGCTGTTTATGCCATCAAATTTGCGACCGTTGTGACCTCTGCGGGGTCCGGTCGCTGGGCCAAAGTGAGTTGGCATTCGGTACATTTCGCCGGGCTGGAACGTGTATGACATTTTGTGTATTTCTTGTGTCTTAGGGTGTGAATGGATGTGCGGTTGTTCAGATTCGGACTGATGGTTTCTAGTAGCTATATCGCCGGTTTGAACTTCCATACGGCTGCGTCTGAGACGGGTGTGTATCCGATTTGTTGATATATGGAATTCGAGGTTGGATTATCGAGATCAGTGTAGAGCACGGCGTATTTTTTACCTGAATCGAAAATTATCTGAGTCACAGAGGCGGTGAGGGCAGTTGCGTATCCGTGGTTGCGAAGTTCTGGTGGCGTGTAGACAGCTCCGACCGTTCCCCCATTGTCGGTTCCTCGTCCGAGTATGGCGACGCTAACAGGTTGATCGGTTGTCCATAGATACACTTGGCCGTTTTCGATTTGCGCCCGAATATGATCGTCGTCGGTCAACACGATTCCATCGACTTCATCTCGAAACGCGAGTCGCCAAGTTTTTATTAGCTCGAATTCTTCAATTGTTGCTTGCCGATGGCTTCCATCAGCGAGTTTCAATTCGTTGACTGAGGCGCATGAATAGATTCTAGAATTCATCTGAATTTCAAGATCGCAGTGTGTGAGGTATTCCCATTCGTCAGCGAACGCAAGTGCAATGCCAGTTGGTCCGCTCACTCCGGTTGGTTGTGGATTTTTTGGGTAGAAGAATCGGGCTAGAAGTCTGGCTGATTCTTCGGGGCCATCAGAGAGCAACGGGACAACGTTTGGAGTGAACATCGCTGGGAGAACCGACCGGCCGTCGTCATCGATAGAGAAAAATTTAGTCGACATCGCTGAATCGACACCTTGGGATTGCTGATTGGCGTATCCCAAGAGGATTGAGTTCGCAGGTTCGTTTTTCAAGAGCAAGTCGCGATTCGCGTCGAGGAACGCGTCGGCTGATTTATATTCGGTGACCTGCATATTCTTTTTGCTTTTCTAGTGGCGGTTTCGGTTATTCATACTCGTAGTCGTCAAGGAGGTTATTGATAAGGCTTTGAGGACCCGCTGCCATGAGCCCGGCGTCGACGGGCAGCAGAACTCCGGTGATCCAGCGTGATTCGTCGCTGGCCAAGAAGGTTGCAGCCATCGCAATATCTTCCGCTTTGCCTTCAGTGCCGAGAGGTGCGATGTCGCGTCGGAGCTTTCGTTTTTGATCGTCGACGTGTTCGACCATAGAGGTGTAGATCATGCCGGGAGCGATGCAGTTGACTCGGACGTTTTCGCGTCCGTGATGCACTGCCATTGCTCGGGTCGCTGCGATCATTCCACCTTTGGCCGCTGCGTATGGAACGTTCTTGGTCATTGCGGCGCGTATGCCATCGACTGAGGCGACGTTGATGATTGAGCCACCGCCGGTTTTTATCATTTCGGGGATAGCGTATTTAGAAATGAAGACCATGCTTTTCAGATCGACGTCCATTACTCGATTCCACGACTCTTGGGTTACGTCTGGCGCGGCTCCGGGGCCACCGATACCGACGCTGTTCATCAGGATGTCGAGCCTGCCGTAACGCTCTACAGCGGCGTCGACGAGGGCCTTGCAAGCTGACTCTTTGACGACATCGGCGATAAAGGTGGATGCTTCACCGCCGACTTCCTCGATCATCCGCTTGGTGGTGTTGGCGGCTTCTTCGTTCATATCAACGATCAACACCTTTGCTCCGTGCGAGGCGAAAAGTTTTGCTGTTGCTACGCCTACGCCGCTGATGTTGGCGGAGCGGGTTCCAGCGCCTGTGACGATTGCGACTTTGTTTGCGAGTCGAGTAATTTCACACCTCGTGGCCGGCTTGCCGTGCCTGATGAGTTTTCTGTAATTAATCTTGCTACATGGTGGCGAGTAATCGCTTTGACCGTGTAGCGTTGCCGCGGGATAGTGCGCCAACTGGGATTGTGGCACAGTAGTGCGGGATTTTCATTACGGTTGTGCTTGATTGTGCTGCTTTGCCAAAGCTGGTGGTAGGTTGTTTAGATAGCTACTGATATTCGAAACAAACGTTTGTGATTAAGGATTAGATGATGAAGGCTGCGGTAATACGTGGGACTCAGAAGATAGTTGTTGAGGATATTCCGACTCCAGAGCCGGGTCCGAATCAGGTGCTGGTCAAAATTAAGTATTCGGCGTTGTGCGGGTCGGACGTTCACAGATTTCAGTACGGAATGGCGAATGCCGGGTCGGTATTGGGTCATGAGTACATCGGGGAAGTCGTGCAGACGGGTCGTGACGTAACGTTGCTGAACGAGGGGGATCGTGTGATTAGCGGAGGTGGTGAGCCGCCAGCGGGAACCGTTTCTACGTTGTTTTCAGGAGAGCGCTACAGCGCTCGGACGGTTGGTCTTGAGGCGACACGTATCGGTGGGTTCGCAGAGTATGTTGCGATGGACGAGTGGCGACCGCTGCTGATTCCAGACGCTGTGAGTGACGAGCTTGCGGTACTTGCTGAACCGGCGTCGATCGCTGTTCATGCGGTTCGTACTTCCGCTTTCAAAATTGGCGATCAGGCAGTGGTTATGGGTGCGGGACCGATCGGGTTGTTGGTAATACAGGTTTTGAAGGCGGCAGGTGCGGCGGCAGTTTATGTTTCGGAACCGGCGTCGGCTAGAGCGGAGTCAGCACGAGTGCTTGGTGCTGATCTCGTTTTGAATCCTATGGAAGAGGACGTTGTTGAGCGTGTTTTGGAGCTTTCGGGTGGTCCTGGCGTGCCCGTGGCCTTCGATGCGGCGGCGGCTCGTCCTACGTTCCAGCAGGGCATGGAGATGATTCGTCGTGAAGGGCAGCTGTTGGTCGTTTCGATGGCTTGGGAAGATGTTGAGCTTCGGACTGTCGATTGGATTGGGCGAGAGGTTGAGATGAAGGCTGCGTACGGATCGTTGCCTATCGACTGGCGCACTGTTTTGAATTTGATGGAACGGGGTCAGCTATCGGCGAAGTCGATGGTGACTGACGAGAGCTTTATCGGCTGGGACGAAATGCAGATATCGATGGAGCGACTGATGAAGCCCGAAGAGCATGTGCAGTTGGTGTTGGTGCCGTAGCGGAGCAAGTTTGATTCTTGTTGAGCCGCGAGCTATCGACAGACCAAGCTGATGTGGCCGGTCTGTCGATGGCAATTCGAGTTTTTTACTGCCTAGAGAACACTTCAGTTTTTGGAGTGAACTCGGCGTCTAGCTCTAGCGGATATATGGGTCGGGCGCAGATGGTGTGACCGAGGGTTTTAAGGTTTGCTGATGTAGCTCCGGGTGCGTCGACGTTGAAGTTGGCTTCTACCCAATCATCGAAGAACGCTGGTTCGCAGTGCGGTGACTTCACAATTGTCGAGTGGAAGTCCTTTGGATCGAGTCCTGCTTTGAAGAACAGACCCCGGTCGACGAGCATGACCGTTTCGGTGGTCACAACGAGCGTCAGATTGCCTGATTTCAGGACGGCGGTTGGGCCAATTGTTGGTTCGTACTTCCACGTTTCGCACTTGTACGTTCCGTCGGTAAGCGACTCAACTGTCCAGTCGAGCTTGAGTGGAGTGAACTGTGGGTCGTGCGCTCCTCCGATGCCCATTGTGAAAGTTGCGCCTACGCCAAGTTCGTGTGCTTTGGCGGCCGCTGCGGGGTCGGTGATTGGTGCGAGTATGCTGTGTGGGTAGTTGGCATTGACCATTTCGGAAATGATTGCATTGCTGTCGCCAGACGAGCCTGAGCTTGGCGCATCGGCGGCGTCGGTGAAGGCGATTGGTCCTGCCATCGTCGCTCCCTTGGCTACCGATTCTTCAAGCGAGATGAATTGTCCTTGCATGATGGAGCGATTTGGCCAGAAATCGTTTGCCATTTGCAGCGCATGTTCTTCAGCGAGAGCCTGGTCGCCGTCGGTGAAGACGTATGCCTGACTGCTTAGTTCTGGAACATCGGTGAATGGGTTGCATATGAAGAATCCTGCGGAGAGGATTTTTGGGTTTTCATGCAGTTTTTTGGCATAGCGGATCTGTGCTCCGAAAGCGCCTTTCGCGGTGATTAGTTCGTTACCTCGAACAATTGCGGGGACTCGAACACGAGCTACTACTGGCTTGACGCCATCTTTCAGAATTCGTGTGAGCATCTGGGCGGCGCGCTTGCCGGTGTCGGCGAAATCGACGTGCGGGTAGGTGTGGAACGATGCGAGGCCATTGATATTTTCGAGCATCTTGGCGGTGAGGATGCCATGGAGGTCCATCGTGATGACGATTGGGACATCGTCTCCCAGAATTTTCCGGGCTTCTTCTAGGAGATAGCCTTCCGGGTCGAGCAGTTCAGTTGTTCCCATTGCGCCGTGCATCGAGAAGTAGACGCCGTCGATCTTACCAGCGTGTTCTTTTAGAGGATCAAGGAATTCTTTGGCGATTCGCATGAAGGCGCTATGGCGGAGTGGGCCCGCAGCGGTTCCTTCGGCGTCGTAGGTGTAAACGACTTCGAGATCGTCTCTGAACGCTGACTTCAGTTCGGCTAGTGCGCCACCGATTTGAGAATCGTTGCCATCGTGGGTTGCCCTGATCTCGTCACCACGCAGGTAGTCGAAAAATTCGTATTCACATGGGACTGGGTTGAATGTGGATATCTCTTGCTGACATCCGCCGATCAGGATTCTCATCGTCGATTTGGCTCCGGGCTGGTTGTATTAATTCGAGAAGAATGTATCAGTAAAAGTCGCTAGGTATGTTCGATTTCTGGTGGTAAATCTGATGATTGCCGGAACGAGTTGGAGGACGAATCGCTGCAAACCGAATCGATAGACGATGTGAGCATTTGGGGCTTTTCGAGTGCGGTGACAGTTAGTCGGGTTGCTGACTAGAGGTTTCTTCGGCTGAATCGTGATTTCGAGCTGATGGTTTGTTGCAGCATCTGCATATCGTTTGGTGAACGGGGTGCGAAATGCTACGTACTGAACGATTAGGTCGCTGGGAGTCACGGATTCCTACTGCTCTGTGATTGCTTAGGAATAGCGATTCGCCAATTGGTGATTGTTTGCTGCGTTGGGTGGGTGTAAAGTTTCCTGCGTCTCGTAAAAAACTCTGTTTTATATTGACCATTTTTCGAAAGATGTTGTATTAAATTGAAAGCTGCACGACTCGTTGCTCCACAAACATTTGATTTTGTCGAACTGGAAGAACCGACTCCAGTAGACGGTGAAGCGAAAATCCGAATTGAAGCCACTTCGGTTTGTGGTAGCGACATACACGGGATATACCACGGTGCAACTCCTGAAGAGGACTATCCACTCGCTCCGGGAGTGCCTTGCCACGAGATTGCAGGAACGATCGTCGAATCGAAGACTGATGCTCTCAAAGAAGGTCAACGAGCCATCGTTTTGCCGACACGGGGTATGGGTGGTCTTTCTGAGTACCTCGTACAGACTCCCGACCGTGTGCTTCCAGTTCCCGATTGGGGTGGACTCGATGAGTGGGTGATGTGTCAGCACACTGGAACGGTTCTCTATTCTGTGAAGCAGATGGGCAACGTTGCTGGTAAACGCATTGCAGTTCTGGGACAGGGCGGAATCGGTTTATCGTTCTCAATGCTCACTGAGAAGATGGGTGCGCAGCAGGTCATCGGTATCGACCCTGTTGAGGCTCGTCGTGAGAAGGCGTTGGAGATCGGTGCGACGAATACAGTCGATCCTTCAAAAGACAATATGTACGAAGCGATTGAAGACCTGACCGGCGGCGAGGGCATCGACATTGTGGTTGATGCGACTGGTGATCCTGAAGGCTTCGGTCAGTGTTTGAAGATTGTGAAGCGCTGGGGAACATTCATTAGCTTTAGTTTGACGGGTTCTACCGGCAAGATTGCTGAGTTTCCACATCAGGAGTTCATGTTCAAGGCTGCAACGATTATTCCTACGCAGGTTGCTGCCACTTCGCAGCCGACTAAGGACATTCGAGAGATGATTGCGCTCAAGGAGCGTGGTTGGGCTGACCCTGGCTTGCTGAAGAGTCACAATATGGCTTTTGAAGACGTTCAGAAGGCGTACGACATGTACTCCGATCACTCCGGTGGAGTCATCAAAGTTGTGATGGATATGAACGGTGCCGGGCGTTAGTTCGTTGGCTCCATCGTCGTCGAACGACTCAGTCACGCGTAGCAGTCTGCCCCTCTAACTCCCCACCATGTGGGAGGACCGTTGGTTCCAAGCTTGGTAACCACGTAATTTTAGAGAGACCTCTTGTCGGTTAGACGCGGGGTCTTTTTTTATTTGGCAGACGCAGGGTTGGGATTGATTCTAGGTGGGCGATAGATCCTGAAAATGAATTCAGGATGACAGTTCAAGTGCGATCGTGCGGCACGTGGGCGATTATCTGGGTGATGCCGTAGGTGTTAGGAAAAATACTCGGGGGATTCGACTGTTTTTGGGATAGCGCCTGAGAAATCGAGTTGTTGCCACATTTCGTAGAGCACTATGGCGACTGCGTTCGAGAGGTTTAAACTTCGATTTGCGGGCATCATTGGTATTTTCAGTCGCTTGTCGGATTCGAATTTTTCGGTGACTGTTTCTGACAATCCACGGCTTTCAGATCCGAAAACAACCGTGTCGCCGTCTTGGAATTCGACCGAGTTGTACGTGGTCGTGGCGTTTGATGTGGTGGCGAACATTCGGGTTGGATCGATTGAGTCGAGTAGTGCCTCGAACGACTTGTGGACGGTAACGATTGCGAGGTGCTTGTAGTCGAGAGCGGCTCTGCGGAGGGCGTGTTCAGTGAGTTCAAATCCCAGTGGTTCGACGAGGTGCAGATTAGCTCCGGTATTGGCGCACAGCCGGATTATGTTGCCCGTGTTCTGTGGTATTTCAGGGGCTACAAGTGCCACGTTGAAGGGCATGCGTTTTAGGTTCTCGGTAATCGATCTTGAAGGTTTGGAGTTGGGATTGTAATTTTGCCACCGATTGCTTGGTAAAGCTGGGAGCTGTCGGGCATCGATTGGCAGACGTTACGACCCGTGTCGAAGTTGTGAACGGAGTGGGGAGGCTAGTGACACTGGTGATTGACATGTCACTGGAGAAGCTTTGGGAATCATCCCTATTCAACGGGTAACGAGTGACTAGCTCCAGATGGTGATGTTGTTGGTGGGGGTGCGTTTGCGGGGGGATTTGTTTTCGTCGGAGTCTGTTGGGTAGCCGATGTAGAGTGCACCGACGATGTCCCAGTCGGGTTCGGCACCGATGGCGGTGTCTATCGGTGCGAGGCAGGGTTTTCCGGTGCTCCAGCCGACTCCGATTCCGATCGATTCGGCGGTGAGCATCAGGTTTTGAACAGCGCAGGAGGTTGCTGAGTAGTTCTCGCGGGTCATTTCGTAGTCACGGCCTTCTACGGAGTAGACGTACATGAAGGCAGGAGCGTCGAGAATTTCTTGCTGGGCTTCTCTCGCACTTGATTTGCGGCGTTCGGGGTTTGGGTTTTTGATGTTTTCGTAGGTCCAGTCGTGAACGATTTTGGCGACCTTTTTGCGCATCTCGCCATCTTTGCTGAGCACTATGAATCGCCACGGCTCGGTATTTCGGTGATTGGGAGCCCATGTTGCGGCTTCGATCATTAACTCGATGGCGGAGTTGGAGACGGGATCTTCAGTGAAATCACGAGTTGTACGGCGGGCTTTGATGGCGTTGAGGACCAAGTTATTATCCGATGAGTTTGGTTGAGAGCGTAAGAGTACAGGTGATTGAATGGGCGCTGGATAGGTCGAGATGGAAGACGAACGATTGTTTTTTAAAATACGTTCGATGTGGCTCAGTACAGGTGAATTCAGGATGACAATTTGTTGTCGGAATTAGTTACGAATCAAGCGATTTTACCCAGTCGTCTTGCGAAGGCAGGTTGGTGGGGTTTTCGGCGCGGTGCAGGTAAAACTGGTGCATTGGCGAGTATTTTTCGTAGGCTGAGCGGAGATCGGTAATGGCATCTTCGGAGGCATCGATGCGGATGTCTACAGGAAATTTTTCGCCGGGTGTTCCCACGATAAGGCAGGCTGAGCGTTCGTTGAGATGAAGCCCATCTATTCCAGACTGACCGCCCGCCTCCTTGCCAGAATGGAGTGCGGAGAGAAGTCGATTGGCGAGTGTTAGATAAGCTTTATTTTCTGTGGTTGGAATTTGGAAGCCGGCGACCATAGCTGAGAGGACTTCGTCGTTGGTAAGGAAATTTCCGACCGCGGTGCAGTTGTCGCCATTGAGGTGTCCGCTGATCGGTTTGATATTGATTCCAGAATGAACAAGTGTGTCGCCATCAGGGAGCATCACGGCGACCTGACGGAACTCGGGGTGCTCATCGTTAGCCAGTGCTCTGATGAAGGTCTCAAGCGGATCGTTTCCGTCTTCGAGTAGCTCCATTATTTCTTCAGCGATCGCCGGATTAGTCGATGCCTGAGCCGTGGCCACTGCGATACCAGGAAGGATTCTCGGGCAGGTTGCGCCGACAGCGAGCGAGTAGGTCGCTACGGCGATTCCGAGCTCCCCAGTTTCAGGGTCTCGGCCAAGGATCGTGAAAGTCATGCACTCTATTTTATGCGAGAGTCAGCCAAAAAAATCCCTTGAAGTTGAGCTGAGTGTAGTCGGGTAATTGCTTACGCCCTGCACCATTGACGACGGATTGCGATTAGTGAAGCCACAACAACGAGGACGGCTAACATACCGCCGATCATCACGCCCAACTGACTAGCGGTGCTGTTGGAGCTTCGCGCCCGTAACGAGCTCTACTGGAGCCACTTGATGATCAGAGATAGTTCGGTTTTCAACTTTTTCGTGGAAGTTATCGGTATCGACACGGAACGTGATGACGGGCCGATAGCTTTTGCCAGTAGTGATGATCGTTACCTCAATGCGTGAACCGTCTTCTCCCGGGTTCTATTTGGAGTGCAGCGCTCGATGTTGACAAGAAATCGACTGGGAGTCTTAGCTCGCTTGAACACGAGGAACCAACTATTGGTGAAATAGCAGATCAACAGTCATTTGAATCGCATAGAACTCATAAACGTCATTTTTGGCGCCTAATTTTGAGTGTCGCTGTTGATTTGTTGACAGTTCCCTAGCAATGTTATTGCAAGCTGTTTGGAGATCGCCAAACACAGTCTAAAGGTGTCATGCTAGGTTGCTGATTTTTCGCCGCAGATTGCGATCTGATTTTTACCAGATGTTTGCCCTCGTTTTGGGCGTGCTGGTGATGACGGCTATCCTGGCGGGCGCACCGATGTATCTGAGTTCAATCGAATCACTTGGACTGCGATCGACACTCGTTACACTTTCGGCTTCACACCGAAACATGCAGATTGTGGTTGAAGAACTTCCTCTTACTGATCTTTCTGTTTCGTCGGCGACTGAGCGAGTGGACTCGGCGCTGAGCGAACTTGGCGATCTTATTGTCGAGATTGGGCAAGAGTCACACACTCGTCCACATTTATGGGGCTCAGACGCCGATTCGATTTTTGGTGGCCTGAACGCCGACATCGCAATTCTTCACCGTTTTGACGGCTTTCTAGATGAGGTAGACATCGTAGAAGGGCGAGCACCTCAATCGACGGTAGTTCAGGGTGATACTCATCTAGTCGCCGAGGTCGTTGTTCCGGTAGAGCGCGCCGAGCTTCTAGGAGTTGGAGTCGGGAGCGAGATATGGCTCACGGCGAGTCCTGCGGATCCGCCGTATTTGGTAGCGAACATCGTTGGATTGTTCCAGGCCAGAGACCTTGATGCGGAGTTCTGGTTGGGTTTGGGCGAGCAAGTTACCGAGCCTGGGCGACCTGTTCCGACAGCTCGATATATGTTGCCGTTGTTCTTTACCAGAGACGGACTGTTTAGATCTGTTACTGGTGGAGCGGCATCGATCGGCACTAATCGTTGGCTAGTTCAGTTGGACGCTGACTTACTCGAACGGCAAAGTCCGGCGTTTACGGCCGCACAGGTCGAATCTGTGAGTCACGAACTTCGACGTGGGTTGCCTGAGTCGAAGGCCATTTCGGCACTAGAAAATCCGCTTAAATCGCTTGGTCAGAAGATAGCTTTTGCTCGGATTCCAACGTTGATGATGGGTGGGGTTCTTCTGCTGGCTGCTGGGTACTATTCGATTATGGCGGCAGGTGCGCTGACTTCCGGACGGCGTGTGGATACGGCGCGGATGTGGGCTCGTGGATCGGGTAGGCGGCAGGTGGCGGTTGTTTTCTTTTTCGAGTCGCTATTGCTGGTTGTATTGCCTGCGTTGCTGGCGCCGTTTGTGTCGTTTGCGGCTATCAACCTGATTGGGCTGATGCCTGAATACGAATCGATCACTCTCGGATCGAGCATGCCTGTGTATCTGACTTGGCAGGCGTTTGCGTGGGCTTTGATTGGCGCGGGCATTGTTGTCGCTTACATGCAGTGGATGGTTTGGAAGGGCGGCGGTCGCGCTATTGGATCGGAGCAGATATCGAGCCGTAGGGTGGAAGGTAAGCCTTTCTTCCAGCGCCAATATCTCGACTTATTATTCTTTATTTTCGGTGGAGTTATTCTTTGGGATCTGTCGACTGAATCGTCAGTGGCAACTGCTAAAGAAGGTGGCGAGCAGATCGTTACAGTGAACCCGTTACTGGTGTTCGCTCCGGCGATCTTCTTGGGCGTTGCGGTGATGCTTTCGATGAGGGTTTTGCCGCCGGTTGCCCGCATTATTTCCGGTGTATTAACTAGGCGGGGTCCTGCTTGGGCTCATCTAACGTCGGCGTTGTTCGCCCGAGTTCCACTTACATATGCGTGGCCAGCGGCGATTGTCGGGATGGCGGCTGGAACTGCGATGCTTTCGGCTACTGTGGCTGCGACTTTGCAGCAGGGTTCTGTCGATCAATCGGGCTACGAGGTTGGGGCTGATCTTCGATTGTTCCCGGTTGATTTGAATAGCGGAACTCGGAGTATGGTGCTCGATAAGGTGCGTAGCGTCGGTGGTGTTGAAGATGTGTCGAGTGGACTTCGAACAACAGGAAATATTCGTATTGGTGGGCAGGGCGATACGTTTGAGTTCCTTGCCATTGAACCAGCTAAGTTCGCTGAAATTGGCGTGTTTAGAGGTGATTACGCAGAGTCGAATATCGTTGATCTGATTAGCAAGTTGGGATCTGAGGCCGATCTTGAGCCTTTGGTCATTCCTGAAGCTGCTGTCCGAATCGGGTATCGAATGCGGGCTAGTGTTATTGAACCTCGTATTCGGGCGAGCGTGAGGCTGATTGATGCAAAGGGTTTGTCGCACAATATCGATCTTGGGCCGATCACAACCCATGATTGGCAGATTCGTATGGGACTGATTCCCACGGTTGCAGCACGTCCGGTTGAAGTAGCGGGGCTTACATTCTTTGAATTGACGCCTGATGAGTTTGGCACAAAGACGAATGTTCAGATCGATGATTTGATGTATGAGGTTGCTGGTGATTCGAATTTGATTGTGATTGAGGATTTCGATAGCTATATCGACTTATGGAATCCATTGGCATCGCCGGAAGGGTTCGATACGGAAATTCAATCGTTTACGTATGTACGTAGCATCGATGGCGAACAGCGTTCCGATAGCGGGTTGCAGATCGATCTTGGAATCGGTACTGACTTAGGCGTTCGAGGTGTGGTTCGATCGATATCGGCGACAGTGCCGATCTTGTTCAGCCAGACGGCGCTTGAAACTAACAATGTGGTTGTGGGCGACACGACAGTTGTTCATGTGTTCGGGCGTTCAATCCCTGTTGAGATCGTTGGTGTGAGCGATTTGTTCCCGACTCTTAGCCCTGACAAGGGTGGGTTTGGAGTGGTTGATGTTTCACAGCTGTGGTCGCATTTGGCGTTGAGCAGTGCGAACTCGGCGGGGGTTGCGGCAGAGATATTCATTGGTATCGACGATTCGCCTAGCCCTGCGACCATTGAAGCTATTTCTTCTACCGTTGGGGGGCTTCACAGTGTTGTTGATCGGGAAGAGATTCGACGATCTTCAGTTGTGACTCCGTTGGCGGTAGCTGGTTGGAAGGGTGCTTCGATTGTGACGGCGGCTCTTGCAGTGGTATTGGCTGTTCTCGGCTACCTCACGTTTGCGCCTATGCGACCCGCTGGGGATCGTTTCAATTTAACTGTTCTGAGATCGATGGGCGTGCGAAAACGTGGGCTGGTAATGATTAGCGTTGTTGAGCAACTGGTGATTTTGATTGTTGGGATTGCTGCTGGTGTCGGCACTGGATTTATTATGGCGCGTATTGCTGTCGACACCGCTTCTCAGACAGATTTGAATGTGAATTCACTGCCGCCGATTGTTTTCTCGACTAACTGGAATTACGTGGTCGGCTTGATTGCCGCTCTGGCTGTTGTTTCGGTGCTGATGGTCATTTCAGATTCGATAGCAGTTCGTCGAATAAATGTTGCAAATATGGTTCGAATTTCAGGGAAGAGTGGCTGATATGGGACCCCGATCATTCCTTGAATTTGTAGGACGTCGAACGCGTTCGCATTGGCCAATGTTGACGGTTGTTTCTGTTGGTGTTGTGGCTGCGGTAGTGACGATTGCTGCCAGCGTGATTTATTTCGATTCGCTTGGCGATATCGCTCTTGAGCGCGAGATTTCAGCCGATGGTGGATCTAATCACGGCATAGTCATTTCAGGCAAAGAGACAAATGTTGATGCACTGACGAATCGCGACATTATTGGCATGGTTGATCGGACTGTGCGAGAGGTGTCGTCGTCGATTATGACAGAAGCGACGCTGACTTACGGATCGCCAACTTTGCTCATTGACGCCCCAGTAGATTTAGACGGTTCGTGGCGTGCAGTGCTTATGAACGCACCTAGCATGCAATCCAACTCGGTTCTCACGTCGGGCTCTTGGCCATCTCAAGAAACTGGTGAGGGTGTTGCCGGGCAGTTGATGATTGAAGTTGCGCTGAATGAAGATGCTGCAGAAGGTTTCGGGCTTACGATTGGCGATGTGGTTGAGGTTGCGCCATTCTGGGACGATGTGAACGATTCGGTAGCCGTTCGGGTTTCTGGAACATATGCTCGTGCTGATACTGCGGCCGTATTTTGGGCAGACATTGATAGGCAATATGGGTTCGATGACGACGATCTTAACTTCCTTCCGTTTGTACCGGCGACGGGTGTTTTCGAATCGGTAGTAGCACCGTATTTGCCGGGGATGACGGTGAAATATTTCTGGCGGTTTAAAATCGATTCGGGTCTGGTGAATGCATCGAGCGCGAAGAAGCTACTGCTTGGGTTCGACGAAATCAAGCAGCAGCTTCAGCCTAAGATCGGTAGCTACTCGCAGGATATTCCTCTTCAGGAAGTACTTTTGCGTAATCAGCAGCAGACGTTCTTTAGTCGGTTACCTATGACGGTTGTGTTCTCGGTTATTGCAGCTGTTGTCCTTTATTTTGTTGGCACGATGTCGATCTTAATGGTCGAGACGCAGCGAGAAGATATCGCTAGGTTACGTACTCGGGCGGCGACTGCAAAACAGGTGATTGGGGCTTTCGTTATCGAAGGCGCTATTGTGGCGTTGTTGGCGATATTGCTTGCGCCGCCACTGGCTGCGTTAATCGTTAAATGGCTTGGAGTAATTCCGTTGTTCAGTGCGCTTAACGGGGGCAATACGCTTCCGGTGAGCCTTGGGCAGAGCGCTTACGTGGTATCGATTATCACAGGTGTTGCAGGGTTCCTTGCAATGGTCATTCCAGCATCTATGGCGGCCAAGAAAACGGTCGTTTCGAGCGTGCGAGAATCCACTCGGCCTACGTCGCAGGGTGCGATGCAGAAGTACTACCTCGATGTGGCGCTTTTTGGGTTGTTACTTGTGTTGGCTTCGCAACTGACTAGCGAGGGTTCGTTTGTTGATGTGCCGGGAGTCGGTGCGGCTTCGGTCGACAAGATAAATGTCGCAATGCCTGCCCTTGTTCTCGCGTTTGGTGGATTTGTATCCCTTCGCTTTTTCCCGCTGATGGTGGAAATTATTGCGTGGATGACTTCATTACCGAAGATTTCTTCTTTGATTTCGCCAGCTGTAACGCTCGTACTTTGGCAGATGGCGCGTAACCCTCGGCACTATTCTCGATTGTCGTTGTTGATGATTTTGACTGCCGGTTTGGGTGTGTTTGCTTCGAGCTTCGCGGGCACTCTCGACGAGAGTGCGTCGGATCGAGCGAGGTATCAGTCGGGGTCGGATCTTCGGGTGAACGGTATTTCGTACACTAATAGAGTTCAGGCTGGAGATACTTTTAGACGAATTGCGGGGACACCAGGTGTCGAGACCGCAGCTCCTGCGTTTAGGGCTGTTGGAGTAGATCTTACGGCTGATGTTGGTCGTACTTTTACTTATCTAGGAGTCGATCCTCAGTCAATGGCAGATATCGCATGGTTTAGGGATGATTTTTCCTCGATATCTTTGAGCGACCAGATGGGTCTACTTTCAGACTCGAGCGCAGGCATTTCTATTCCACCTGATGCACGCTGGATCAGCCTGAAAGTTCGCCCAACTGTACGTCGTGCGGACTCCCGTGTTTCAGCACGGCTAAGCGATTCTACCGGGCGATTATTCACATTGAATCTAGGGTCGCTATTACCACGATCCGCTGCACAAATAATCTCAGTCAAAGATATAAATAAGACTTTTCTAGACAGTTTAGGTCCTGGATATGGTGCATCACCTCTTCATCTGGCAGTCCTCACAGACAATAAAGAAATCGCTGAAATTCTTATCGACAATGGCGCCTATGTGGACCTAAATGCAAACGATGAAGATGCAGGCACCCCATTGCATTGGGCCGTTTATATGGGAAACAGAGAAATGGCCGAGTTCCTAATTGAGCGGGGGGCTGATGTAAACGCAATGAATAAAACCGGTTACAGGCCGATTGATTTTGCATCAGAAGGTTTTGTTCGACCTGAATGGTTTGATCAAGAAAACTCTGATTTCACACTCCCAACATTACAGACAGACACCAACGCAAACTCTGATTTCCTGAAGATAGATCCAGTACCTACAATTTTCACACTTCAAAGCCTATTAGATGTTGGTTTTAAGCTTAATAAAGCTTATTCAGTATCAAATCTTGATGGTGCCACGGAGGCATTCCATGGCTTTTATGGTCCAGATCCTTACAGTAGGCTCGAGTATGAAGTGCGTCTCTATCCTACGCACGCCGAAGCTAGCGATACTGGAGTAGATTTCGCTGATGAGGTCACAGGAGAAGATGCGGTAGCGGAAGAACTGCAGCGATGGCAGGAAGGCATGGGGGAACGACGTCAATGCAGGGCAAGGGGACGCCGTTCCCCACCTGATTGTGAAAATCCCAAATATTTTGACTACATCGTGGTTGGAAACATGGTTCTGTTGTGTCAGGGCAAGGATTCATCGTCTTCGATTAATGCTTGTGCTGAACTTGTGCAATCTGTCGAGGGGCCAAAAAATATATCTAGTGATGATCAGACTGCATTAGGGGATGATGCTAATACAAATGCAGATGATTCTTTGGAATCTGTGGCGTTACAACAAGAATTTCAAATCGTAACCTCCGCTGATGATGAGGAAATATTTGCCGCCATATTGGATTCTGATATCGATGTAGTAAACCGATATTTAAGCTTTGGTAAATGTGAGGTGGTTAACGAGACGTTATCTCCAAAGTGGTGCACTCTTTCTGGCTCTTTAGAAGGAATTGATTTCGATGGTATCAATCCCGTCCCACCGCTCCATATTGAGTTTATTGGGGTGGGATTACCAAATGTTGATCGAGGGCGATTTAGTCGATCAGATCCACCGTTCTTAGATGCGGGTGCGGTTGAGATTGATGAACTTTCGATCGTTCTTGAGAGCGGTGAGATACGAGTGATTGAAGATTTTAATTCAGACTCGTCTTGGATGACCGTTGAAGCTGGTCTCAACCAGTATGGAGCACGTATCGAGCCGTTATTTGTGTACGCCGATGGTTCTGATAATCAGGGTGATGAGAAGCCAGCCCCGATTGATCAGGGCATTGCAGTGATGACTTGGAGCCCCGTAGTGGTTACACAGCTGAGGGGTGTGAATGTGGGATCGGAAAGTGCTCCAATTCCGGTGATTGCTAGTACTGGCTTCATGGATCGTGGTGGTTACAAGGTTGGCGAACGGATCAACGTGGATGTGCAGGGTAGTTTGGTGCCGGTTCGTCTTGCTGGAGTGACTGATTACTTCCCAACGCTTGATCCGGAATTTTCGACTTTCTTATTGGGGGACATTCGATCGACGTGGATGGCGCTGAATGCCAACAAGATGCGTAATGCTGAGCAGGCGAACGAAGTGTGGATCGAGACTGGCGATGCGGTGCCTTCGGAGGTAGCCAACGTCATGCGGGGTCGTATGACTTCGCCTCCATCGTTGATTGCTCAGGATCAGTTGCTCCGTGATGCTGCGGTTGATCCTCTGATATCAGCCGGTTGGAAGGCATTGTTGGCGATTGCGTTTACGACTGTTCTGGCTGCGAGCGCTGTCGGCTTCTTGGTCTACTCGCAAGTAACGTTTGCTTCGCGTATGACTGAGTATGCTGTCGTGAGAACTCTAGGGCTGACGACCAAGCAGGTGCTTGGTTTGGTTACGCTGGAATTATCGATGGTGCTTGTACCAGCGGTGTTGGTTGGTGGATTGCTAGGAATGCGTATGGGCGCAACGATCATTCCATTCCTCGTCACATCTGGCGAAGGGGTGCTAGTCGTACCGCCTGTTGTGCTTGATGTGGACTGGCAATCGGTTGGAGTGCTGATTGGTGTGATCGGTGCGATATTCCTCGCTATTTCAATTGGTTTGATCTCATCCGTGCGCAAAATATCACCCCCTAGGGTGATGCGAATGGGGCAGAATTAACGGATTCTGTATCGGTTAGGCGAAAGCTTCGTCGAACACGAAAGGGCTAAGATTCGTTTCTGGGGAAGCTTACTTGCTAATTATTTTCTTCAAGTGAGTAGTACTTGTGTTCAATACTTGTATTCGTTACGTTGACTACTCTGAAGCCCGATGGGTCGTTACCTAGTGGGTAGCCAACGGGGCCTGATGTTACGACTTCGATGCCACTGTCGGTGGCGTAGTTATTTCGGTGCCAGTGGCCAGCAAAGTTAGATTTTATTCCGTGATCGGCAGCGATTTCAACTAGCGGTTTGCGGTACTTCTTTTTGATCGACCAGGGATTGTCGGCTTCGTTGGCTGATTCGACGAACAGCGGGTGGTGGCTGAAGAGAACGATTCGATTGGCGCTTTGGTGCCCTGCGATTATCGCTTCAGCCTCGACAAAATCGAGTTGCTCTTTAGCTTGATCATCCATCGTTTTGGGAGATGTGAGTACTGACGAGTTGATGACGATAAATCGAATCCCCTCGTGTGAAAAGGCGTAGTAGTCGGGGCCGAAGTTTTTCCTGTATTGATCGATGTATTTCTGTTCAGGAGTGTAATGATCGACAGTTACATCATGGTTTCCTGGCACCCAGTGAAGGGCTATTGAATCGTCTAGCAGTGCTCCGATTCGTTTCACTTCTGTGACCTGATCTTGATCGTCGGGATCGTTGACCATGTCACCGCACACCACGACGAACGCTGGTTTCAGCCAGTTGGCGCGTTCGATGGCGCGAGTGAACAGGGCGGTTTCCGGCGCAAAACCACTGAATTTCTTAACTTTGCTAAGCATCATTCCGCGCTCGGCGAAAGCTGCGATTTCCGCATTGGTTTTTCCGCTTGCTTCAGCGAACAATCCTAACTGCGGGTCGGCTAGCTGAATGAAAGAGAAGTCACTCATCTACTGTTTTACCTTTTTACCTTTGGATACGAAGTTCCAATTTCTTGGCGACCGTATTTTGTTTCGATTCAGAGCCCGAAAAACGAATTTATAGGAATTACCCAGCAGCATACCGTTTTTGGCGTACTGAATATCACGTTGCCACATGCGTCGGCAGGGACGTTTTTGACAAAGTTGATCGACGAGTAGAGGGATCGCATGTAGCAATCAGAGATTACTTTGGGATCCATTACGGAGTCTGACATTGATGTTCCTCAGATCGTATTGGGGAGTGGGTTCGACATGTCAATAAGAGCATGCGAATTAAGGTTTGTCGGGCTATATCACAGTGTTTGATGCGATTAGACTCCGAACGATTCTGTGTTGCTTGTTGCTTGGTGTTTGCTGGCGTTGGGTTGATGACCTTCGTGTGCTCAGCGTGTACAGTCGCACCTCGAATCCGAACTACGTATGCCGACCAAATATGACCCCCGGGGTAAAAATGATTCAGACCAACCAAACGCATATAGATTATTCCGAGCTGATGGACGAGATCGGTCAACCTCCCGAGGTGCTCGCAAAGCTGAAGCAGGATGGCGATTACACAGGTTTGACGAAATCGGTGAAGACGATTCTCGATGGACGTAATCGGGTCGCTGCTATTTCGTCGCCAGCTGGTGCGCCTTCGGATCCTCATTTGCACGCTGATTTTCATGAGTGGTGGATTGTCATGAAGGGCGAGGTTGCTTACGACATCGGTGAGTACGAGCAGGTTGTTGCGAGTTTCGGTGACATCGTGATTGCTCCGTGCGGATATCGCCACGACATTAAGCCGTGGAAGGGCAATCAGTGCGTGCGTATGGTCGTTGGTATGAACGATTCCAACCACGATTTGAAGGGGTTGCCTCACCCGCGAACTTTGCCGATTCCTGACGATTGGCAGCCGCCAAATATGATTCACACTCGGTTGGAGTGGATGATCGAACGCCACGGTCTGGAAGAGAACTGGGGCGAAGAGGTTGTGCTTGATCAGCGTAATAGGGTGAACATCATTCACACTTTGCCGGGCTCAGCTAACAGGCCGCACTGGCACCCGGATATGGATGAATGGTGGTTCGTCGCTAAGGGTGAGATCGAGTGGCAAGTTGGAAACGACGGTGCGT
Organism: uncultured bacterium; assembly: GCA_963932695.1. GTDB lineage: Bacteria > Chloroflexota > Dehalococcoidia > Lucifugimonadales > Lucifugimonadaceae > Lucifugimonas. The sequence goes on along the minus strand of CAWVRY010000016.1, from coordinate 9,497 downwards.
TTGTTGCCATGCGCGGCGATCTTGTATTTGTCGAGGCGGGTAGGGCGCATTCGATTCGAACGGTTGGTAGTGAGAGTTCGATTAGGTACGCGGTGACTTCACCGGATGTTATTCATTACTTTTTGGACGATCCTGACGCACCGAGGCCGCCTAAGAGTTAGCTAGCTAGGATTTTGTGAAAGTCTTCTCCTAGGAGAGGGGACAGTTGCTTCCATCTGTCTACCAGAGTTGCATTGAGTCGGTGAAGAGTTTGGTTAGTTCTTCAGCCCCTGTTGGGCGTGGGGCTAGTTTGGTGACTCGGTGTTGGGGGAGCGTGCCTTCTACTAGTGCTGGTACATCATCGCCGGTGTAGCCGACGCCGCCGAGTCCGTTGGGGACTCCGATTTGCTTCAGGATGGAGATGAGGCGTTCGGCTATGAGATCGCCGGCGTCTTCGGGTCCTGCTCCGGTTACATCGGCTCCGAGGAGTTGTGCGGCGCGCATGTGGCGTTCGGGGTTCGATGAAGCGGTGTAGCGGAATACGGCAGGGGCGTTCAGGATTACTGCCATTCCGTGTGGAACTATTGCTTTTCCTTCTGGGTAGCCCTCGGGTCGGTAGTTTTTCACGAGTCCTGAAACCGGGTACGACATGCCGTGAGGGAGATGGACTCCGGCGTTTCCGAAGCCGACACCTGCGAAGGTTGCGGCCATCGTCATGTTGGTTCGCGCGTCCATATCTTCGGAATCTAGCACCGCTGGGAGGATGCTTTTTCCGACCATTTCGAGTGCTGCCAGTGCCCAGACATCGCTAATAGGATTTGATCCCTGATAGGCGGGTCGAAGCGCTGGGCTAGATGGAGCTTCGCGCTGCGAAAATGGGAGAGCGGTGTAGGACTCGATGCCGTGGCATAGAACGTCGAAGCCGCTGCATGCTGCGACCATTTTGGGGAGAGATCGGGTATTTTCAGGATCGACAAGTCCGACGTCGGGTCGTAAAGATCGATGTGCGATGCCGGTTTTCGCACCGAGTTCTTCGTAGTCGAAAATCGCTACGCCGGTAGTTTCGCTTCCCGTTCCGGCAGTGGTCGGGACTGCTACCAGTGGTTTGAGATCGCCCGGTACTGGAGTGCCTTTTCCGATTGGCGCGTTCACGTATTCGAGAAATTCGGCGGGGTAGGTGGAGTAGAGATTCGCCGCTTTCGCGGTGTCGATGCTCGAGCCGCCGCCCACGGGCATGAATCCGTCGAATTTGCCTTCTACGGCGAACTTTATGGCTTGTTTTAGCGAGGAGTCGGTCGGCTCGACGCTGACTTGATCGAATACTGCGTAGTCGATGTTGGCTTTCTTCAGTGAGCCGATTGCAGTTTGTACTGCCGGGCTGTTTGCTAATTGCGGATCGGTTACGACCAGAACCCGAGTTGCGCCTAACCGAGAAAGTTCGTAGCCAGCTTCGCTCGTAATTCCGGGGCCAAATTTGATCGATGAGGTATCGATGGTGAAGGCGGTTTCGTTAGACATGTTGGTCATTGCAGGGCGCTGAACTCGGTGGACTTTTGGTGATTTTTGATTGGAATGCGAAGGATATCCGAATATCTTGAGTGACCAATACGATCACGGGGCGTACTATCTGCGTTACAAGTTAAGTTTGAAGTGAATGTGTTCAGAAATCTAGATAAGAGAGCAGTATGCGTGTAGTTCAGTTTGTTATTCCGAGTGTGGGGCGTCGAGTAGGTTTCGTCGATGGTGATGATGTTGTTGATGTGACCTCGTCGAGTGCTTCGCTAAGTTCAGTTTTCGATGTTTTCGAAGCGTCGCAGGTTGCTGGTAAATCTTTTGATGAAACGCTTGGTGGAGCGGCTTCCGAGGGATCGGATCGTTTGAACTACACGGATCTGCTTGCGGCTAAAGTTGGCGGGGATTCAACTTATTTGATTGCTCCGTTCGATCATCCTGACGAGCACCGCGTAATAGTTTCTGGAACGGGACTTACCCATACGGGAAGCATGAAGTCACGCGACCAGATGCATTCGGGTGACGCTGCGCCGACCGAAGAGCCAGCGACTGATTCGGCAAAGATGTTCCAGATGGGTATCGATGGCGGTAAGCCTGAGCCGGGTGAGCGCGGTACATCTCCGGAGTGGTTTTACAAAGGGAATGGCACGATTGTGCGTGGGCCGGGTGAGGGACTCGAAATTCCGGCGTTTGCTCTCGATGGCGGAGAGGAGCCTGAGCTGGGCGGATGTTATTTCATCGACAAGAATGGTGTGCCTAATCGAGTTGGGTTTGCGTTGGGCAACGAGTGGGCGGATCACGAAACTGAGCGGATTAACTATCTGTATTTGGCTCCTTCAAAACTGCGTTCGTGTTCGCTAGGTCCGGAACTGATAACCGATTTTGCGTTTGATGAGCTAGAACTGGAATGTACGGTTGAACGTGATGGCGAGATGATCTACGAAAGCGGTCCGCTTTATTCGGGTGAGGAGTACATGTCTCACACGCTTGCGAACTGTGAGGATCACCACTTCAAGTACCCGTTGCATCGTGTTCCTGGCGATGCGCACGTTCACTTTTTTGGCACAAGCCAATTGAGCTATAGCACTCGTGACTGGAAGTTCGAGCCGGGTGATGTGATAACGATTTCTGCGGAAGGCTTCAGTGCACCTTTGCGTAATTCGGTAATTGTTGGTGACCCTGTGGAAGGTCGAGCCATTCGGGTAGTGAAAGCTTAGATACGATGAGAAATAGTAGACATATACCCCGTTACACTTTGCAAATGTCGAGTCATTTAGCTCACAATTAAGTCCGTGTCGGTTTACAGATCGTTCGTGAATTGCCGGGCGAAAACTTTACTACTGACGAAGTAGTATTTTCTCAGTACTAGCTTTCCGTTTTGAACGAGATAGCGACGGTTGTCAGCAGCGCTACAGAAATCGCTGAAGTGTATTCAGCGGTTTCTGCACTTGTCGCATAAGGTCTATCGGCGAACGACTGTGACACCCGTATGAGCTTCCACGCCTGAACCAGCTATATTCTTTGGATGAATTCTTGGTCGAAACGTCTCGGTAAGAAAGTCTCAGTCCATCGCTTCTCTCTGGAAAGCTGGATGCAACACATGGCAGACCCGAAGTAGTACGCAAACATGCTCCGAGAGCTCGCTCGCTAAGGGATCAGCTTAAGTTGCTGGACAAGCGGGAGTGGGTGAAGCCTGAACAGGCATTTAACTTTTCGATGGATCGGAATACGAGGTTCGAACTCGCGACCCTCTCCTTGGCAATACTGTAACCACTGTTTCAGACGTTACCAGCCGTTTTCTAATAGTCCGTTGCTCTAACTTCGCTGCCACCAGCCTCAATATCTGGGCATATGTTTGATCGGGTTGCCCATGATGTCATTGTCATCAATCGTGATGATGAAATCGCCTAAGCCTAGAGCCTGTGCAGCTGCATTCACTGTCGGCTTACCATAAGTGAACCTACGTTGTGAGTTTGAGTGCGTCAAGAAGATGATTAATTGATTCAACCTCATCGGCTTCTCAGCACCGTCACCTCCACATCCCTTTGTACCAAGCGGGCGAAAAGTCTAACTCTCTGTTGCTGCGGCTATGGATTCAGCATCCGACGCTTCGACGCCTAAGGCTGCCGCTAAGGTGTCGGTGGCGGCTTGGAGTGCGTCGGTGAAGCTCTTGTGAGCATCATCCATGGTCGTCTTAAAGCTGACCTTGAGGGGCGCCATTACGACCTCCATGGGGGGAAAGGCTGCGATATCGGCATCAAGCTGGTCTTTGGAGGCAGCGATCGCGGCCTTGTGCGTGGGCCCAACAATTTTAGACACGATACCTTCGTTACAACTGTCCTCCGACTCCGCGTAGGCGCTCCAGACAGCAGCAGTTTGGGTAGCTATGAGGCTATCAGACAGCGCTCTGCGCGAGTCGCGTACCCTGTCTCCTTCATTGTGCCAATCGGCAATGGACGTGTTGACTGCGGTAACTCGGGCCGCTACTGCTGCCTCGACCTGGGTAACGAAAGTGGCAACTGCGGCCGTTTGAACGTCCGTTGCAGCGACGGCGTAGAGGGCTTCAGCTTTGGCGGCTAGCTTGGCTTCCCCGACGATTTTCTTCTCGGCACGTTCATTCGCCTTGTCAGTTTGTCTGTCCAAACGCTTTTGATTCAGTGCTGTGCGTTTTCCTTCGATATCTTCAAGACGGTTTTGCATCTTCAGTTCGGTATTCGAAGTCATACTCGAGAGCTTCACACAGATTCCCTTTGGCTCAGAGTTCTGGGCTCTAAGGAGCCCCGGCGTAGCAACGGTAAACCACAATAAGAAACTGGCCGCAACCAATGTCATAGACAGCCGTAATACTCGCCGGTTAAGTGATGTCATGAAATTACTCTCCTACCCCGATCAGGGCCTGCTCGTCGTCTGATAGGAGCGACATATCTGCTTCCAGTTCCTCCTCAAGATCACGCCGGTTCGTGATCGCATCGTTAAGGAGTTCGGCTAGAATGCCGTCGATAATGGTTTCGATGTCCGCATGTGTTGCGGTCGCAGTTGGATCAGTGGTGTTGGTGGTCTGATTATTTTCCTGCGTCGCGGTCGCAGTTGGATCAATGGTGTTGGTGGTCTGAGGATCTCCCTGAGTCGAGTTGTTCTGGGAGGCTTGATCAACCACCTGATTGCTACTTAGCTCATCACTGCTGTCGCCTAGTGTGGAGGTTGGGGGTGCGACTGGCTCCATAGCAGGGGCGGGTGGGGGTTGCTGAGAACAGGCGCCAACTATGAACAGTGTGACGATTGTGGCGACGAATACAGCAACATACGATGTTCTCAACCTTCGCATAATCAATACGTAATCTCCCTATCTCGGTGGTCTCCTGAGGATCAGAGAACTATTTATTAGTCGATTTGAAAATCAAGTTGCTTCTGATCTGGTTGCGAGGGGGGCGGGTTGAGAGTGTATATACCATCAAGAGCTCGGTAACGCTTTTGTGTATCCATACCGTAACCGACAAGCCACGCATCTGAGTCAGAGACTAGTGCGCAAAAATCGGGTGATACATCATTGTTACGAGCAGAGGGTTTATCAACTAGCACGCACACTGTCACCTCAGCGAAACCAGCCCGCTTGAACTCCTGTAGTAAATGTCCCATTGTCGTGCCAGTATCCAGAAGATCATCAATAATTACCACTGGAGAATGCGGTTCAATGGACTCACTGAATTTGCTAGGGAATTCGACCATCGGATCTCTTATCAGTCCATCATCTAGGTAAGTCGAGACAAAAACTGGGGCGATGAACCACTTACCTGGCGTCAATCGTTCCAGTTCCATTGCTAAACCTGAGCAAAATGGCATTGCTCCTGTAAGAACTGGTACTAGGTTGACAGTTTGGTTCTCCGAGTACAAATCATCAATCGATTTGGCAACTTTTCGAATCGCTGCTTGCACCTCTTCGAACGCCCAAAGCAGATGCATCGTAGGCACGTTAGATGATCCCACTCAAATACCCATAGCTTTTAGCATGCGACAAGTGATAACCGAAGTGGCAGAGCATCGAAGAATTGAAGGATTCATTTTCAGACAAGTCATATATGACATTTGGAACTCAGAAATTTAACGATAGTTCAAATATGTTTACGCTACCGAGAAGTTTAGGCCGGCTAACGAAATAAAATTCGCTAGCCGGCCGTTTGCGTTCAAATCTCAAACATCTTATGCAGGCGATGCTGCATCTGACAGGATTCTAGCGGATTTCCTCCACCACAAAGTACAGCACCGACACCACTGCCAGACCAATGGATGCGTAATTTAGCGAACGCCCTTTACCACTGAGAGCTTTGATCAGCACGTAGCTGATAAATCCGATAGCGATTCCGTTAGCAATCGAATATGTCAAAGGCATCATGATCGCTGCAAGGGCAGCGGGGGCGTACTCTGAGATGTCGTTCCAGTCGATATCCTTTATGTTACGTAAGAAGTACGTGGCAATAAAAATTAACGCTGGCGCCGTAGCAAATGCTGGAACCGACTGGGCCAGCGGTGCAAAGAACAAACATGCTCCGAAGAGTACCGCAACGGTGACGGCCGTCAGACCTGTTCTACCACCTTCTTTAATACCAGCTCCACTCTCAATATAGGAAGTAGTATTTGAGGTACCCGCTAAAGCGCCTACAACTGTAGCGGTTGAATCGGCCAACAATGTACGGTCGATATCCTCAACCTCACCGTCTTCACGAACCCGCCCAGTAAGGTTTGCAATTGATGTCAATGTTCCGGTGGTATCAAGGAAGTCAACAAACAAAAATGCGAAAGCTACTCCGATGAAGCCAGCCGTCGCAATTACCGAGAAGTCCAACTGGAAGGCATGCGAAGGGCTAGGTACCGATCCCGCTACTCCCTGTAGTTCAGCCTCGCCGATAATCCAAGCGATTATCGCTATCACGAGAATTCCGATAACGATGGCTCCAGGGATTTTGCGATTACTGAGTACTGCCATGATGATGAACCCGAGACCTGCAAGTAATACAGGCCACGAGGCGACGTCACCAAGTCCGACTAAAGTTGCTGGATTATCGACAATAATCCCCGCATTCTGAAGGCCGATGATCGCAAGGAATAGTCCGATACCTGCACCGATACCCAGTTTCATGCTTTTCGGGATCGAGTTGATGATGTATTTTCGTGCAGGGCTAACGGAAAGGATGATGAACACAACACCAGCTACGAATACTGCAGTCAAAGCTTGCTGGTAGCTGTAGCCATCATTAAGTATGACCGTATAAGTGAAATAGGCATTCAATCCCATGCCTGGGGCTAGTGCGACCGGCCAGTTAGCCCACAATCCCATTATGAGCGTCCCTACCACTGCAGCGATTATCGTTGCAGTGAAGACAGCACCGAACTCCATGCCAGTTCCCTCTGTAGCAAGTGTTAGAGGGTTGACAATGGTTATGTAAGCCATCGTCAGAAAAGTAGCCAGCCCAGCTAGTAGTTCTATGCGGATTGATGATCCTGCCTTACTGACTCCAAATAGTTTTTCCAACCCTGCTTGACTGGGTCCAAATAGTTTTTCCAACATTTAAAGAATCCTTCCGTGCGTTTGAACCCAAGATCCACCCGAAACAACCTATGTTTGTTGTTCCAAACCCTGAGAGTCTATTGATGTAGCCAAATCTCAGTGGGTAGTTACTGATTTAGCCATATTAGGAGGTTTATATCATCCCCCTGCATTTATGCAAGGGCTTCTAAGTTTGGTTCACTGTGGAGCGGAAGACGAGGTTCGAACTCGCTACCCTCTCCTTGGCAATTAGAAGCTCATGAGATTACGGGTGTTTCGATTGAACTACCGTGGAGTCCATTAGTGATCACTGAACATCACTAGATCATGAGCGTAATGGAGAAAAAAAGTAGAAAACTACTGATCGATGCACATGAGATCGATCTCTCAGACTGATAGTTCCGCAGGCTCGAACTCCACGGTACTGTCTAGTCTTATTTCAAATATTCGATGATCTGATTGCATATGAACAGATGCCCTCGATTGTTGAAGTGGAGCCCATCTTCGAAAATGAATTCGCCAAATCGTTCTGACGTGATCATCCCGAATATATCGATTATGTCGACGCCTGAGTTACGAGCCGTATCTTCGCCGAGTTTCACGTATTCATTCGTCAATTGAGGATCGAGACTGCGTGCCACATAGTCGACAGGATATTGCGTTAGGTACAGCACGTCTCCGATTTCAGCAGTCTCAGCGAGTATTCGCTTTAATGACTCAGCATGCCTATCGAGTGGAACCCTGATTTCTGGTTTGTCATCGATTATTCGTGGAACATCATTGATTCCCAGTGTGACCAGTGCAACCGGATTAGACCTCGGCTTCATATCGTCGATCACACCCGATAATCGGTCGATCATCACATCCGTCGTGTCCCCACCGATCCCGTGATTAATCGCCGAGCCAGCGTTAGTGTCCTGGAGATAGTGATCGAGTCGAGCAACAAACCCCCCCTCATCATCCTTCGAACCAGCTGCCGTACTCGCACCGAAACTGTATGCCGTAATCATACTTTTGAAATAAACCCTTAGCTCTTCTAGTGAATCTCATATTGTAGACGGGCAATCACTATTTCAGCGCATCCTCTATTTAAAGCATCACACCCTGGATGTATTCTCCATCTGTCCAAGTTGGTTCCGAATCAAGATGCTCCATTAATTTAGCGAAGGATTCATTTTGTTCAGGGCTGTTTGCGTTAGCTATATGTGCTTCTTTGCTTTCAAACACAACGACACCAATCAAATCCGCATTATCATCGTCGGGTTTCATTAAAAACCATGCGACCCCTCCTGCCGGAGTGTTTCCATCCATGATTTCTAATAAATCTTGTTCATGACCAGGTTTAACTTTCAAGTTAAATATAGTTCCATACATGAGTTAATCCCTTTCAGTGAGGACTGGCTGATAGCTGAGCATTACCATACGGTACAGACGTTACACAGAACAATTAGTAATCGTCACAATCAAACACTGCGCTCCATTTTTAAGATTCCGCTACGTGTTTGAAGCAAGAGTCACCCCCCTAACAACCCCCAACTGTGTATTGTGTTGCAATTTGAGACAGCTACCTTCTCCGAAATAGGTAAGTTGAACTAGTAAACAGTTACTTCAAGAAATACCTACTGTTGTAAAAAGCGACATTCCTTGATTACGGACTCTCTTAACCACCAGCACCCCACCGATATAGCAAGGTGCGGTCTTGATAGATCACTACTCACGAAGGCTCGTGGAACAAGAACGCTATTCGACCTCGATGTTTGGCGAACAAACGGTAGAACGGTTCTAGAAGCATGCTGGCGAATCGCTTTTTGAATATCCTACCTAGAAATCCTGAGAAGCCGCCGGTACAGCTGATGATCAATGAAATCGCCTGCGCACCGTAGAAGACCGCACCATTACCATCGACTGCAACAATTGTGCGGGCAGCCTTTGTGGGATCTATGTCAGGTGAAACTGCATGGACCGAGTCTCGGTCATTTGGATGAAAATCCACTTTTCCATTCAGATCGTTCCGCTGTACCCAGCGAATAAACGCCCGTCATGCAGGACATGATGCGTCGTATAAAGCGATCACCATATCTATGTTCTTCTGACTCATTGGTTATTCTTCCGGCTTTCTAACCCGCCACCGCCGCTCAGCACTAAAGCTGTTACGCCACTGAGAATTAAGGTGAGTAAGAATCGTTTCAACATGCCGCTACTTTAACTTCTAAACGCGTGTTCTTACGCGAACTTCGCCATAGCCACTCGTTAACCCTGCTTAGTAACAGCTTCGATCATTGCCTGAATGTAGCCGTTTGCGAACGCTCGTCCTCGGTGACCCCACTCGGTGTCTTGGTGGGTGTGCGGTACGTGGTCATCGATAAAGAAGCTGTCGTAGCCGTTATCGTTGTAGACCTTCATTGCACGGTACATGTCGACGTGGCCTGTGTTGATGAATTCCTCGTGAAAGTCTTCAGGGTTC
>CAWVRY010000015.1:0-43205 GCA_963932695.1 uncultured bacterium | reverse complement strand
CTGCTGCAGCGGCTGCCAAGAAGGCGTTTCTGATGACGAGGTTCGGAGACTTCGGGTTCCTACTAGGAATTCTGTATCTCTACTCGCAAGACTCGTCGTACATGGACATCACGAAGCTCTACGAGGCAATCGGGCTTGGTGAGATTACCGTTTCAGTTGCGACATGGGTTTCACTTGGTCTGTTGGCTGGGGCGATTGGTAAATCTGCTCAGTTCCCGCTGCATAACTGGCTTCCAGATGCCATGGAAGGTCCAACCTCAGTATCTGCATTGATTCATTCGGCGACTATGGTCACGGCCGGTGTATTCCTTGTTGCACGGTTCTTCCCGCTGTTCGAGCACTCGGACATCATGACTCTTGTTGCGCTAATCGGTGGATTCACCGCTGTATTTGCAGCAACCATGGGCTTGGTGGCGAACGATATTAAACGTGTGCTGGCGTACTCGACCATCTCTCAGCTCGGCTACATGATGCTGGCTTTGGGAATCGGTGCTTACGCTCCCGCTCTGTTCCATTTGTTCACACACGCATTCTTCAAGGCAGCATTGTTCCTAGGGGCAGGATCAGTTCACCATGCTTCAGGTACGTTCAATATGAACTACATGGGCGGCTTGAAGAAGCACATGCCGAAAACCTACTGGGGAATGATTATTGCAAGCTTAAGCCTTGCCGGATTATTCCCGTTCTCAGGATTCTGGTCGAAAGACGAAATTCTGGGTCACGCTGCTGAAGTCGGTACGACTACCGGCAACATTGTTTTAGCGCTTGGTCTTGTCGCTGCATTGATGACAGCGTTCTATATGTTCCGAGCGATATTCCTTACGTTCCACGGCGAGTGGAAGGGTGGGGGAGAGCAGGAAATAAAGGATGCTGAGTCCGCTGGTGATCCGGCTCCAGTCGGAAGCGCCCATTCGCACTTTGGCGAATCGCCATGGCTTATGGTCGGACCAATCATGGTTCTTGCTGTTCTAGCAGTCGGCATTGGTTTCTTCTCGAACCCGGTGGTAGAAGTTGGCGGAATCGACAAGCATGCATTTGCTCACTATGTGACCGTAGAGAACCACGCCGTGTTCCCACCGGATGATGACGGTGGTCACTCGGCAGCCGAGCACGCTGGTGCAGCGCCAGAGTTCAACTATTTTGTCGCTGTAATTTCGACTGTTCTGGCTTTGGCCGGTATCGGTCTCGCTTATCTCATGTACATAAAGGGATCGATCTCACCGGCAGCGATGGGAGCTCGATTCCCAATGATGTACACGCTCATGTTCCGTAAGTACTACTTCGATGAAGCGTACGAGAACATCATCGTTCGCAAAGGCTTCTACACGTATGTAGCTGATGCTTTGCGATGGTTCGATGAGCACTGGATCGACAACGCAAACGTCCACCTTTCGAATTGGGTAAGCCGAATCGGAAAGAGTGGGGCACTGGTTCAAAACGGTCAGACACAGACTTACGCAGTTGGCATGGTCATCGGCGTCGTCGCAGTAGTAGCAGCGTTCTTGCTATGGGGCTAATAACGCACGTGGAATTTAGCGCAAGCAAAACAGAATATTTCCTGAATACCGTATGGGAGGTCGCCCGTGTTTGATGGGTTGCTCACGATAACGGTGTTCCTACCCGCAGCGGTTGCGCTGTTGGTGACTATGTTCGCCCGTGGCGAAAACTCCGATCAACAGATCCGCTGGATCTCGATCGGCGCGACAGTCGTCACGTTCGTATTGAGCGTGATGGTCTTTGTTGGCTACGACCAAGACCTAGCTGGCGTACAGATGATCGACTACTTCGAACGCTGGATTCCGGTAGACGCACTTCGATCTTCTTACCTTTTGGGTGTGGACGGTTTGAGTGCACCTCTTGTGTTGCTAACCGGAATACTCGGAATGGCAGCTGCGCTTGGTTCGTGGCGAATTAAGAAACGTGTACGTGAGTACTTCCTGTGGCTGCTGCTGCTTGAGACAGCAGTGTTGGGTGTGTTCGTATCACTCGACTTGCTGTTGTTCTTCATTTTCTTTGAGTTCGAACTCATTCCGATGTTCATGCTCATCGCCATCTGGGGTAGTGGACGACCTCGCTACTCGGCGATGAAGTTCGTGTTGTTCACTCTGACCGGTGGCGCGTTCATGCTGGTCGGTATCTTGGCCATCTACGTGACACCTGGCGTGAACACGTTGGCAATGGTTTCGATTCCGGAACTCGGAATCACCGGTATTCCTGAACTCATGGCTGCTGCCGATCTTGTTGTTCCGGCTGCGCTTATATTTGCATTCTTCTTCATCGCATTCGCAGTGAAGTTGCCTTTGTGGCCCGTTCACAGCTGGCTTCCTGACGCCCACACCGACGCTCCGACTGCTGTTTCGGTGATGCTCGCTGGTGTGCTGTTGAAGATGGCCGGATACGGTCTGCTTCGGATCAACCTTGGGTTCTTCCAAGAGACTAAAGGGTTCACGATTCACGACGTTGCCGGATATATGGCGGTCGTGGCGGCGATATCAGTGATATATGGCGGAATCATTACGATTCGCCAAACGGATATGAAACGGCTTATCGCGTATAGTTCTGTGAGTCACATGGGATTCGTGATGTTGGGTGTTGCTGCTGTCGGTTCGTCGGCTGCAGAGACTTCTGCTGCCGGTTTGAACGGTGCTGCATTGCAGATGTTCACTCACGGCACGATTACGGGTCTAGCATTCCTCATGGTTGGTCTTTCTTACGACCGAACTCACACACGCCATATTCCTCACCTTGGCGGGCTTTGGAAGAAAATGCCTTTGATAGCGATCTTCTTCTTGGTCGCAGGGTTTGGTTCTCTAGGGCTTCCGATGCTTTCCGGATTCGTAGCTGAAATCATGATCTTCTTGGGCACATTCTCTGTATGGCCGTGGGCAACAGGAGTAGCTGCATTCGGTGTCGTACTCGCTGCCGGTTATACGCTCTGGATGGTTCAGCGGGTGTTCTTTGGCGCACGTCCTGCTAGCCCCGGTATTTCCGACGATGTTTATGACAACCTGACCGACGCCAACTGGGTCGATATGGTTCCGGTAATTGCGTTAGCGGCTCCTATTTTCATAGTTGGCATTTGGCCTTCTGTGGTCACAGACATGTTCGATATTGGTATTCAGGCGGTGCTTAGGTAATGACTGCACAGGACTTCTGGGTACTGTCCCCTGAAATAGCCATGGCCGTATTGGCTCTGGTGGTGATTTCTGTCGACCTCGTCACGCGCAGCATGGCGAAGGTATCGACGGTCGCATTTGTTGGTCTCGTAGTTCCTGTGATTCTTACTCTGAACCTCTGGAACGGTTGGTTTGGCGATCCTGCAACTGGACCGGCGCTTTTTGACACGTTCGAAGCTGATCGATTCTCACTGTTCTTCAAGTTTATTCTGCTTACCGTGACTGCCGGAACGATTCTCGCTTCGGCGAAGTACATCGCTAGCGATCGGATGAAGGACTACGGTGGCGAATTTGTTTCCCTCGTACTGCTTTCAGTCACTGGAATGATGATTCTCGTTTCGGCCACAGAGCTGATTACCATCTATGTGGCTCTTGAACTTACGGCGCTACCGGTAGTAGCTCTTGCTGCAATCCACCGATCTAAGCAAGGTGTTGAGGCAGGAACGAAGTTCTTTGTTCTATCTGCGATTTCAAGTGCGCTCCTGCTGTACGGATTCGCCTATATCTATGGATATACCGGAAGCACGAACCTTCACGTGATTATGGAACGGCTCGCTGTTCTGCCGAGCCAACCCGGAGTTCCGTTTGGTTCTTACGCAGTGTTGCTATCGGTCATCATGATCGTTGCTGGATTCGGCTTCAAGATGGCCGTTGTCCCTTGGCAAATGTGGGTACCTGATGTTTATCAGGGTGCTCCAACTCCTGTCGCAGCATTCCTATCGGTAGCGTCTAAAGCCGCAGCTTTCGCTGTGATTATGCGCATCATGTACGTTGCCTTCGGCGACGTGAACCTGATGCAGGACTGGTCGGGACTATTTGCGATTCTGGCCGCTGTGACGATGACGCTCGGAAATACGCTGGCTTTGTCACAATCGAATATCAAACGGCTGCTGGGTTATTCAACCATTGCTCAGGCTGGTTACATTCTGGTTGGTTTGGCTTCGGTTCCAGCTAATCAGGTGGGAGCTACATCTGCCGGAGCGGGTCCGCAGGGCGTTATGTACTACCTAGCCGGGTATGCGTTCACGAACCTTGCCGTGTTCTTTGCAGTGATAGCCATTACTTCACGAACAAACGACGACTCAATCGAAGGACTAAATGGTCTGCTGAAGCGGTCGCCTCTATTGGCTGGGCTTCTTGTATTTGGGTTGTTGTCACTTCTTGGTATGCCGCCAACGGTCGGATTCATGGCGAAGGTCGTAGTCTTTGGTGCGGCATTGAACGCTAATCTGACATGGCTCGCAGTGATCGGTGTTGTGAACACTGTGATTGCTGCGTACTACTACCTGCGTGTGATTAGAGCGATTGTGTTCGAAGACGCAGTCGACGAGTCGAAGTTCAGTGCTGATAAGCCGATACTGGTTGCGGCTGGCTTGGCTGCAATCGGAGCTGGTGTGTTCGGTATTGCTCCTTTCCTGATGCTGGATCTTGCAGAAAAGGCACTTTCGATCGTTCCTGCGATGATCACGGGGTAGTAAGCTTCGGGTCTATGCGGTCGGGGAAATCTCGTAAGGACTGTAAACTTCTGTTCGATACCTGCTCAATGCACTGCAATCTACTAATATGCCCAGCTACCACAACATCGGAATCGTTCACAACGGGGAACTGGCTGAGGCTGGCGAACTCGCCGATAAACTCACGAACACCTACGGCGATGGTCGGAACTGGTGGTTGGCTACCCAGTCTGATCTTCACGAGCGTGAATCCGAGATCGTTGAATCCGATTTAATCGTCACTATTGGTGGCGACGGTACGATTCTTCGTGGTGCTCATGCTGCTGCTTCTCGTGACATCCCGATTTTGGGCATCAACATGGGCAGAGTCGGCTTCATGAGCGATATCGAGAACAAGGATGCCATCGACGAAGTTGGTTGGTACCTGGAGGGCAACGCTCGAATCGAACATCGATTCATGCTCAAAGCTGTTATCTCCCGTACCGCCGGCGAGTCTGAACCTATCATTGCCTTGAACGATGTAACTCTTGCCCGCGGGGCGGCGTTGAGAGTGATCGAAGTAAGCACGGTTGTTGATGGTGTTCATCTGGCGACGTACCGCGGTGATGGGGTGGTTGTTTCGACCGCGACTGGTTCGACCGGTTACAGTCTCGCACTTGGTGGTCCTGTGATGGATCCGACTTCGAAAGATTTTCTGGTAAAGCCAATTGCTTCTCATATGAGTCAATTTGGTGGTGCTATTTTGCAGTCGTCTTCAACTGTTGAACTAACCGTTGAGGCGTACGAAGATGCGACTCTAAATGCTGATGGTTTTATCGATCACACTCTTAGCGCAGGCGAGATGGTGACGATTACTCAGAGCGGCGATTTCGCAGCTTTCTTGCGTCGTAAACCGGCGGCAGATTTCTGGGGAGATTTGGCGACTCGGCTGGAACTGCGAAAAGGTTCCGTGAAAAGTCCACCTCGTCGGCGTATTTAGACGCTGGAAATTCGGTAAAATAACAACGTTTTGCGACCTAAACGCCCGATCACAGTGTCTGTAAACCGCAAGTATGAGGGGAATAGAATCTCCTTACGAGTGGATACCGCACGATTTGAAGACGGTCCTGAGTTTGATCGCGAGATAGTCGAACATCCGGGTTCGGTAGTTCTAATTCCTATCACAGACGATGGTAGGGTCCTACTTATTCGGCAATATCGACAAGCGGCTGAGCGCTTTTTACTAGAGGCATCGGCTGGAACGAGAGAAGCAGGTGAGAGCCCGGAGGTAACTGCCCACCGGGAATTGCAAGAAGAGGTCGGATACAGAGCCGGAAAATTAATTTCAATAGGTGGTTCGTGGGTCGCACCGGGGTATTCAACGGAGTATTCGTACGTGTACATTGCGACTGAACTCGAACTGGCGCCATTGCCCTCGGATGATGGAGAGGACATTGTTGTTGAAGAAGTTGATTTCAAAGACATTCAACGATTGATTTCATCAGGTGAACTTGAAGATCAGATGTCGATAGCAGCATTGCTGTCGGCTCAATATGTGTACACAGAACACATCAAGGGCTGAAAAAGAATGACTAAACCAATTAACGAGTGCAGTGCGAGGCGAGCTTATGTATGAGCATGATGTTCTGATTATCGGCGGAGGACTCGCCGGGCTCAGGGCAGCCGTTGAGGTTACGCGTGCAGGCGCTGACGTTGCGGTTATTTCCAAGGTGCACCCGGTGCGCAGCCACTCGAACGCCGCTCAGGGTGGAATCAACGCTCCACTGACCGACCGCGGTGACGACTGGGAGGGACACGCCTACGACACGATCAAGGGTAGTGACTTCCTAGCTGACCAAGATGCAGTTGAGGTTATGTCGAGTGAAGCCGGTGAGGCTGTTCTCGAACTTGAACGCATGGGAGTTATTTTCAGCCGTGGCGAGGACGGTAAACTCGGTACACGAGCGTTCGGCGGTCAGAAGGTTGCTCGAACGTTCTTTGTAGGAGCCATTACCGGATCAGCCATTCTTCACGTCCTCTTTGAGCAGTCGCTCAAGCTAGGACTTAATGTTTACGAAGAGTGGTTCGTTACCAAGCTCATCATTGAAGACGGCGTCTGCCGTGGTGTTGTCGCTATCGACCTGAAGTCTGGCGAGATGCACACGATCAGGGCCAAGGCAGTCATCATGGCAGCCGGCGGCGCAGGTCGTGTATTCGAGCCTTCAACGAACGCACTGATCTGTACTGGTGATGGCCTTTCACTTGCTTACCGTGCCGGTGTTCCGTTGATGGACATGGAGATGATCCAGTACCACCCAACGACACTTGCTCGAACCGGCATTCTTATGTCGGAGGCGGCTCGTGGTGAGGGTGCGTATCTTCTCAACGCTTCCGGCGAACGGTTTATGGAAAAGACCGCTCCCGACTATATGGAACTTGCTTCACGAGACGTTGTTTCTCGTGCAGAACAGACCGAGATCGACGAGGGCAGGGGAATCGACGGAAACGTTCTTCTTGACCTGCGCCACCTGGGCCGATCCTACATCGAGGCGAAACTCGGATATCTGCAAGAGGTGTCAGTCGAATTCTTGGGAATCGATATGGCAGAACAGCCAGTGCCGGTTCAGCCTGGAATGCACTACATCATGGGCGGTATCAAGACCGACGTGAACGGTGCGACAAACGTTCCCGGTCTGTACGCAGCTGGTGAATGTGCGAACGTTAGTGTTCACGGTGCGAACCGGTTGGGTGCTAACTCATTGCTCGACACGGTCGTGTTTGGTCGACGGTCGGGTGTACACGCTGTTGAGTACATCAAGGGTATTGGTGCGCACTCGACCACTGAGGAAGACCTCAAAAGCGAGAAGGCTCGACTGCAGGCGTTGCTTGACCGACCTAAGGGCGAGCGAGTCGCGACCATCCGAGACGACATGGCTCGTGGCATGACGAAGGGCATCGGAGTATTCCGTGACCAGACCTCAATGGAAGGTGCTCTCGATAATCTCAAGAACGTGAAGTCTCGAATGGGTGGATTCTCGATCGAGAACAAGGGCAAGGTATTCAATACCGATCTCATGTTCGGTCTTGAACTTGAGTTCATGATTGATTGCGCCGACGCAGTTGTTGCGGGGGCTCTAACTCGTAAAGAGAGCCGTGGAGCGCACTTCCGAACCGACATCACTGAGCGTGATGATGAAAATTGGCTGAAACACACCCTTATGTATCAAGACGATGAAGCCGACAACGGTGTTCGTGTTGAAACTTCTGATGTGAAAATCACGCAGTGGGAACCAGTAAAGAGGGTCTACTAAATGGCTGAGACCAATCAAGAGACTATGCATGTCAATCTGAAGGTAAAGCGATACGATCCTGCTGATTCAGGTGGAAAGACCTGGTGGCAGGAATATGAAGTTGACATTCACCCGGATTCAACGGTTTTGGACGCTCTAATTGAGGTCCGAGAACAGAATGACGGAACTCTGGCAATGCGTTGTGCGTGCCGAGCTTCGATCTGTGGATCTTGCGGTATGAAGGTGAACGGTAACGCCAAGCTAGTTTGTAAGACTCGTGCGATAGATGTTTCGCCAAATGGCGAGCAGATGACAATTGAGCCGATGGGTAATCACCACGTCGTCAAAGACCTCGTTGTATCACTCGATACTTTCTTTGCTCAGATCAAGCGAGTAGAGCCGTTCCTGCAACCGGACCATGTGCCTGCGCAAGGTGAGTACATTGCGTCGAACGCGTCGATGGAAAATCTTCTCACTTCGATGAACTGCATCATGTGCGGTTGCTGTGTATCTGACTGTACGGTGCTTGAAGTGGACTCTAATTTCATCGGACCTGCTGCGCTTGCGAAAGCATGGCGGTTCACCGAAGACCCTCGTGACGGTAAACGTGATGAGCGTCTGAAGATGTTGAACGATGAAGATGGTGGGATGTGGGACTGCACACGTTGCATGAAGTGTGTCGACGTTTGCCCTAAAGGTGTGGCTCCGATGGATCGCATCATGGAGCTGCGTGAAGCCGCTATCCAAGCAGGTAACACCAACACCCCTGGCTATCACCACACCGAGTCGTTCTATAACTCTGTGAAGAAGAACGGTCGATTGGACGAAACACGTCTTGCGATTGATTCCGCTGGCTGGACCAATTTACCTCGATTGCTTGATCTTGCTCCAATCGGGATTGCCGCGATGATAAAAGGCAAATTGCCGCCTTTGTTACCGCACAAAGCTGAGGACCACAAAAAAGTGAAAGATTTGTACGAAAGTGTGGAAGGTGAATCCAAATGAAGTACGCCTTCTATCCCGGGTGTGTAGCCCGTGGCGGTGCTCCTGAACTGTACGATTCAGCGCTTGCTGTAATGGAACGACTCGGTATCGAACATGTTGAGCTGACAAAAGCGGCTTGCACCGGTGCTGGTGTGTTGCAGGAAAAGAACCTCAAGATGGGTGACATCTTGAACGTTCGAACCTTCGCAATGGCCGAGCAGATGGGTCTGCCGATCATGGTTCTGTGCTCCACCTGCCAGGGTGTTATGGCGCAGGCCAATCACCGTGTAAAGAAGGACCCTGACTACCTTGCTGAGGTCAACAAACACCTCGCAGCAGAAGGGCTTGAGTACAAGGGCACAACTTCGGTGAAGCACCTTTTATGGGCTTTGATCGAGGACATTGGTCTCGACAAGCTCAAAGAGACTTTCACTCGTGAGCTCACGGGAATGAACATGGCGCCGTTCTACGGTTGCTACATGGTTCGACCGACGGACGCACTTGAGTTCAAGGCGAACCCGACTCGTGAGACTTCTCTTGAGGATCTGATTGAATCTGTTGGTGGAACTGTGACTGACTTCGCTGGCAAGACTGCTTGCTGTGGATTCCCGATTCTGTTCATCAACCAGGCGAATTCTATGAAAATGGTTGCGAACCACACCGGTACTGCGAAGGACCTTGGCGCCGACGCTATGGTCACGCCGTGCCCGCTGTGTCACTTGAACCTCGATGGTTATCAACCCAAGGCTCGTAAGCAGGTTCGTGGCGATAAGGCAGACTTGCCGGTTATCCACGTTCCACAGCTGATTGGCTTGGCCATGGGCATGAGCGAGAAGGCTCTGGGTCTTCAGAAGCACATCGTTTCAACCAAGGAAATCGTTCGAATGGCTGAGGCTTTACCTACGAGGGTTTAGTTCGGTACTTCGTTCAGATAGAAATATGAAAAAGCCCCAGGGAGAAATCCTTGGGGCTTTTTTTTGCGTGTGTTGATTCGGATTGCGAAGGATTAGTCGGCGAACGGTGAGTTGTGCCAGTCGTTGAGCATGATGCTGTTTTCTTCGACGACCTGACGTATTCGATCATCGTTCCATCCTCGAGCGCCCATCCAACGGAGCATTATTCGAAGATCAGGCTTATTTGCATCGTCAGGGAAGTTCAATAATTCGGTTTTGAGACTGGGGATTTTGCCAACGTAGTCAGGAACAGGGCAGCGGTCTTCGATAATCGACCTAGCTGCCGGAACATCTCCGCCATTGATGCGAAGTATTCGCTCTAGCCAAGTGTCGAACTCCCAGGCCACTGCGAGTGTCCAGAGTTCACGTCCTTCGGTGCCGCGTTTCGTACCGGGGAATAATCCTATAAATCTTCGTATCAGACTAGGTTTTCTACTGAAATTAGTCGGAATCTTCAGATCACCAACGACGTCTAGCACCGCGGCATAGGCTGCCGACACGAAATCGACGTACATTGGCTCGAATTCGGCGTCAGGCAGTTCGACTGTGTATTCATAATTGGGGGTTGGAAGTTCGAAATCCCAAGCGAGCCGAGCGAACTCGATCGTCGATGGAGTTGGAGGTGTTGGTCGCCAGCTCAGGGCTTCTGTTAGTTGTACTTCTCGTGGGGGCATGTGAATGTCTGGTTCTCACCGATTATTGCGGCCGGTCACCACAGCTTATTCGGTTAGCGCTTCGGTTGTCATCCTGAACTCAATTTAAGGTCATGGGTATTCGATGCTGTTTTTTGCGATGGAGTTCTTCTGTCAAAACGTGGTGATGTCTGCACCCTTAGAGGCTCATGGCGCCGTCAATGACGTGGATTTGGCCGGTTGTGTAAGACGACTCATCTGAGGCGAGGTAGACGGCCAGATGTGCGATCTCTTGGGGTGTTCCAACTCGACCCATCGGCTGTCGCTCTATGAAGGCGGCGCGGGCTGCTTCGGCGTCGCCGGTGGCATTGATTCTGTCTTGCAAAGACGGTGTCTCGACGGTTGCGGGAGCAATTGCGTTCACTCGGATATTGTCAACTAGATAGTCCTTAGCGACCGACTTGGTTATTCCTATCACGGCCGCTTTTGTTGCTGTGTATGCGGCGCGGTCAGGAACTCCGAGTAGATGGGACGAAAGCGACGCCATGTTTACGATTGAACCACCACCGTTTTCGATCATTGGCGGAAGGTAGGCTCGAAGCATGCGGAAGAGCGACTTCACATTGAGTTCAAATGAGAAATCCCAGTCTTTTTCAGTTGAAGTGAGAATGGTTCCCACAGCGACGTATCCGGCACAGTTGAACAAGATATCTGGTGCACCGGTTTCAGCGAGAAGGGCGGTGATGGAGTCTTCGTCTGTGACGTCGCAGCGGCTGGTCGTTATGCCTTCGACAGTATCCAACTCGCTCAGCTTCTCGACGTTCACGTCGGTTGCCCAGACCTGTGCGCCTTCGGCAGCAAACGCTCGGGCTGTTGCTTCACCGATTCCTTGAGCTGCGGCTGTAACTACCGCTGTTTTTCCTGCGAGCCTGCCGGTCATGAGTTGTTCTCTTCTTCTAGTTGGGTGTGGTTAGGCGATTGATTCTGAAAATGACCCTTCGACTCAGCTCAGGATGCAATTCAGAGTGTCATTAGAGCAAGTGAGGCGACCAAAACGGTCGCCTCACTTAGATTCTCAATTCAACATTGCCGAAGAACGGGGGTAGCTTTTCAGCCAACGATCACTGATCTCTCAGAAAACGAACCAATGGTTCAGGCTTTTGCCATGATGTCTACTAGTTCCTGAACTGAGTCGGCTGATGCTTTTAGGGCTGCCGCTTCGCTGTCGGATAGTTCGACTTCGATGATTTCTTCGATTCCGGCTGCTCCAAGCTTCACTGGAACTCCGGCGTAGAGACCGTTGATGCCGTACTCGCCCTCTAGGAACGCCGCACAAGGCAGAATCTCCTTACGGTCGAGTAGAACAGCTTCGACCATCTGGGCGACGGCTGCTGACGGAGCGTAATAGGCAGATCCGGTCTTTAGGAGACCAACGATTTCAGCTCCACCGTCTCGAGTTCGCTGAACGATTTCTTCGAGTCGGTTTGCTTCGATCAACTTGGCAACTGGAACGCCACCAACGGTTGTTGAACCGATCAGCGGAACCATCGTGTCGCCGTGTCCGCCGAGAACGTAGGCTGAAACGTTTGTTACTGACGCATCCAGTTCCTGCGAGAGGAAAGTACGGAATCGTGCGGTGTCGAGAATACCGGCCATGCCTATGACTCGTTCCTTCGGGAATCCGCTTACCTTGAATGCGTGCTGAACCATCGCATCGAGCGGGTTCGAAACGACGATCAGAATCGCGTTTGGTGAGTACTTTGCGACTTCTGCGGTGACAGAACCAACTATTTTCATGTTGGTGAGCAGAAGGTCGTCTCGGCTCATGCCGGGCTTGCGCGGGAGACCGGCTGTCACGACTACAACGTCGGAGTCGGCGGTGTCTTCATATGTGTTTGAGCCGGTGATCTGCGCGTCGGTTCCGACAACTGGTCCGGACTCCAGCATATCGAGTGCGATGCCCTGAGGCTTGCCTTCGACGATGTCAACAAGAACGACGTCGGCGTAGCCGGTTTCGAATACTCGCTGAGCCGTTGTTGCGCCAACAAATCCTGCGCCGACTACTGTCACTTTGAACTTCATAACTTATTTCTTCCTCAGCTTCTCACTAAGTGTGATTGCAACGTATTGCGACTCAAAACTATCGAGTCGTTACTGCCACTTGTGAGGTTTTCCTTCTCTAGGTAATATTTTGCCGGTGTCGGGTCGAATCGCATGGGTTTTGCTGGTCTTCGCTGCAGATTTGGTACTGACGCGGTCGATCCCATCGATTCCCGGATTGCCCATTGCTTCTGCGTGCCCCATGGCTACGAACAGAATGTCGGCTGTTTCGTCGGCAACGGCTTCGTCGCCTTCTTTTTCAGATATTGCTTGCGCTAATTCGTTGAATTCTTCGTCGAGGATGCTGGTGCGATTTGCGACGATGTCGGTTGCGCTTTGACCTTCGAACTGACCCGAACCGATTTCGAATCTATTGTGGAAATCCCAGACTTCGGCCGCCATTCGACTTATCGAATCGACGAACTCCTGCCGCCCAACGGTGTTCGGTGCATATTTTCGTTCGGTATTAATTTGATTGTTGTCTGGCATCAGTTGGCTACTAGAGCGGGATATTTCCGTGTTTTTTAGGTGGAAGACTGTCGACCTTAGATTCGAGCATCCGAAGGGCTTTGACGAGTTCGGGTCGAGTTTGTGCAGGGTCGATAACGTCGTCGAGGTAGCCACGGTTGGCTGCGACGTACGGATTTGCAAACTGATCTCGATAATCGGCAACCATCTCAGCGCGTTTGGCTTCTGCGTCATCGGCTTCAGCGATTTCTCTGCGACCGATTACATTGATGGCGCCTTCGGGTCCCATTACTGCGATTTCCGACCCAGGCCATGCGAGGTTCACGTCGGTTCGCATTTCTTTCGAGCCCATGACTATGTACGCACCGCCGTAAGCTTTTCTGAGAATCACGGTGATCTTCGGAACGGTTGCTTCGACGTAGGCGTAGAGCAATTTTGCTCCGTGGCGGATGAGACCGCCGTACTCTTGCTGGGTTCCTGGCATGAAGCCGGGAACGTCGACCAAAGTCACAATTGGAATATTGAAGGCGTCACAGAATCGAACAAACCGAGCTGCTTTGTCGGAGGCATCGATGTCGAGCATTCCGGCCATCTGGTTCGCTTGGTTGGCGACGAGACCGATGCTTCGGCCGTCGATGCGAGCGAATCCAACTACAACGTTGGGTGCGAAATTATGGTGAACAGGCAGGAAATCTCCGTTGTCGACCACTTTCGTAATGACGTCCATCACATCGTAAGGCTGGTTCGCAGCTTCTGGCACGACATCACGCAGCGACGAGTCGGCTCGATCAGGGGAGTCAGCCGGTTCTAAAGAGGGGGCGCTTTCGGCGTTGTTCGACGGAAGATAGGAAAGAAGTAGCCGTAGGTGAGCGAAGCAGGCTTCCTCTGATTCGGCAGTGAAGTGTGCAACTCCACTTCGGGAAGCGTGGGTTGCGGCTCCGCCTAGGTCTTCGTGCGAGACTTCTTCGCCTGTTACCGCTTTCACCACGTCTGGGCCGGTGATGTACATCTGCCCGATGCCTTCGACCATGTAGATGAAGTCTGTTAGGGCAGGTGAGTAGACGGCTCCACCGGCTGCAGGGCCAGCGATGATTGTGATTTGCGGAACAACTCCCGATGCGAGTGTGTTGCGCTTGAAGATTTCGCCGTAGCCGGCGAGAGAGTCGATTCCTTCTTGAATTCGAGCTCCACCCGAATCGTTTATGCCGATGATCGGTGCGCCCATGCGCATTGCATGGTCCATGACTTTAGATATTTTTAGGGCGGCTACCTGTGATAGCGAACCACCTAGAACGGTGAAGTCCTGGGCGTACGCAAATACTTGTCGGCCATCGACCGTACCGTGGCCCGTCACGACCGCATCACCTTCGAAACGCTGCTTTTCGAGTCCAAAATCGGTAGATCTATGAGTTACGAAAGTGTCGAGTTCGGAGAAGCTGCCATCATCGAAAAAGCTGACGAGTCGCTCTCGTGCAGTGAGCTTTCCACGTTTGTGTTGAGATTCAACTCGTTTTTCGCCGCCGCCAAGGTGTGCTTTTTTGCGGCGGGCGTTGAGATCGTCTAAGTTCGACTGCTGCACCGGTTCAGCCTGATCGTTCGCGGCGTCGGATGAAGATTCGGTGGCTATCGTAGTGCCTCGCAGGTAGTGGATTTGCTTCGAGCGTAGTTCGAATTGAGAACAAACGGCGTGTAGCTGCTTGAAAGGGTCGCAAAGCTCCTGTAAATCTTAACTTAGGTCAAGTTGTGCAGCAACTCTGGATTCGGGGTTATACGCTGATAGCTGAGTGTTAATATCTTTGAGTCGATTTTGCAAATAAGTGATCTCCTCTGAATTCGTGTCAAACCGAAGTTTTATTCTCCGAGTAACTTATGTCCTCACTTCCTAAAATATCTGTACCAACGCTTCGCATCGGCGAACGAGATTTCGTTTGGGGTGAGCGCACGTACGTAATGGGAGTCGTGAACGCTACACCAGATTCATTTTCCGGCGATGGTGTGTTGCCTACAACAGGCGAAGTGCAGCAGGCGATAGATCAGGCTTTGCGCATGAGAGACGAGGGTGCCGACATCATCGATGTTGGTGGTGAGTCGACGCGACCAGCGAGTATTTATCCTGATGCCAAACCTGTGGAAGCCGAGAACGAGATTGCTCGAGTGGTTCCAGTTATCGAGGGACTGATCGGGCGGCTGGACGTACCGATATCGATCGACACTCGAAAGTCTGCTGTTGCAGCCGCTGCTGTTGCAGCCGGTGCCGCTTTGGTGAACGATGTGTCGATGCTCGGCGATGTTGAGATGCCGGAGACGCTCGCAAATTCTGGTGTTCCGATCATTGTGAGTCACATCAGGCAGAGTGGACATCAAGTTGATGTGGTCGACGATGTTTTAGGTGACCTACAGCTTTCGATCAAAGAATTGATGAGTGCTGGAGTCGAAAGATTGAACATTGTTGTCGATCCTGGCATTGGCTTCGCAAAGTCGGGTGCCCAGTCTATGGAATTGATGCGCAATATCTCAGTGTTGCGGGCAGAATTGGCGCGCCCAGTGTTGGTTGGTACTTCGAGGAAGTCGTTTATTGGAGCAGTAACCGGTGAGTTGGTTGATGACCGGCGATTTGGTACGGCGGCTACGGTCGCACTGGCGGTTCAAGGTGGTGCGGATATCGTGCGAGTGCACGACGTCCGAGAGATGGTGAGTGTGTCGAAGATGAGCGATGCGCTAACACGGCAAAAGAGAGACGGTGCGACGGATGCCTAGCGGAGTTGTGACGGCGTACATCGGTTTAGGGAGTAATCTGGGAGACCGGATTCGGAATCTTCAGGGTGCGGTAGAACGCTTGGCGACTATCGGACCGATCACGGCACTCAGTTCCGTGTTTGAAACGAAGCCGTGGGGCGTTGATGGTTATCAGCCTAGATATTTGAACCAAGTTGCAGCGATTAGCACTACTCTCAACCCGTTAGATGTGGTGACCGATTTGCTTTCGATCGAATATTCGCTTGGGCGTGCTCGTGAGGAAAAGAACGCATCACGGACATTAGATCTCGATTTACTTTTGCACGGCGAGGACATGATAGAGGCTAGTGGAGTTACTGTTCCGCACCCTCGATTGCACGAGCGGGCTTTTGTGTTGGTTCCGCTTTCACAGATTGCGCCTGATGTTGTGCATCCAGTGTTCGGGCGGACGATTGCTGAATTAGCCGAAGAATCGGATAGGTCAGGAATTAGCGGGATAGCTTAGCTGGAGATTGAGTTTTCGAAGAGGACTCTTAGTATCGACGCCAATAAGAAAACGATGACGCCGAAGAACACCATGGCGTTGTAGCCGACGAGCCACGATAGGCGAGCTGCGAGTCCTTTTGGCTGCTCGGTGGGATCGAAGTCGGACTGGCGGAAGTGCCAAACCAAGTAGAACATCCAGATCGCCAAAGCTAGTTTTACGCCTAGAACGATGAACCACGCTGCTGTTGCGTCGTTGCCGGTTAGTCGGTCGAACATCAGGACGAGCCCTGTGACGATGATGGCGATCACCGATACATCGACGAGTTCGCGATAGACCGCCCCGAGAGGTCGGAGCACCGGTCGAACTAGTTCGGGATTGGCTCTTTCCACAGGGCGGAGTACGAAGGCGAAGAACGCGCTTCCACCGATCCATGCGACGGCGCCAATTGCGTGGGCCCATCGCACGATCAGCATGATCCAATCGCCGACTGCTATATCTCCAAACATGGAGCGATTATGCCATCAAGGTGTTGCGGGTGGTTCACTGCTGACCGGGTGTTTTGGTCTCTAACTGGCAAGAAGAGCATCGAGCTGTTCGCCGAGTTGCTCTTCTCCGATGATGCCGGTCCACGTTCGAGCGATGTTGTGGTTATTGTCCAAAAAGATCGTGCTGGGGAATGAGAACACTTCGTAGCCGAACTGGACGGTCGAACCTACGTCGGGCATGTTCGGGTATGTGAGCCCAAGATCACGGGTGAACGCTTGGCCGTTGGCGGCTGAATCGAGTCCGAGTTGCTGTACACCGATAAACGCAACATCGTCGCCGTACTTTTCATAAGCGGCTTGAAGGTCGGGCATCTCGGCTCGGCAAGGTGGGCATGATGGGAACCAGAAGTTGATCAACACAGGTTTGCCTTCATGTTTATCGAGACTGAAGTCTCCGTGAGTGAACGTTTCGCCGGTTACGTCGGGAGCAGTTCCAACCTCAATGTTTGATCCGCCAGCGGCTACTTCCGCAACTGATTTGGAGTCGCCATCGCTGCCACATGCAACCGCCGCGATAACGACAATTCCGATCAACGTGAGAACCCATAGGTGGTTGAATGTGCGTCTACGGTTACTGACGACGGTAGTTGTCATGTTGGAAATTCGGTCCATCGAAGTGTTGTTCAAATCGCAATCACTTATGAGGATTTGCTAAGGGTTTGATGTAGTTAAAGCAGATAACCGTGCGATTAGGTAGCTTGTTCTCGGTTCGGATGCCGAGCGCTTGGTGCTTGTTAAGTTCTAGGCTCACCAAACGCCGGCGGTTCTCAATGTTTTGAACTATTTATTGGCTATCCCTGTGCGTCGGCTCGCATCTGGTTTAGTAGGTCACGAATCGCCGATTCGAGGTTTTCAATCGGGACCCGAACCTGTTCCATAGTGTCTCTGTTTCGAATAGTGACTGCGTCGTCGTCAAGAGTGTCGAAGTCGACAGTGACACACAGAGGCGTGCCTATCTCGTCCTGTCGGCGGTAACGTCGACCAATGCTCTGCGTATCGTCGTACTGAGTGTTGAAGTGCAAACGGAGAAGGTTGTGTACGCGCTGCGCTGTCGGGCTGAGGGTGTCCTTCTTTGAAAGCGGAAGCACTGCGACTTGGAACGGAGCGATGTCGGGGTGGAAGCGCAGAACAACCCGCATTTCCTTGCCTTCGCCCTCTTCGTCGTAGGCATCTGCGAGGAACGCAAGGGCTGAACGATCGGCACCCATAGAAGGTTCGACAACGAACGGAACGTATCGTTCCTTCTTTTGGTCGTCGAAGTAGGAAAGGTCTTTTCCACTCTTCTCCGCATGTGCTTTGAGGTCGAAATCTGTTCGGTTTGAGATGGTTTCGAGTTCGCCCCAACCCCAAGGGAATTCGTACTCGACATCGGCGGATGCCTTCGAGTAGTGAGGGAGTTCGTCGGCTTCGTGGTTACGCAGCAGGAGCTTGTCACCTCGAATACCGTACTTTTTGAACCAGTCCATTGAGAAGTTCATCCAGTAGTCGTGCCACTCTTCGTCGGTTCCAGGCTCGCAGAAAAATTCAAGTTCCATCTGTTCGAATTCACGAGTTCGGAATGTGAAGTTACCGGGAGTGATTTCGTTACGGAACGACTTACCTAGCTGTGCGATTCCAAATGGAATTTTCTTGCGAGAAGTGGTCTGCACGTTCTCGAAGTTTACAAAAATCGCCTGAGCAGTTTCGGGGCGCAGGTAGACCGTTGCGCTGGAGTCTTCAACAGGGCCCAAGAAGGTCTTGAACATAAGATTGAACTGTCGAGGCTCGCCGAATGCACCGCCACAGTTTGGGCATACTTCGCTTTCGAGCTGGTCCTGACGATAGCGTTTATTGCAATCCTGACATTCGACGAGTGGGTCGGAAAAGCTGTCGACGTGTCCTGACGCTACCCAAATGTCGGGGTGCATGAGAATCGACGCGTCCATACCGACAACGTCGTCACGTTCGCGCACCATCGACTTCCACCAGACGTCTTTTACGTTGCGTTTGAGTTCAACTCCGACCGGGCCGTAATCCCAAACGCTGGAGAGTCCTCCGTAGATTTCGGAGCTCTGGAAAACGAATCCACGTCGCTTTGCTAGTGAAACTAGAGTGTCAAGAGAAGTACCGGTAAGAGTGCGCTTGGCCAATTGAAATGCTCCTGTAGTCCACGTCGGGCTGACGTGTCCACATTAAAAAATGCGCCCGCAGGCTGCGGGCGCTAACTAAATTCTACAGTTGGAACGTGAGAATGACAGTCGAATTCGTCGGCAAGAGGATTTCCTGTGTTCTATGATTCGCCCATCAGGCACGTGTGCCGTTTTCTTTAGGACAAGATGAGAACCGGGGAGTTCACTAATTATGGCTAGCGCGATGGCAGGACAACTTCAAGACAAGGTCGCATTGATAACTGGTGCGGGACGAGGCATCGGCGTGGGAATCGCAAATGTTCTCGTTGAGCGGGGAGCCGCCGTAGCTGTTTGTGATATTGACGGCGCTGCGGCTGAAGAGACTGCGAATGCAATCAACGCCGCGGGCGGCAAAGCGATTTCGGGAGCAGTTGACGTAACTGATCCAGAATCTTTGGATCATTTCGGTGGCAGAACAATTTCTGAACTCGGCGGAATCGATATTTGTGTGCCGAACGCCGGTGTTATTGGTGGTCGTGGCTTCGCCGATCGGAAAGACTTCACTAAGCAGGATTGGGATATGACGTTCGCTGTGAACGTACAGGGAATGACGAACACGACCGACGCCGTGAAGGCACACATGAAAGACCGTGAGCAAGGCAAGATCGTTGTTATTGCTTCACATGGTGGTCGCAAGCCACGCGGAATTGGTGACAAGGGTCGAGGCAACGCACAGCACCCGTATTTGGTTTCAAAGGCGGCTGCGATTCAGTACACACACTTGCTGGCGATGGAGCTTGGTTCTTACAATATCAACGTGAACGCTGTTTGCCCGGGTAGGTTGTGGACGCCAATGTGGCAGGCGATTGCTCAGAACCACAAGGATTTGAACCCCGATTTTGCTGAGATGACTCCGTACGAGATTTTCATCGACCAAATCAAGGCGATTATGCCGTTGGGTCGAGAACAGACTCCTGAGGACATTGGGAAGTGCGTGGCGTTCTTGTCATCGGACGACTCGAAGGAAATAACGGGCCAAGCAATCAACGTAAATGGTGGTGCAGCGTTCGATTAGGTGTCGCTGGCACGTTTAAATAAAAATATTGCTGATTTGCAAGCGGTGATGAGTTCGAAACAGCCAGTAAGTTAAAGATTCAGGTAGTGAGAAATATGAACGATCGCGAGTTGATGTTTACCCCGGCGCACAAGCAGCGCCAAATGATTGTTGATGGCGAAATTTCGTCGGTTGAAATGACTAAGGCTTCGTTACGTCGCATCGCCGAGTTGGAGCCCCAACTAAACGCATTCATCACTCTTGATGAGCAGGGCGCTTTGGCCGCGGCTAAGGCTGCTGATGAATCACTCACCACCGGATCTACACCCGGACCTTTGCACGGTGTTCCTATCGCTGTGAAGGACCTCGAAGTCACCAAAGGACTTCGTACAACTCTTGGAAGCACGTTCTTTGAGGACTGGATACCTGACTACGATTCTGTTGCGGTAGAGCGACTACGAGCGTCTGGTGCGGTGATCTTGGGCAAGACGAATACTCCTGAGTTTGGCAACCGTGAAGAGACATTCACGAACGTCGCGCCAACTTGCAACAACCCGTGGGATACGGCTCGAATGCCGGGTGGGTCAAGCGGCGGAACGGCCGCTGCGATAGCTTCGGGCATGTGTTCGATCGGTACTGGTTCAGATGGCGGTGGGTCAGTGCGACTCCCAGCTTCGTTCTGTGGAATATTTGGTCACAAGCCGACGCACGGCCGTATTCCTAGGTTTGGTGGACAAGCTAAACCGGCTTACAACTCGGCTGGAACCAGTGGTCCAATGTCTAACGACGTTCGTGACTCGGCGATCTTGAACCAGACTCTTGCCGGGTTTGATGCCCGCGATCCTGGCTCTGTGAAGGCTGATGTACCCGACTATTTGGCGAAGCTCGAAGATGGCGTCAAGGGAATGCGAATCGGAACGACGATGACGCTCGGAATTTCAGATGTGAACCTTGACGTTGCTG
Organism: uncultured bacterium; assembly: GCA_963932695.1. GTDB lineage: Bacteria > Chloroflexota > Dehalococcoidia > Lucifugimonadales > Lucifugimonadaceae > Lucifugimonas. Next base: position 22,276 of record CAWVRY010000015.1, on the reverse strand, counting down.
CTGCCGTAGAGGAATCATGGTCGGCTTTTAGTGAACTAGGCGCTAATGTCGAGCCGGTAAATATCAAGTTCGACCCGGTTCCGCGTGACGCTTGGTGGACGCTCTGGACGGCGGGGCAAGTTGCAATGTATGGGCATCTCGCCGAAGAGCGACCTGAAGACCTGATGCCTTACACCCTCGACATGATTAACCACGGTAAAACGCTTAGCGGGGCTGATGTATCGGCGGCGCTACGAGACGTTCAGAATCTTCAAATGAAGATGCACCAGTTGTTCGAAGAGTACGACCTTGTTCTTGCTCCGACTAACGCAGCTGTCGCTTGGCCGCATTTAGACCCGCCTTCGCAGATCGGAACGAAGAGCAACGATGACGAGATGGCTGGTATCAACTACGGAGCAATCCCGTTCACTATGGTTTTCAATTCCTCGTTCAACCCGGCATCTTCGATTCCGGTTGGATATGGTGAGGGCGGCATGCCGGTTGGCTTGCAGATCATCGGCGCGTATGACGACGATGCGACTGTTTACCGTGGGAGCCGAGCGTTCGAGATCGCTCGACCGTGGAGTGGGACGCGACCGCAGGTTTCGTAGGGTCTCAGGGTCGGATCAGGACTAAACCTTCGAGCCTTGCTTTGACCAGATGTCGAGCATGTCTTTCATGTTTGGCGACATCGTTCGTAGCATCGAAACGATTGGAAGTCCGTAAGGGCAACGTGACTCGCACTGCATGCACGAATCACAGGCGGCGTGATCGTCGATCTTGGCGATAGTTGCTTCGCGGTCTTTCCACTCGTCTTCAACCCGCGAGACTTCCCACGGGAACTCAGCGAACTTGGCTGAGCCCATCGAGCGGTAGTGGTTGTACATAACGTCGGTGCCGAGCGTACCCGGAATTCCGATATCTGAAGGGCAGGGCAGGCATTCCATGCAGATGCGGCAGCGGTCGGTAGCTAAGTCCAGCGCCCACTTTGATACCTCCGCTTCTTCAGAAGCTGAGAGTGTGTAGTCTTCGAGTGCGCCGATGCTCACGTTCTGTTCCATCTCGGCTGCGGTAGTGGCTCCGGGTACAGCTACAGAAATCGGTTGGTTCATCAGCCACTTCAGAGCAAGGGGCGCAGGGAGAAGTCCGGTGGCGACCGGTTTCATGATCGTGATGCCGAGTTTGGTTTCTAACGCTAGTGGAATGAGTTCTGCAAGCGGCTCACGCTCAACAATGTTCAATGGAACGAGTAACGTGTCGAATTTGAATCGTTTTAGTGCAGCGATCAACACTGATGGGAATGTGTGACCGGTGACGCCGATGTGTCGAATTTTTCCGGCTTCGCGAGCTTCTAACAGTGCTTCTAGTGGGCCACCAAGTCGAACGTCGACATCATCGAGATCGCTCAGAGCGTGCAAATGATAGTTATCGATGTAATCGGTTTGGAGCCGAGCAAGCGACTCATTGATGTGCTGAGCTGCCTCTGCTTTGGTTTTGCCCGTCGTTTTCGATGAAACGAAGACGTTTTCGCGCTCGCCCTTGAGAGCTTTGCCGAGTTTGATCTCGGAGTCCCAGTAACCACGTGCTGTGTCGAAGTAGTTCACCCCGAGATCAAGCGCTTTGAAGACTACGCCTTTAGCGTGATCATATTCGGATGAGCCGAGCTGTGCGGCACCGAGTCCGATTGGAGCAACGTTGAGACCAGTCGATCCAAGAGGGCGCATTTTCATCTGAGAGTCTCCGTAGGACAGGTGTTGATCGCAATATGTTACGCCGACTGGCAAATTTGTTGCTACCTAAAAGTAGAGCCCATCTCCGAAACGATGGACTCTACTGTTAGTTCGATAGTGCTAGCGCAGGAGTTACCAGTCAGCGACCGATCCGTCGTTTTCGTAGTAGTACTCGCCACCAAGTTCCTTGTGGTAGCCATAGGCTTCACCATCGTAGGTCTTGGTTGCTTCAGCTTCGTCTAGCTCCACACCGAGACCTGGAGTTGTCCAGAGATCGATGTGCCCATCTTTTACTTCCCAAGGCTTCTTGAGCAGTCCAACACCGAGACCGGCGTCGACCTGTTCTTGAATTAGGAAGTTCGGAACTACAGCGTCGACAAGCATGCAAGCTGCGAGGGCCAGCGGGCCGATTGCGCAGTGGGGCATGATGTGCTGGTAGTAGACCTCAGCGTAATTAGCGATTCGCTTCAGCTCAGAAGGTCCACCGCAGTGGGCGACGTCGGGCTGGAGCAGCGAAACTGCCTGCTTTTCGATAACTTCGCGGAACTCCCAACGAGAGAGAAGTCGCTCGCCGGTCGCCAGTGGGAATGAAACCTGTTCCTGAATTCGCTTCAGAGCATCAGAGTTTTCTTGTGGCACAGGCTCTTCAACAAACATCGGGCGCATGCCTTTTATCTCGTTACAGATCTCTACTGCCAGACCCGGTGTCATCTTTCCATGGAAATCGAAACATAGTTCAACATCATCGCCGACCCACTCTCGCATCATGTAGGCGGCTTTTACGAACTCGTCGATGCGTGACGGTGGCTCGTGGGCGCGCCATGTTCCGGAGGGACCAGCTTTGTAGCCGGTGTATCCGCTCTCCTGGAGCATCGTGAGACGGTTTCTTGACTTCTCAAGACCTTCGTCGGAGAGATCACGGATTCCCCAGTGGGCGTAGACACGAATCTTGTCGCGGACGTTGCCACCCATGAGCATGTAACTTGGAACGCCGTAGTGTTTGCCTGAGATGTCCCAGAGCGCTGCGTCGATAGCTGCAATCGCTGACATGTTGTGTGCGCCGCCTCGGAAGAACGAGGAGCGGTACATCTGCTGCCAGTGGTGTTCGATCCTCAGTGGGTCTTTGCCGATGAGATACTGAGCGAACTCGTCGATGGCGGCGGGAACGCTCTGGGGCTTGCCTTCAAGCGTGCTCTCGGCCCAGCCTTCGATTCCGGTGTCGGTAGATATGCGGATCAGTCGCGTGCGGTTACGCGGTGCGAACTGATCAACTCTCGTAATTTTCATTGTTTTTGGGTTTGGTCGATTGTTTCAGGTAGGAAGTTATGCAAGTGCTACAACGTGTCTTCAGGTCGATGAGGTTGGGTCTCACGAGTCGCTGAATCGCAAAGATGTTAGACGAATAGACGAGCGTTTGGGGGTGAAGTTGGCTGTGTTTGTAGTTTGACCCGCTATATTCCAAAACCTAAGATGCTCGTATGTCCACAGATATAACAGTTCCACAAACGGGTGCAGAAGTCCGACGGCTCATTCGAAAAGGTAAGTTCTTGCAGCCGACTTCGGGTGTTGCGCCTCATCATGTGCAGGCGAATGTAGCGATATTGCCCAAAGAAGTTGCGTTCGAGTTTTTGTTGTTTTGCCAGCGAAATCCTAAGCCATGTCCAGTTGTCGAGGTGATCGAAGCTGGTTACGTTGAGGCCGCTCTTACGGCTCCCGGTTCGGATATCCGCACCGACGTGCCCTTGTACCGCGTGTACAAGAACGGCGAGATGGTCGATGAGCCCCAAACTCTTGAGTCGCACTGGCGAGACGATCTTGTTACCTTCCTACTTGGGTGCAGCTTCTCGTTCGAGCATGCTTTGATGGCGAACGGAATCGATTTGCCGTACTACGGCACCGAACGCAATGTGCCGATGTTTATTACCGATATCCAAACTGAAAAATCGGGTGGATTTGGTGGTCCGATGGTGGTTTCGCACCGCTGGATTCCGCAGGGCAAAGTAGTTCGTGCCGTGCAAGCGACTTCACGATTCCCGAGTACGCATGGCGCACCGATTCACATTGGTGATCCTTCCAAGATCGGAATATCAGACATCACCAAGCCTGATTTCGGCGAAGTGTGGGAGCAGGGCAACGAGGACGAAGTTCCCGTGTTCTGGGCGTGCGGAGTGACCCCGCAATCGGTGGCGATGGCGTCGAAACCGGAGCTGATGATTACGCACTCACCGGGTCACATGTTCGTGACTGATCTAATGGACGAAGACCTGGCTGTTATCTAGCCATCCCTGCGGTCTGAATCGTACTAAACCCTTCTAAAAGTTCGTGGTAACTCATGCCTGAATCTTCTGTATTCACCAAGATCGAAGACATTGTTCTACAAGACGATATTCGCGGGATGAAGGCGTTGCGTGAGCACATGCCCGAAGGTTGGCTTGAGTCGTCGGCGCAGTTGCTGCTCGATCATCCTGGCAAGGTGCTGATTGCGACGGGTTTTTATATTCTTCGAGCTGGAGAACCAGAGACCGATGGGCCTCCCGGTGCTGTTGCTATTGGTGAAGCATTGAAATCGCTTGGTAACACGGTCGCCTATGTGACGGATGAGTTGTGTTCTACGGCAGTAAAGGCGATTGCTGATGATGACGAAGTGATCGAGTTTCCGATCACGAATCATCACGAATCAAGCATGTTCGCTCACAAATTATTGGTGCAGCACGCGCCATCGGCGATGGTTTCGATTGAACGGGCTGGATTGCTTGGTGACGGGACGTATCGGAACTGGAAGGGCGTCGACTTTTCGAAGTTCAACGCCAAGATCGACCATATGTTTGATGAGCACCCGTACACCGTCGGGATTGGCGATGGTGGCAATGAGATTGGTATGGGGAACATGCGGCATGTGATTCCAGATATCGAAAATTTACCAAACGATCCTTGTGTCACGACAACGACTGAACTCATCACGGCCAGCGTTTCGAACTGGGGCGGATATGGATTGATCGCTGCACTGTCACTTAAGACGGGTAAGAACCTTCTGCCATCGGTAGAGCAGGGTTACGAATGGGTGAAGGACATCGTGGCTGTGGGAGCTGTTGAAGGCATGTCGGGCGAGTCAAAGGACTGGGTTGACGCTAGGGCACCCGAAGATGACGCAATGTGCTTGCGAGACCTACACGCCTTGTTGAGTGTTGAAGGACTCTAACGTCTTCGGACTCTCCAACGCCCTTCGGTCGCTGAGAGCTGCCGTTGGGTCGCTATCTGATAGCTACTTGGCCTTTGGTAGAGCAGTTTTGATAGAGGAACTTGGCGTTCTCGTCATAGTTTCTTTGACTACGAAGATCAGTACTAGAGCGCCGAATGCGCCGATACCTGCGGTAGCCGCTGCTGCTACACCCAACGTGAGAACCTGAGCGATTCCGCCGATGGCGATCGGGCCGGTTGCTCCACCGGTGTCTGAAATAAGCCGCCAGACTCCCAAGAATTCGCCAGGGTTGTCCTTTGGCGCGAGATCAGTGCCCATAATGAGTACGAACCCGCTGGACAGGCCGTTACCGAGTCCTGCAATTAGTCCGACAGCCATAAGCGCCCCAAACGAACCCGTCAGCGGAATTAGTGCTATGGCGGTGCCGAGCACGATGAATGCGGGGATGCCGGTCGACTTGCGACCCCATTTGTCCATCGAGTATCCGACGAGTGGAAATAGCATTGAATCGATGGCAAATGACGCGGCTGCGATGGAACCGATCTGGTCTTTACCAAGCCCGAGTTCTCCACCCCAAACCGGAATCAAGAATTCTCGTCCGGCACGAACGAATTGGAGAGCGATGGCGGCTACACCGGCAGTTGCAAAATCACGGCGGTGTTGAGTGACCACGGTTCCAAGTTCGGCAAATACGTTGTGACGTTGGCCTGAGCGTTTTGGCTCGATCATATTTCTGGTTGTGATTAAGACCATGATCAGCGTGAGTACGGCAACACCTGCTTGGGCGTAGAACGGTACTCGGATGCCTAAACTCTCGGCGAGGATTCCACCCATTAGGGGACCGAGGATTGTGGCGATACGTGATATTCCACCGAATAGCGAAAGCGCTCTTCCTCGAACGTCTATTGGAACTACGGTTGCGATATAGGAGTGTCGAGAAATACTCCAAAGAGCGAAACTGACCCCGGCTAACACTCGTGCCGCCATGAGCGACGAAAAGTTAGGGGATAATCCTGCCCAGACAGCTGAAATGCCGAACAGGATGACGCCTGCGATCATGGTCTTGCGAAGTCCGAGTCGACCGACAAGAATTCCTGCTGGTACATCGAAAATCATTGTGCCGATGTGGCGTGCTGCGATTACTAGACCAATGAGCCCGATAGTCGCGGCCATTTCCTCTTTTGCGAACCCAGGTAGAACTGGAATGAGGATGCCCTGACCCATCGATAGCAGAAATGAGGGCGCATAAACAGACCATACGAGCGAGCGAATGGTTGAACGAACTGAACTGCGAACTGGTGCGGTCTCAGGCGCCGGTGGCGTCTCGGGCGTTAACATATGGGGCTAATCCTAATCCAGCGCTACGAGGCGAGAGAGCGTCTGGTGGATAGAATTGACCTTCTTAAGCATGTTTTTTAGAAATCCAGTTGTTCCGACCGAATTTGCGTGGTCGAAAGGCATCCCAATTGAAATTTGATTACGACCGAACGGTTGAAGCTTCATTGTCGACTGTTTGGTGTGTGTTGACTGATCCAGCGGCTATGGAGCCGCACTTGCCGGGAACAGCGAAAGTGGTTTCGACAGGATCTAACAGCTACCGAGTTTCAATGAAGATCCGAATGGGGTTTTTACGTCCGACTGTGAATGCCTATGTCGAGTTGTCTAACATCGACGAGTCTCGTGGTTTCACGATCGAACTTTCAGGAAAATCGATGGGCGCTGGGGTTTCAGGTAAAGCCGACGTGACCCTGACGAGCACCGGAGACAATTCAGGAAGCACGACCGTTGAAATGGCAGGATCGGTCGAAACTTCGGGGATGTTAAAGAAGGTTGCCGACTCAAAAATCAAGGCGGCCGCGATCGGATTTCTAGAGTCCTACTTCACCAGCGTCGAGGGCGCTGATTCTTCGAATTAAGTAGCTAATTTACCAGCGCATCAGACTGCTTCGGCAGGTATTGACCTTCTAAAGCAGCACACCGTTTTCGCTTGTGTAGCCGTTGTCATCGGCGGTACGAGGGGTGTTCGAATGATCACCGCGAGTCGCTATTTCGATGCGGTTGCCGTCTGGATCATAGATGAACAAGAACTGCTGGCCATCGTGTCTAGTTCCGACACCTTCGACGATTTCGATGTTGGCATCGCTTAGAGCTTCAGCGGTTTGTTCCAGATCGCTGACTTCGAAAGCTACGTGCTGCCTGCCATCGCCGCGTGGCCCAACCGACTGTGGAGGGTCGATAACGTGAACCATGGAGCCGTCGGGCATTTCCGTCCAGCTAAGAGTGTTACCGTCGATCTGGTGAGGGATAACGTTGATGTTCAATAGATCACGGTACATGCCCATGCACTCGGCACGATCGTTCACTGCCAAACCTACGTGGTTGATAGTGAGAAGTTTTATCTTGGACGGAGAATCGACCGTGACGTTAGTACCTGATTCGGTTGTGTAGCCAAGAGCGTCAGCGACACGAGTCGATGACCGCAGATTGCTTGCGGTGGCGAATTCGAGGCGGTTTCCATCGTTGTCGTCGATGAAGATGCACTTCTGGCCGTCGTGTCGTTCGTCGGTGTCAGTGATATTTGGGTAGCCAGAGGCTCTCAACACCTCAACTGACGAGTCGAAATCATCGACCTCAAAAGCAATGTGGGGATCGACAAGGTTTTCACCGTCGGAAGGCTCGATCAGGTGAACCATTGTTCCGTCGAGAGTTTTGGTCCAGACGATGTTAGGCGAATCGACCATTGATGGAATCACCTGTAGCCCGAGAATATCTCGGTAGAACTTCAGCGCAACCCGACGATCCCATATTGGTATGCCAACGTGGTTGATGGTTTTGATGCTGATTGTTCCGGGCAATTGGTGATCCATTCTTTTTGGGTGATCCGAATTAGCGAAAGTATTTGAGCTTTACTTGAGTTCGACGATCATTTCAATTTCAACAGTGATGTGACCGGGAAGGCTGGCCATGCCAATGGCTGAACGTGCGTGTTTGCCGTTTTCACCAAAGATTGAAACTAGTAGGTCGGAACAACCATTAATTACTTTGGGTTGGTCTGCGAAATCTGGGGAGGAGTTGACCATTCCGAGCAGTTTGACGACGCGCTCTACATTGTCGAGGCTTCCTACATGTTCTTTCAATGCCGCGAGCAACTGGATGCCACAGAGTCGTGCGGCCTCGTACGCTTCGTCGACGGTGCGATCTGATCCAGCCTTGCCGGTGACTTGCGAGCCATCTGGGAGGTTAGGACCTTTGCCCGAAAGGTAAACGAGTTTTCCAACTGTTACAGCAGGCACGTAATTGGCGACCGGACCTGCTGGGTGAGCTAGATCAAGTTCGAGTTCTTTTACTTTAGCTTCGGCGCCCATTTACGAAATCTCCCTATTGCTGCCGGTGTGTTAAATACACCTAGACCGGCGACAGTATGCACCGGTCTAGTGTGATTTTCTATTCGGTTATCCCTATCAGGAGGAGTTTTCGGAAGGCTATGCCTTCGGTTCAGTCATCGACAATGGCTCAAGGACTTCGTCGAGTTCTTCATCTGTCAGGTCGGTTTCTCGCAGAGCGACCTGTTTGATTGTTTCGCCGCTTTCGGAAGCTACGTGTGCAAGGCGCGCTGCTTCGTCGTAACCGATGATCGGTGCGAGGGCGGTGCAAATCGCTAGCCCTTGCATGACCATCTCGGGGCCCTTGCTGGTTGCAACGAGACCGTTGATGCACTGTCGGGCGAAGTTGCGGGCTGCGGCCGCTAGTAGATCGATCGATTCGAGCAGGTTGTGTGCTGCCACAGGCATCATCACGTTTAGCTCGAAATTGCCTGACTGGCCAGCGATAGTAATTGTGGCGTCATTGCCGATTACTTGAGCCGAAACCATCGCGACAGACTCAGCGATAACTGGGTTTACCTTGCCTGGCATGATCGATGATCCAGGCTGTACCTCGGGCAACGAGATTTCGCCAATACCAGCTCGAGGACCAGAACCTAACCAACGAACATCGTTGGCGATCTTAAGCATTCCGACTGCGATCGATTTGAGTTCGCCAGACGCAGATACGGCGGCGTCGAGAGTGCTTTGGGCTTGGAAGTGATTTGTGGTTTCTGAAAGATTGAGACCGGTTAGATCCCGTAATCGAGAAATAACCCGTGTTGCGAACTCGGGGTGCATGCCAATGCCGGTTCCGACTGCGGTTCCGCCGAGTGCTAGGGCTGATAGTTCGGCGAGAGCTTTCTCAGCTCGCTTGCCGGCAAATTCGAGCTGGCCTGCGTAGCCAAGGAATTCCTGACCTAGTCGGATCGGCGTGGCGTCTTGCAGGTGGGTACGGCCTGTTTTTACCACTCCCCAGAACTCTTCGGATTTTGCCCTAAGTGAATCTTCAAGTTCTTTCAGCGAAGGAAGTAGGTTGTCTTTGATCGCTCCGGCAGCTGCCAGGTGGATCGTGGAAGGGAACACATCGTTCGACGACTGTCCTTTGTTTACATGGTCGTTGGGGTGAACGGGGTTTCGAGATCCGAGTTCGCCGCCAAGAGATTCGATTGCCACGTTCGAGATGACTTCATTTGCGTTCATGTTGGTCGAAGTTCCAGAGCCTGTCTGGAAGATGTCTACAACGAACGAGCTGTCGAACTCACCGTCGATGACTCGTTCTGCGGAAGCGATGATCGCGTTGGCGATCTCTTCGTTGAGCGCTCCTAGTTCGAGGTTTACGACGGCTGCTGATTGCTTGATTTGGCCAATTGCCTTGATGAACGAACGTCCGAGTCGCAGGTTGCTAATCGGGAAGTTCAATTCGGCGCGCCGGGCGTTTCCGCCGTAGTAAGCGTTTACTGGAACTTCTAGTTCACCCATAGAATCACGTTCGAGCCGCATGTCCTGCGAAGCCATCGTTCACTCCTGTTTTAGTGGATTTCTCGTTCGAGCATATTAATCTTTAGCGTCAGTTCCCACTGCGTAAAGCGAAACTAATGATAGTCCCGGGATGACGGTTTGAACTATTGTCGTGGGAGCGGTTTTGCAAGTGCCATTGCTCCACCAAGAACCGTTGCAGCAGCTGCCGCCCAGAACACCATCTCGATTCCGAACGCTGCTGCGATGGGACCTGAGGCAGCGGGGCCGAGAAGCATTCCGATGGCGTAGAGCGCTTGGTAAGATCCCATAGCGGTTGCCCGAACAGCGACCGGTGCGGAAGCCAACGCCATGCTAATTAGCACGGTGTTCATCATTCCTCGTCCGAACCCGTTTAGCGTCTGCAGCCCCCCGAGGGTAACGAGATCAGTCGTGATGGTCATGATCACCAACGAAATAAGGGTCGCCACTGCAGCCGCTATCACTGCCACTGTCGGGCCCCAGCGTTTTGATACCGAAACTGAAACGGCCGTTCCAGCTACCGCGGCCAGTAGTCCGGCAGTTGTTATGTAGCCGATTTCAGATTTCGAAGCCCCGAGGTTTTCGGCGTGGATCGGTAGAAAACCAAAGTTCACTCCAAACGTGACGAACTGGAGTGTGATCGCTATAGCCGACACGCGTAGGAGTAGCGGTGTTTTGAGTATCCCGAGAAGGGTTGAGAACGAGTACCGCGTTGCAGACACAATTCGAGGTTCGGGTGCTGTCAAAAGTAGAAGTGCACCGGCGAATCCGATTCCAGCTGCACCATAGAACGTGCTGTTATTTCCTAAGTATTCGGCTACGAGACCGCCGGCAAAGGTGGCCGTCACAAGTGACAGAGTGTTCACGGACATGATGACCGCCATTGCCCGGGTTGTGTTGCCTTCTGGGTAGTGGGATGCGAAGAGCACACTGATCGCCACCCAGCCTGCTGCGGCAACTCCGGTGAGCGTTCGTGCTGCAAACAGCGACCACGGGTCGGGTGATAGAGCCAACCAAATTGCGCCTAGCGCGCTAAGTACGAGAGCTAGAACTGCGAACGGTTTTCTGCCGATGATGTCGGAGCCGACGCCTATCGGAATTCGAAACAGGATTTGACCGATCGCGTATGAGGCGATGACGATTCCGACCATCTGGAGATTCGCTCCGAGCCCTTGAGCGTGCAACGGAAGAATCGGGACGTAGAGGTAAAGCGATATCCAGAAGAAATAAGTAGCTACGGCGACAGTGACGATGTAGCGCGTCGGAGATTGTCGTGGTGCAGCTGGCGCTGGTTCAGTATCCGAATCAATTGCCATGCGTTCGGCAGAAGAATTGGTCACCGTTGGGTTACCACAATAACGGTGTTAGCGTCTCTTCTTTTTAGAAATATCATGGGGTTTGGTCGTTCATAACGTCGGAACTGGCTAGCGTTAGCGGAGTAAGAATACCGCCGTGTTCCCTGGCCGGGCTGGGTAATAGGTACTAACTATCGGTATTTGCCGAATGATGAGGGGGAACTCTGATTGCAAAATGTCTCCCGTTTACTTTGCGATGAACCAACACCTGGTGATGATCTACGCTACGGCGTAAGCAGCGAAAAGCACGGGATACGAGTGGCGAAAGTTCATCAGCGCCCAATTGTTGTTTGTAACATCACTCGCACCTGCAATATTCACTGTGCACACTGCTATGCGTCTCCACAGGACGAGCAGTATCCAGGTCAACTGACAACTCAAGAAGCAAAGACTGTTCTTTATGAGATGGCAGTGTACAAAGCACCGGTCGTGCTGTTTTCTGGAGTAGAACCGACGCTCCGTCACGATCTGCCAGATCTAATTTCTTATGCGAACGAGTTGGGGGGATTGAACCCACTTATCCCGACCAATGGAACGCTGCTTGCCAAGGAAAAGGTGAAGCAGCTGTCGATGCAGGATTGAAGCGATCCGGAATCAGCATGGACGGCATAGAAGCTGTTCACGATAAGTTACGTGGCTCGATAGGTTAGTGGAAGTTGACTCTCTAACGCATTCATAATTCTCTCGAAGCAGGGATGCGTGTGAGTCTTCGAGTGACGGTTACGAATCGGAACGTTCGGGAATTACTGGCGCTGTTTGATTTGTCCGAACGTGAAGGTATACCGCGTGTTTGCGTTTATCACCTTGTGTGTGCAGGTCGAGGCGAGAAATTGCTGCGTTTCGATCTCAAACATGAAGAGCGTCGCAAGATGATTGAGTACGTTTTCGAACGCACAATCGAATCGTATGTAAAGGGAAACAAACTCGAAGTGTTGACGGTCGATAATCACACTGCTGCTGCTTACTTACAGATGTGTCCCGACAAGAACATGCCCGATCAGTCGCTTCGCATTCGCAGTCTGCAGTAAGAGGTAGGAGTACCGACTGAACGATGTCTGACCAACGCGCTACGTGCCATAGGTGCCATTTGGCAGAGGGTGCGGTTGGTGAGGCCCATCGTGAGGCTGGTTACGATTTCTAGAAGTAATTCGTTGGCTCTTGCTAGACGGCGAAGAGCGATTGCTGAAACCTTCATTAGAATAGCCCAACTGTATAAGAGATGAGCGTGTGCGTTCGAGTGCACATGTCAGATCCTACGGGATAAAAACGTGAGAAATTCAGATCGAACTGACGGACATTTAGTCTTACTAGACGGTTACTGATCCGTCTTTACCGAGAATTCCAGAGAGAGCTTCGAGCATGCCCAAATGTCGGTTGGCGTGAGCGATGTATCCGACCATGGCGTCGCCGACGCTCGTGTCGTTATCGTGCCAGTCGGTGAACTGCGCATTGAACGATTCGTCATCTAGCTTTGCGACACGCTTTTCGAGAAGATCGAATGCTTCTTTCGCGTATGACCTGACGTTCGTAACAGGTGGAAGCGGTAAGGATTGACCGGACTCGTTCCCAAGTCCTGACCCCGCACCCCACATACCGAGATCGACGTCATCAAAACCCCATTCATCGGCAACACCAGCGAACTCCCAGAGTTCTGGCGTTTTCGTGTCGACGAGGGGTGAGAGTAGTCCTTGAACATAGTCGGCCCAGCGACCCATGTGCCAGAGGTGCCATTTGCATGATGGCGCAGTAGCTGCGGGCCATGTGGAAGCCTCTTCCTCGGTTAAAGCATCGACAGCTTGAAGAATCTGGCTATTGAGCTTGTTGAGGCGTGCTGAGATTATTTCTGAAGGGGAAGGAATTGGCATTGTTTTGAAATGGGATAGTGAGTAGTGGTAGTTTCGGAGTTTATGCGTGAAGTCTCGCCCATTCAGGATCGGGGTGCGAGGCGATGAAATCGTGGTCTAGTTCGTAGCCGAGTCCGGGCTTATCGGGCAAGTGAAGATGACCATCTCGAACGTCGAGTGGTTCCGTGATTACGGAATTGTAGTTTTTCAAAGAGTGATCCGACATCTCAAGTCGGTAGATGTTTGGCACGTTCATCAGCACGTGTGCGCCAGTTATCACGTTGAACGCACCTGAGGCGTCGTGTGGACTGATCGGTACGTAGTAGGTCTCGGCGAGGACGGCGATGCGTTTCATTTCCGAAATCCCGCCGGTCCAGCAGATGTCGGGCATGATGTAGTTCACTAAGCCTTCTTGCAGATACGGGGCGAAATCCCAGCGGGTGTACTTACGTTCTCCGATGCAGAGGTTGATGTCGGTGTTTTGACGGAGCTGGCGGTGCGCGTCGATGCTCTCGGGTTGGAGAGGTTCTTCGAACCACGTGAGATTGTGCTTCATCATTCGATTGCAAAGTTCGGTCGCAGTTGAGACATCGAAGTTGCCGTGAGCATCGATCATGAGTTCGATGTTGGGGCCGATCGCCTCTCTGAGTGCCGTCATAAGATCATCGGCGTACTCAGCGCCAGCGGGAGAGATTTTACCGTCGATGTATCGACGGTGGTGCTTGCCCATTTCGGGACTAAACGGATCGAGCTTCAGGGCTTGATAGCCGAGAGCGATTTGGCGTTTGGCGTCGGCGACACAGGCGTTAATATTGTCGATCGAATCGACGTGGGAATAGACAGGAACTGATTCGCGCATTTTTCCGCCGAGAAGATCCCAGACTGGTCGACCAAGTGCCTTACCCTTTATGTCCCAGAGCGCCATGTCGATTCCACTGGCGAGAGTGGTGCCGAAGCCGCGTGAGCCGAGAGTGCCGAAGCGCCGGTAGATTCGGTGCCAGATAGCGTCGATGTCGCTGGGGTCTTGTCCGACGAGCCCTTCAGAGAAATCCTGACCCTCAAGATCGTTCTTGAGCATCTCGTAGGCACGACCGACTACCAGCGCGCCGCCGCCGCCGGAGTTGGTCGACTCGCCAACGCCTGTAATGCCTTCGTCAGTATCGACCTCAACGAATAGCCACGAACGATTGCTGCCTTCGGGTCGGGTGAGGTAGACGCGTAGATCGGTAATTTTCATGATCCGAACCATTCCTGATGTACCGCTAATTAGTTTTAGACGTAATCGATGAAATAATGCCAGACTCGGTTGGCATTCGGGTGAGGCGACCGGATGGTACACCTGTTGGGGTGGTAGACTCCGCCCGATCATTGGAAATCGCTGGAAATTCTGGCGATGTTCCGGCACATTCAGCTGAGTACCTCAGGAACTAAACCGACATGAGATTTTGTTACGCGCACCGTCGATTCGCTTTGTACCCGCAATCAGTCGATAGCTGGAACCTTTCACCCGAAAACTACACCAACGACTTTCTGACCAAAACCAAGAGCCTTGGCTTTGATGCGATCGAAGTCGGACTCGAAGTCATGAGTCAGTTGGGCACCGAGCAAAAAGTTAAAGAATTCACTAAGAATTTCAACGACCACGGTCTCGAAGTTGGTTGTGTACGAGCTGGTGGCACGTTGCACGATGCCAAGAACGGTCCGCAAAACCGGGCCCGACTCGATGAAGCAGTCAAGTACGCAGGTTGGACCAGGGCAGAGGTTGTGAATGGCGCTATGAGCGCTCCGACTCGCCATCCCGATCTATTCCCGGGAGCCGGAAGCGGTTATTCAGAATCTCAAGATGCTTCACGGGATACCATGCTGCGGGTCTACGAAGATCTTGCACCTGTGTTCCAGTCTGCGTGTGCTAAGGCTTCGGATGTTGGCACGAACATAACCGTTGAAATTCACCAGAACTCGCCTGTGGACAATTCGTGGTCAGCATTGCTTTTGCATGGATTGGTTGATCGCCCGAACTTCGGTATCAACCCAGACATAGGAAACATTCTGTGGACGTACGATGTACCGGAAGAAGATTTCGATTCGGCGATAGATGCCGTTGCTCCGGTAGCTAAGTACTGGCACTGCAAGAACCTTCATACCGTGCATCACCCAGAGAACAATCGATCTGTATTTGTTCGAGTTCCGCTTCCTGATGGCGAAATCGACTATCGATACGCGATCTCAGCGATGCATGCCGCAGGCTACTCGGGCTACATGACGATTGAGGGCGCTTGGGCTGGCGATCAGTGGGCGCAGGACGAAAATTCGATTAAGTACGCCAAGGCAATTTGGGATGAACTAGAGGCGTAAAGCGTCTGTTTGAAATCAAAAAAGCCCCGGTCAAACGACCGGGGCTTTTTTTGATTGCAGATATTCCTGCCCGAAAGTCCAGTAGTTGGAGGGAGGCACACATGACACGTTCCTGCGTAGAACTGATTATTGTAGTTAGAGCTACAGATTCAATTCATCGGGGCAACTGAAATGAAAATCACATCTTCATATTCGAATATCTAGACACAAGTAAGGTCTGAGGTCAGACCTGTTGTGGTCGCTGATTTTTTGCCGATAGTTATGTTTACGGCTCTTCTAACCGCTCTGGCATTACTTGGCTAAATCGTTATTCGACGTCCTGTCAGACGCCGGTAGCGCTTGACGATCCAAGGGCTTCTTCCTCCGGAGGGTTGACGGGTCTTGCCAATGCCAGAGCGACGATGCCGACGATAAATATTGCAACTACGATCAAGAACGAATTGTCGAAGGAATCGGTCGAGTCATGAATTGCTCCTGCGATCAGTGGTGCGCCCGTACCTGAAGCGATCATCCCGACTTGCATCAGGCCCATAATTCCGCCGAATTCCTTCATGCCGAACGCCTCTTGGACGACGAGGACGATCAGCGCACCGAGTCCGCCAAAGCCGGTTCCGAATACGACGATGCCGATCCACATGAATATGTCTGAATTGGCCTGCGCGATTATGAACACACCTACTGCCTGAAGAGCAACGGAAATAATCGTTGCGATGCGAGCAGTGATCTTTTCGCTGGCGCGACCGAATGCCAGTTTCGATCCTATGCCCATACCAGCGACGATGCTGACGGCTGTTGTGGCTAGACCTGGAGCAAATCCACTTTCTTCGAAGTGTTGACGAAGTTGAGTTAAAACTCCTTGATAAGTGAATGTCGCTGCGACAAGCCCGATCATGATTAGCCAGAAGTTTCGGTTCGCCAACGCCTGCTTCACTGTTAACCCGGCACGTGCGGCGGCTCGGGCTACGTGAGCTTGATCTCCACGACCAGTTCGCTTCATCTCGTCTTCTATTTTGTTCTCATCTTCCATGATGACGAACAACGCTACGAGTCCGAGTACGACCATGATGACCCCGAACGTTACGTACGCCATTTCCCAACTGAGTACTCCGATGATCCCCGCAGCTAGTGGAGGCATGGTTACTCCACCGAAGTTGTTTCCAGCGACAACCGCTCCCATTACTCGGCCACGGGTTTTAGGAAACCAGAGACCGACCATCTTGCCTGCGGGCATGATCGTCGCACCGGGGAAGCCTGCGTATACGAGACCGCTGAACAGATACCAGTGCCAAAGCTCGGAGATTAGCGGTCGAAGGAGGAACCCTGTAGCTATCAACAACAGCGAGGCGAACATCACTGGTCGGATACCTATGCGGTCGCTCAAATTCCCTATGAATGGCGCGAGCAGTCCGGATATGAACGAAAATGCCAGTGAAAGATTTAGCTGGGTTTGCGACCAACCAAACTGTTCTTTAAGTGGCCCTGCGAACTCGCCGAATGCGTACTGTCCCATTCCGACTGAAAGTCCGGTCGATAGGAATACGACGAACGCAATTGGATATCCGCGATAAATACGACCAAAGAATGGGATCGTCATTAGTCGGTGTTGCCTTTGTCGATGCCGGAAGCTGTGGGGCCACTGAAGAATTGGTAAGCGGAAATAGGCGACAACTCGCGCAGTTCGGCGAGGGTAACGATCTCGAAATTGTTCAAGCTGGCTGTATACTCCGTCCGCGTTCTGAATCTGAAAGGGGCGCTAGTTCGAATAGGCGTCAGTCACGGTAGCACCTGCGTATGTGCTTTGGGTTTTGCAGGTCCCGTGACTTGCCACTGGTGGAGATTGATTTGAGACAAAGCAAAGTTCGTGCCGCAATCAACAGCGGCACAATTTCACACAGCTTAACGCTGACCTTCCCTGAGCCGACTATCGCCGAATGGGCGGGCTACGCGGGTTTTGACGGTCTTCATCTAGATATGGAGCACGGAGTTTTCGATTGGGAATCGGCAGAGATGATGTGCCGGGTTGCCGATATGCATGGAATGACTTGCACAGCTCGAATCCCTAACACTGAAAATGACACCATTTTGCGAGCATTTGATCGAGGCTTGATGGGAATACTATGCCCGCACGTCGACAATGCCGAGCAGGCGCAGAGAATTGCGATGGCTTCACGATTTGGGCCAGAAGGCGAGCGTTCGTTCGGCACTTCACGTGGTCGTGACTATGGCATGACCGGAAAAACTCCTGCTGAGTACATGTCAGACTTTAATCGGGAAGTAACCGTCGCTATTCAGATCGAAACGAAGAACGCAGTCGACACTATCGAAGACATTCTGGATGTTAAAGGTATCGATATGATCGCGTTCGGGCCGCAAGATCTAGCGCAGTCGCTTGGTCACCCCGGGCATGCAGATCACCCAGAGGTACTTGAGGCGATGGAATCCGTTGTCGCTGCTGTTCGCGCAAGAGGCCGGTTGATGTCCTCTGATGTTGAAAAGGGTATTAATCTGGTTCAATGGTTGCCTTCTCAACTTAAAGACTGGCTCGACAATTCACGATCTAGTTAGACGCTAATTATCTATCTACATTCAAACAAAAATCGATTCGACAAACAGAAATATGACTTCAGCTAATTCAAATACGAAATTCGAGCCAGTCGCCGGTTGGGCGAAGCTTCCGATGGGTGTGACGTTCAGAGGGGACGCTACTTCTATCGCTGTAGACTCGAAGGACAACGTTTACGTCTTCAACCGCGGTACTGAACCAATCGCCGTGTTTGATACAGACGGTAATTTCGTTCGTGGGATGGGCCACGGCGAGTTTGTGCGTCCGCACGGCATTGAGATCGACTCGGACGACAACCTATTTTTGGTCGATGACGATGGGCACATCGTGCAGAAGCGAACTAATGATGGCGAAGTGATCTTCACGCTCGGCACGAAGGGCGAACCCTGTGAATGGCAGAGCGGTGGAATGTTCAACCGTCCAACCGACATCGCCATTCATCCGATAACCGGAGAACTATTCGTTTCCGATGGCTACGGCAATTCCCGTATTCACAAGTTTGATCCGGACGGCGAGCACATCACCTCTTGGGGCGAATCGGGAACTGATCCTGGGCAGTTCAGTCTGCCGCACAACATCAGCATGCTCGGAACCGACAAAGTGATTGTTGCCGATCGTGAGAACTTCCGCCTACAGATATTCACGACCGACGGTGAGTTCGTGGAGCAGATTCACATTCATCACCCGATGTCGGTGACCCAAGGTAAGGGCGACGACACGGCTTTGTACGTTGGTGAGATGATTCCGCCTCCTGTCCAGCAAGGCGTGCCGAATCTGGGTGCAATGATTGCTGTGTTATCTGCTGAAGGTGAGTTCTTGCAGCATTTGGGTGGTCCGTTACCGGGTGAAGGCGTGGGGCAGTTCACCGCACCGCACGGTGTATCGACCGACTCGCAAGGATCGGTCTACGCGGCAGAAGTTGCGTGGACAAACTATTTCTCAAGTCCAGAAAACTCAGGGACAGACACAAAGCCGTTGGGCGAAGTTGTGAGCCTTCGTAAGTGGAGACGGGTTTAGAGCGAGCGCCGGCACGATGCGGACTCGAGCACACGATCTCATTTTCAATTTAGAAAACTAGGAATAATTATGGTCAACGCAGCAACTTCAGCAACGGTTTACGAGCCAGTTCCGTACTGGGCAAAACTTCCACACCCGATGTTCTTCAAGGAAGCGACATCTGTGGCGGTCGACTCGAACGACAACGTCTATGTGTTCAACCGAGGCGACCATCCAGTCATTGTTTTCGATAAGAACGGGAACTTCCTTGAGACATGGGGAGCGGGTGAGTTTGTTCGACCACACGGCATTACGATCGATGCAGACGACAATCTTTATCTTGCCGACGATGACGCTCACATGGTCGAGAAACGGACTAAAGAGGGCAAGCTCATCTACCGACTGGGTGAGAAGGGCAAGGCTGCTGTTTGGCAGGAGGGCGATCCGTTCAATCGTCCTACTCACGTTGCAATTCACCCTGAATCAGGCGATTTGTTCATTTCGGATGGTTACGGCAACTCACGAGTTCACAAATTCGATTCAGTTGGCAAGCACATCACCTCTTGGGGTTCACCGGGTTCACTACAAGGACAGTTCTCTCTTCCGCACAATATTGCGATGAACGGCACCGACAAAATTACGGTTGCTGATCGAGAAAACTTCCGTTTGCAGACATTTACTACAGATGGCGAATTCGTGAAGCAAATTCACTCGCATCGTCCGATTGCTATCACGAATGGCAAAGGTGCCGACACCAACTTGTACGTTGCCGAGGCCGGCCCTCCTCCGGTGCAGGAGGGTGTGCGCCGCCTTGGACGTCGGGTGGTCGTTATGGATCGAGAAGGTAATGAAGTTACTCGATTCGGGAATGAGCTTGGCGGCGAGGGACACGATCAGTTCATCTCTCCCCACGGAATGTCGGTCGACTCTGAAGGATCTGTTTACGTAGCCGAGGTTTCGTACACTGCGTTCGGGTCACAACAGGACCCAGTACGAGAAGTAACAAGCTTGCGTAAATGGGCGCGGGTGAGTGGATAGCATCTGAGCGTTTTCGTCATTATTAGGAGTGAGCGATGAGCCCTGCGGCTGGAAAATTGTCGACTGAAGAGATCAACGAGTTTTTGGCGCATCCGATCATCGCTCGTATTGGAACCGTAAAACCCGATGGCTCCCCTCACGTTGCAGCAATGTGGCAGCAGTGGGATGGAGAGTCGATGTGGGTCATTCCTCGTAGCAAGTCGAGCTGGTACGAAAACCTAAGTCAGGAACCGCGTGTGTGCATTTTGTGCGCTGACGATGTGAATCCTGAGCACACGCGGGTGACTATCGAAGGCGTTGCTGAAGTGGTTGAAGGACCGGTTGCCCTTGTAGGACGTACGAAAGAAATCGCCGATGAGATGGCTATTCGGTACATGGGTCCCGACGGACCGACATACGCGGCGAAGACGGCTGGTCGACTGAGGTATCTCGTGAAGGTAACGCCGACGAAGATTACTTCGTGGCGTGGCGAATGGCATCCCCGGTACATCGTTACCGAGAACGACTAGTGCCCTAATTGCTGGAGGCGTGCGAGTTCTTTGATGCCCAGATTCTGATTTGAATGCCGTGTTCCTGATAGTGAAGCACGGTGCAGGAATCGATCAATTCGCGAAACGGATCAAACGGTTCAAAGTAGGCGCTTGGTGTTTCCTTGAGTTGATCCCGTAGCTATCGATGCACATCTTCTATTTGTTAGCGAGATTGGGGCGGAGTGTTGTCTTTTTCGCAACGATTCTTACGCATTAAAACGATCAATATCGCCGACGGGTTCGATCGTTCTCCTGTCCAACGAGTTGACCAATTCCCACTCCCAGCTGGTTACGTGCCCGATGATGTCGTTCACCGACATGCCGTCGTGGACACTTACAACTGACATGTCTTCACTGCGAAGGCGGTCAAGTGAGGTTCTAAATTGTCGCCACTTGTCGTCGATGGCAGTTAATACTGCGTTTGTGCGGTCTTTCATGCGTTATAGCTCCGGGCGTCACTAGCATGGCTTGGTCGCGCATCACGGGTCTCGTTAGTCGCGCTCGCCATCAGATGACTCGGCTCCGCGTCGCTGTTCTCCTACCCTAACCCTTCAGTCTGGAAGGAGACTGATTGTTGGCTGTGAGTGATGCTCTTGGAAATATTGGGAGATTGCGTTGACAGGATTCCTTGGGAGGGCTAGCGTGTCGAACCCGCGTGGATGCCCACGTTTCAAATTCACTAATCTGATGGCGGCGAAGATATGACGACGGTTGGCGAAGGCAAATTTCAATACGAAGTGGACCGAGATTGGCTACGACACAAACCAGCGTTTTGGGAACTAGGTGCCTGTGCAGACGTAGGTGTCGACTCCCAAGATCGTGTGTGGCTGTTCAGTCGTTCAAAGCACCCGGTTACTTGCTGGACCGCTGATGGGCAGTTCATCGGCTCATGGGGTAATCTCGGGCTCGATAAGGACGAATTCAGGGTTCCGCACGGACTGTTCATCGATAAGGACGATCACATCTGGCTTGCCGATCACCAGACTCACCAGGTGACGAAGCACAACGAAAATGGCGATGTGTTGATGGAGCTCGGGACTCATGGGTACGCCGCAATTACCGTGACTACCACCAATGAACAGGGCTCGCCATTCAACAATCCAACCGGATTGGCGACCGATTCGAGTGGTCGACTATTTGTTTCTGACGGATACGGTAACCGCCGTGTTCACCGTTTCAGTGCCAACGGCGATCTCGAACTCTCTTGGGGTGAAGCCGGGAAAGGACCCGGACAGTTCTCGATTCTCCATAAAGTCGGAGTCGATAAGAACGACAAGGTTTACATCTGTGACCGAGAAAATAACCGCATTCAAATCTTCGATACCGATGGCAACTACTTGAACGAGTGGACCGATCTGGTTGGTCCCGGAGACATCTTCTTCAATGACCATGTTGCGTACGTGGTAGAGCAGGGCGGCGGAAACGGTGTGTCGATCTGGACGCTTGATGGTGAACTGATCACCCGTTGGCGCGGTAACCCCGATGCCACTCAAGCCGCGCACGGTGGTTGGTTCGATTCGAAGGGCAACATTTACGTTGCAGAGATCGGTGAACCGGGGAAGGGTCAAAGAGTTACCAAGTTCCACTTGATTTAGTGATTGGATAGTCGCTGGCGGTCGTTAGTTGTCGGCATGTCAGTGGGATGTGACATTTCGAACGTGTGCGCGACACCGCCAGATCCCTCGGCTGCGCTCGGGAAATTGGGTGTTGGCGGCTGGCGGTTAGTCGGGGAGCCGGATCCGAAAACCTGGCCTGGGGTCGTAAGCCTCGGGGCAGTCGTGTTCGATACCCGATAGGACGAGGTGGGTCGCGTTCACGTGGAAAC
>CAWVRY010000014.1:0-44183 GCA_963932695.1 uncultured bacterium | reverse complement strand
GATTCAGGACGCGTTTAGTACTGCAGACCCCGAAGGTGCGGACCTGTATGCACAAAATGCGAATACTTTAGTTGACGAACTCAGAACGCTTGACGCCGAATTTAGTGCAGGACTTAGTTCTTGTTCGCTGGACCACATGATCGTTTCTCATAAAGCGTATGGGCACTTGGCTGAGGCATACGGAATCGAGCAAATCGGTCTACAAGGGTTGAGTAATGAGGGAGAGTCGACCCCTCGGTATGTCGCTCAGATCGTCGACAAAATGACCGAATTGGGATCTCGGCACCTTCTGCAGGAACCGATCGCTGGAAGTGCTTTAGTTGAAATGGTTGCGGCGGAAACTGGTTCTGAGATTCTGCCTCTGCACCCGATGGAATCTCTGACTCCGGCCGAGTTGGATGGCGGGGCAACCTATTTCACGATCATGGACGAGAACTTGCGATCACTGCGAGTCGCACTTGGGTGCTCATAGATTCGAACTTGGAACACACAATCAAAGCAATCTCTTGAAAGGAGATATTATGGACAAGCTGACAGCTTATTCAGTCAAGTTGAAGAAAGTAGTAGAGATTAAAGATCCTGAGTTGATCACCATGAAGAACGGTCGAATGGCCGTCCGTGGAGTTGCTGCAGAGGATCCGAACGCCAAGGTGTTCAGGATTCTTGGCAAGGCAGACATAGGCGACGTGAAAAAACTGATTGGTTAGTAAGTTTGAGCCTGTCACCACGTTCCAGAAGCCGACTTAATTCGTGCGGTGACAACAAAATTACAACAATTAACTTAGAAGCCCTTGCATTTCTGCAAGGGCTTCTGAGTTTGTTCTCAAGTGGAGCGGAAGACGAGGTTCGAACTCGCGACCCTCTCCTTGGCAATACTATTCGCCCTGCACCAGACGTAACCAAACAGACTATTTCTTGAGTTAATTTCGTAGTGGTGGTCGTTGAAACATGCACCAGACGGTATTAGACGTTTTCTAATAGCCCGTTGCTGTAACTTCGCTGTAACCAGCGTCAATCTTGGGGCAGTGCGTTGATCGGGTTACCTATTGCGTCGTGGTCCCCAATGACGATGGTGAAGTCGCTGATGCCTGGAGCCTGTGCAGCTACATTCACTGTCGGCTTACCGAAGCCACGGTCTGCCAGCCATGTATCAGCGTCCATGCGCTCTTTGTTGGAAGCATTCTCGTCACGGAACACGCTTAGAACGAAGTCGGTCAGCTCGCTGCCGTCTGCGGTACGTTCTTGGATGTAACTGTGGAAGCCCACGGGACGCCCTCCGGGGTTACCGTTTGTCCTGCGAGGAAGTGCCCTGTTTCGTCCCTGTTCTGAGGTATTACTTGTTCTGAGTATTTCTCTAGATGAGGTGCTAAAACGTCACACCGTCACATTACTAGGGTGTACATCAATTAGATCGATAATATGACCGACAAATCAGTTCTACTTTTTCGTTTTAACTAGTCGCTTTATGAATCCAATCTGTCGTTTGTAAGCTAAACCCCCAGAGATTAGCAACAGGCCAAGTGCTAAATACGCGATTACTCGAAATAACTCATCTAATCCATATGTGTCCAACAGGAATAACTTGAGAGTTGTTATGCCTAAGATGAACAACGCGCCATATCTGATAAATCGAGAGGATATTTGCATACCTCGAATCAACATTAAAGTAGCGTAAATACTCCAAAGAATCGTTATAGCTAGGGATTTAAATTGATAATTATCATTTGTATCGATGATGTCCTCTATAAAAATACTAGTCGAAAGAGCTAAGGAGAATAAGACGACAAAATTAACCTGAACAATGAGAAGAGATTGAGTGACGTCATACTTCGCGAATTTATATACCCACGACTTAGTGCGAATAATATTCAAGTCATCGATAAACCATGCTGGAAACCGCACAATTCTAGAAGTCAATTCACTCTTGCCTGTTGTGTAGACAATATAACTTGCAAATAGACCTGAAATCACTGACATATAAACGATGAATGATACCCATACAGGATCCTTATGGTGTGTCATCAATACCATAAGTATTACCGCCGATACATGAACAATAACTCCAATGTTTTTTAGGTCATTACTGGCCATATATCTTGATTGAATGAACAACAACGTGGCCAAGGTTGAAAGCATTACAGGTATTGCACGATCGAACAATAATCCGATTGTGATAACACCTGCAAGTGTTATCACAACTCCGATAACGCTCAATAAAGTTGATAAATTTATATCATCAACAACACGGTGAAAATAGTAAGCAAGAAAGAGGAATATGGCACCGACGCCCAAAGCAAAATAGCCTCTTTCGGCATTCTCAAAACTGCTCCAACACGCAATCATGAATATGAGCGAGTAAACCAAGATTGGAGCGTATTCAATGGGGTAGGTGTTAATTCTCTTGATTACGTTCCTGCCGAGAACGGTTGTTAATCCGAGCATTGAAACAGCTGCGAATAGTAAGAGCGCTAACGCTTCATTTTCTTGACCCGCATATTCCATCCAGCTGATGTAGAAGGCGAAACCTCCGAACACCGCAACGGATTTGAAGACAGTCCATCTTCTAGACACAGCAAACAGCGCACTAAGTACCAACACTACAAGACCAATTAGTACGAGACTCTGCTGATACTCCGTTGCTTCGGAAGTACCAAACACTGTTATCTGGGCAGCAATACCAGCAACCAGTCCAACTACACCGAGCGGCTCGAATTTCCTGTACGCCGCCAACGTCATTATCAACAATGTGTATACGGTAATTACTGGAAGTAAAAACTCTGCATTTCCATCATCAGCGGAACTCAAGTAATAGGAAAAAGATACTAGCGCAACAACAGCTCCGGCTAATGTGACCCTAGCGGAGGTCCCAGAGCTAATTTTGCGGTTTTGTCGGCCCAATTCGCCGACACCTATTAGTATGTTGCCGATCAACATACCCGAAATTGCGGCTGATTCTATATCTAATACATTTCTGTCGATTAGCAATGCCGCTAGAAAAAATATACTGGCCGCCACTGTAATACTGCCGAGGATAATCAGCCAGTTGGCAACAATAATCCGTTCAAAAGCTTCCCGATTAAACCTATCTTTCACTGAATTCCAGAAAGTCGTCTTGAGATTTTGTGAAGTTGATTCAGGTTCAGATGAACGTTTATTTCGGTCGTTATCATCTATGACTTTATCTTGCGTCAGGTCATCAATTCTCTCGTTCAAATATGCGGCACATTTGAAACAAAATTTGCTATCCGGTTCATTCACCGATCCACAAACCTTGCATTCAGTTTGACTAGTATCAATCAGAGATTCTTGTGCAGATTCTGATTCGACAACATCTGAAATTTGAGCAGCATGCTCCACTTCAGCACCACAATAGATACAGAAGTTACTGGCTGCACTTATAGCCTTTCCACAGGATGCACAATAAAGCATCGTCATTTCCAACTTACCGTCATAGTCAGTGCCCAAAGTATTGTCCTTGAACTAAGTAATTGGGTTTCAGGAGGTTTATAAACCCTTGACGTTCAGAGTGAGTGGTTAAACGTAGTGATGCTCTCATTTTCCACTATCCATGTACGGGTCTGAACCGTGTTTATTAGGGCCAATTTCGCCCGACTTAGTGGTTATAGATAGCCAATATATAAATGAAAACATCATCACACCTAAACCGGACAACGCCAAGGCGAACATCACCTGTGGAACAACCCAGCGACTTTGGGATGGACCTGAGTCAGTCGCTATCGCGAAGATAATCATGCCCACAAATATTGTTGGACCTACAACATTAAATAATAACCAGAGGATCACCGCTAACCGACCGGATCGACCCACGTCATGGAATCGGCGCACAGTAATAGTTAAAGTCGGAATTAGCAGAATGATTAGTGGTATTACAAATGTCCCAAGCAGAAGGCTTGCAAGAGAACTAAAAAGAATCCACCACCAATACTCTGAACGCGTCGATCGTCCGTTAAAGTTGGAAAAATTTTTAAATCCACTTGAAATAGCGCCTACAAAACTGGTCGATCTTGCCATTTCCTTAGTAATAGATGAAGCTACAGGGAAGGCACAGTTGGTGCAATAAATTGCATCTTGTCTCAGATCTTTATTGCAGCTAGTGCATATCATCGAACTTGTCCTGATCAGTTGAGCAATGTTATATAGATTCAGAAGACGATCATCAGATGATTTCACTACGAAATCAGATCACGATGTGGCACCGCAGAAGATGGAACCGCGGGAGTGTGTGAGATACACGCCTTCACCCTTGCTATCGAAAAGATATACGTAATATCAGCCGATGGCAGCGCTCTTGATCAGCAAATCGAAACCACGAGACTTCGGTTTTAAGTCCAGTACCATCACTTCCATCAGCAATAAAATTCATTATGACTTACTTTCCACATATCAGCAGCACGATGCAATTCATACGAATGTCTCTGCTCGCAACGGTATTTACGTTACTTTCTCTATCGAGCGCTTGTGCTTCAGGATCGGATTCAGGGAGAACAGACACCGAAGCCACAGGGGCGGACAACGATCTCTCAGAGGTCTCTAGAATCCTTGCACCTAACGAGTCGTTCATCCTTGACGATTATGTAGCTGCAGGGTGGAAGAAGTCTAAGCAGTACGATATCGGAACGGTACCCCAGGCCATAGACATCTGGTACGGATTCTTCAGCGCCAAGGATATAGAGATACGATTTTACGAATCACACGAGATTGCCAAAACAGCAGGACTTGAAAACGCGGCAACAGCGATTGACCTAAACCCTCTTCAGAAAAAAGTGGTCTCGGGTGGCTCTGCAGTAACTAAGTACAAGGCATTCGTCGTCGTGGGCAACACAGTTTTACTTTGCGAACAATCGATTGATTCGTGTATTGCTCTTACCGACGTTCTAGGCAACTAGGAAGCAAATATTCTGTGCGTCTAGAGCTCCGACCAATCAAGTCCATTGGTGACTACTCAAGTAGTGTTATCAATGCTTCACAGGTCGCTAATTGCCGTTCGCACAGCATGACGGTGTTACCGACAACTGCGTAGGCAGGGTACAAGTTCACCACAGGAATCAGTGGGTCCCGTTGTCCCGCCGTACGAGCTATGACCGTCTCAGCGAGCTCTACGCCCTTATCGAGTGCCATTACATGCGACTCGTAGAACCTAATTTCTATATCTTTCTGTTGGAAGAAGCCGTACCAAATATCTATAGCGCCCGGAACGGTCGCTACATCGAACTGCTTGTTCCTCTTGAAACCTGCAATCTCCAGATCGTCAATCACATAGAAAGAGGTCGGGTTCGTTATCAGGCGAAGACCCTCTTCGTCAGCCAAACCAATGGCTACTCCATCTTCGGAAACCTCAGTCTTAATAGCTGACGACCCGCACCCGGTCACCATCAGCAGCAGAATCAATATAAAAATTAGCAAAAAAGAAGACGAGTGTGTTGGTATGCGACTCAGTGAAGTTCGAGCAGGGTTCATCATTTAGAACTTTCAAATCGGTAATTGGAAGATGTCGAAATCATACTGCAATCGATCATCGATTCGTAACGGTTTTCTGCATAAAAAAGCGCCCCCGCCAAAAAAAATTGACGGGGGCGCTCATTCGCGTCTGTTATCTCAAGTAGTAAGAACTACTAGAGTCCTACTACTTAGCTGTAAGGCCGTGCAGTACCAATGACCACGTGAGGTGCCAAGAGGCCTCGTTCACGTAACCAGAAGTCTCACCGCCCAAAGGCCAGTTAGTCCATCGCTTCTCACTCATGATGATGCGGTGGTAGAACTCAAGGACAGGAACGTCAGGGAGTTCAGTGATCCAGATTTCCATGGCCTCGTGCCATAGTTCCTGCATCTTGTCGATGTTGTCAGGGTGAGTCTTTGCCACTTCGTCGGTGAGCTCATCAAAGCGCTCATTTTCCCAGTGGTAGAAGTTCACCTGGTGACCACCAGGAATGTTTACGGATGCTGACTGGTAAAGCTTCATGGTGAAGTAAGGGTCACGGACCGATCCGCCGTGTCCAAACATCAGACATTCGAAGTTACCTTCGGCCATTCGTGAAGAAGCATCAGGCGGCTGCGAGTAAGTGGCGTTGATACCCTCACGTCGTAGCTGCTCAGCAGTGATAGGACCTAGGTCCACCCACGGGCTAAAGCCGATGATTTCACAGTTGATGCCGTTGCCCTGAGCGTCAACCCAGTTGCCTTCGCCATCCTTCGTGTAACCAGCACCTTCAAGCAACTCTGCAGCCTTAGCTGGGTTGTGCTCTGTGGTGTCGTTTACTGCGAGTAGGTCCGCTACAGAGTCAAAGTACTTCTTCAATGGCGGGTAGCCAGGCATGGTAAGCGGGTTGAATGCCGCTGCACCGTCGTAGGCCACGTCACTCAGTTCCTGCCGGTCAAGGAGGTAACTGAATGCCCATCGAACGTTCTTGTCGTCGTAAGGACCGAACTTACCAGTGTCATTGAAAGCAAGCGAGACTGGCCACCAGTCGACATATCCGAAAGGAGTGTCGGTTCCGGTGTGAGTGACAAGATCAGAGTTCTTGCCCATTGTCTCAACGATAACCGCAGGTGTGGTCATTGCAGAGTAGTCAACAGTGTCAGAAATCAAAGCCTGCGACCGAACCGTCTGGTCAGGTGTTGGCAAGTAAATGACACGTTTTGGTCCAGGCAGCTTGCCGAACTGACCTAGGTCAGATACGCCTTCACCCCACCACGAGTCGCGGCGGTCGATGATTTTCTGCTCAGGTGAACCAGAGATGACCTGCCATGGACCCGTAGTTAACGGGAAGCCCTTGGATGGGTCGTAGTCCTTGAACGTAGTCCAGTCTTGGCTGCTGTAGTGGTGCTCGGGCACCATGTACACACCAATGTCAAACTTGTACGTTAGGAGGAACATGAACCGTGGGTCCGGTCGGTCCAGAATCACCTTTACGGTGTGGCTGTCGACTTTTTCCGCTCGGTTCATAGCGTTGTCTATGTCGTTACCCCATCGGACTTCTTCTTTGAGGTCCTTAAGAGTGTTCAACGTGTAAACAACGTCGTCTGCGTTGAACTCTTCACCATCGGACCAGTTAACACCGGTTCGCAGGTTCATCGTCAACTCAGTAAAGTCGCCGTTCCAGTCCCAGCTCTCAGCGAGCCAAGGGATCGTCTTGTCGTCGAATGCACTAAAGAATGCAAGCGGCTCAAAGATGATGTTTGGACCAGATTGGTGGTTTGCACCAATGGCGTATGGGTTCCATAGCTCGTGGTCTACGAAACGACCCTCGGCACCACCTAGGTAACCGATGAACGTTTCATCACGGGATATGTCTGCAATGGCAACGTCACCAGGCGCTTCGTCGACCACTGGGGCCGTCGTCGCTGTAGCTGCAGCTGCCGGAGCAGTCGTGGCAACAGGCTCAGAGCCTCCGCCATCGTCAGAAGAGTCTTCGCCTTCGTCGCTACCACAAGCAATTGCCGCAATTAGCGCAATTGAAAGCATAGCGAGGAAGAGAATTCTCCACCTCTTAGTAAATGTCATGCTGACCTCCGAATAAATGTCAGACGCGAAACAAGATGTGCCACCAATCGGCGGCGTTGATCTGTGGGAAGAAATTATGTCCGAAACTATCTAGTCAGTCAACATCCACAATCAACGTTTTTATTCAGCATCTAAATAATTTGGATTTGGATAACGATTAGTTAGCAAACATATATTGCACGAACATCTAACCGATGACCGATGAGATTTCCCTAATAAAAATAAACCGACAAAGCCAGCCATAGCCAGCGTCGTAAACAGTTGTTATCTTTGGACGCCATCAATCGCAATATTCAAGTAATCGAAAAATGTTGTTAGATTTGTCAATACTTCAGACATTACGGAATTGAGTTTTAGCCCGTGACAGAACAAACGCAGGCAGTAGAAAACACTTCAACCTCGAACGTTACGTCGATCATCCGAATTATTTCGGGTGTTCTTGGCCATTTTATCGTGAAGCGTTTCCTGTTCTTCCTATTTGTAGTCTGGTTGGCGAGTACGGTGATTTTCATCATCCCTCGTCTTTCCGGTCAGGATCCCGTTAAAGAAAAGCTGTTGCTCGAAGCACAGCGTGGTGGGGCCATGCAAACGGGCCTAGATGCGATGGCTAAGAGCTATCAAAAACGATTTGGTCTCGACCAGCCGATGTGGACTCAGTACGTCAACTTCCTAAAAGATCTTTCGAGGCTCGACCTCGGAGTTTCGATCGCCTTTTTCCCACGAACGGTGAACGACATCGTGTTTGAATCACTGATGTGGACATTGGGGCTTATGGGAACGGTGACCATATTGGCTTTCATCTTAGGGACGCTCGCCGGAGCGGTACTCGGATGGCCTAGAAAACCGGGGTGGTTGCAGTATATTTTCATGCCGCTACTTACCCTGTCGGCCATTCCACAGTATCTTCTCGCAATGATTCTAATTTTTGTGGTTGCGTTCCAATTGAATTGGCTACCGTTGTTCGGTGGCTATGCGCCTGCGACGGTTCCGACTCTTACTTTTGAGTTCGCAGTCGACGTTCTCAGGCATGCAATCCTGCCTGCATTCGCCATCATCTTCTCAGCAATAGGCTTCTGGGCTATTGGCATGCGGGGCATGATGATAAATACACAGGGAGAGGATTACATGATTCAGGCCGATGCTAAAGGCTTGAAGGGTTCTCGAATCTTCATGCGATACGCAGTACGAAACGCACTGCTACCGCAAGTAACAGGTCTGGCACTTGTGCTCGGTACCATCGTTACAGGTCAGGTGCTGGTGGAACGAGTGTTCTCATACCCAGGCATTGGCGACATTCTGTTCCAGGCGATTAGATTGTCTGACTTCTTCGTTATTAGAGGAATCGTCATCATAATTATTCTTGGTATTGCCGGAGCAACATTCCTACTCGATGTTCTTTACCCGTTACTCGATCCTAGGATCAAGGTGAGGAACTCTTAATGACTGAATCAGTTACAACACCGGATGTTCTAATTCCGGATAACAGCGGTGGATGGAGCGAGTTCAATGCAGAACGATTGACTCCAATGAAGAAGTACGCCATGCGTAATCCTTCGCTCATCGTTGGTCTCGGTATGCTCTTAGGTATGCTCTTATTGGTC
The DNA here is from genome assembly GCA_963932695.1 of uncultured bacterium. Taxonomy (GTDB): domain Bacteria; phylum Chloroflexota; class Dehalococcoidia; order Lucifugimonadales; family Lucifugimonadaceae; genus Lucifugimonas. The sequence continues at coordinate 35,060 of CAWVRY010000014.1, read as the reverse complement.
GGCATAGGTCACGTTGTATGGGATACGGAACAGTTCCGACCGCTCTCGGCTCCTACGCGGTTAGGTCCAACGCTTTCGGCAGAACTCCGTGACGGCACAACTGCCGCCTTCCCGTTCGGCACAGATACTCAGGGTCGTGACCTTTTGGCAGTTGCCATTCTTGGTACGCCTCTCACACTTCGCGTCGGCTTAATCGCTGGTGGTGTGGCTATCGGACTCGGCACGGTTGCTGCGTTCTTAGCTGCTTACTACCGAGGAATTGTCGACGGTATAATTCGTTCTGTGGTTGACGTTGGTCTGGCTATGCCAGCCCTGCTCATCCTGATCCTAGTTAGGATCAACATCGGAAGGGAGCTCTCTATCGATGAGATCGGCATTGCCATTGGCCTTACGAGTTGGGTCTTCCCGGCTCGTACGATCAGATCGCAAGTGTTGGTTATGCGTGAGCAAACTTATGTAGAGCTGTCCCGCCTTTCGGGCACTAGCGGTATGGGAATTATTTTCAAGGAAATGATTCCGAACCTGATCCCCTACATCACTGCAAGCTTGGTTGGTTCAGTTGCTGGAGCGATTCTTGCTTCGATCGGCTTAGAAGCCATCGGACTAGGTAACTTCAGCGAGCCGACTCTTGGCATGACGATTTACTGGAATATTCAGTTCTCATCAATCACGCTCGGTATGTGGTGGTGGTGGCTTCCGCCGCTGGCTGCAATCGTGATCGTGTTCGTGAGCCTGTTCTTGATTTCATCAGGTTTGGATGAATGGTCCAACCCACGATTGAGGAAACGCGTTTGAGCACCGAACAAGCAATACAGACTTATAGGACTGGCGCTCGGATTACCGACGTCGACGCCCTTGTGGTCGATGGATTCTCGGTCTACTACGAGACTGATTCTGGAACTGTAAAAGCGTGTGACAATGTAACGTTCACGCTGAAGCAGGGAGAACGGTTCGCACTGGTTGGCGAATCAGGCTCAGGCAAGACAACTCTTGCTATGGGACTGATGCGATTGACTCGACCGCCAGGTCACATTGCCAAAGGCAGTGCGACTTTGAATGGGCGTGACCTGACGACGCTAACTGACGAGGAGATGCGCAGGACGCGCTTGTCGGAGCTTGCTCTAGTTCCTCAGGGTGCTATGAACTCTCTTAACCCGGTGATGCGTATTGAACGACAGATCATCGATGGAATTCTCGATCACGTCGAAGATGACGAAAAGTCGCCTAACAAAGACGAACTCGACGAAATGGTTCGAGATCTCCTAATGAGAGTCGGACTTCGCCCCGGCGTTGCTCGTTTATTCCCCCACGAACTATCTGGAGGAATGAAGCAGCGTGTGGCGATGGCAATTGGTATTTCGTTACGCCCTAGCCTGATTGTTGCGGACGAACCAACTTCTGCTCTTGACGTTGTTGTACAGCGTCAGATCATGCAGACGCTTGGTCGACTGCAAGAAGGCTTGGATGCCTCGATCATGCTGGTTGGTCACGATATGGGCCTCGTTGCCCAGTTCGCCGACACTATCGGTGTTATGTACGCAGGCAAACTCGTTGAAGTTGGCCCGGTTGAAGAAGTGTTTAGTGACCCTAAGCACCCTTACACCAAGTTACTAATTCGAAGTCTGCCATCTTTGAAAGAAAAACGAGAATTCTTAGGGATTCCTGGACTTCCACCGACGTTGATCGACTTGCCAGTTGGCTGTGCTTTCGCAGATCGCTGCCCTTCAGTTTTCGCGAAGTGCCGTGAGGTAACTCCCCTGACACAAGATCTTGGTGGCCGAAGAGAAACGGCTTGCCACTTATACGATGGTGAGGCGAAATCATGAGCGCATTCCTCGAACTCGACCACGTAACCAAAACCTTCGGAAGCGAAGGCATGTTTGGAAACGGTCAAATAACAGTGGCCGTTGATGATGTATCGCTTTCTATCGATGAAGATGAAGCTTCGATCACAACTGTTGCTGGTGAAAGTGGAAGTGGAAAAACCACACTTTCTCGATTACTTCTTGGAAGTCATGTGCCGTCCGACGGACGCATGCTTTACCGAGGCAAGGACTTCACGAAGCTAACGAGCCGTGAACGACGAAACTTTCGCCGTGAGATTCAGCCGATCTTCCAAGATCCGTTTGAGTCTTACAACCCGTTCTACAAAGTCGACCACGTTCTCGATGCCCCGATCAAAAACTTCAAGCTTGCCTCTTCTGACAGAGAAAAGAAGAGGATGATTGAAGACGCACTCGAGATGGTTGGTCTCCTCCCTGCAGAGACCCTCGGACGTTTCCCTCACCAACTAAGTGGTGGGCAGCGTCAGCGAATCATGGTCGCTCGTGCGCTTCTTCTGAAGCCTCGTGTAATCCTGGCCGACGAGCCAGTCTCGATGGTAGACGCATCGCTTCGAGCAACAATTCTCGACTCGATTCGACGCCTTAATCGTGACCTGGGTATTTCGGTTGTTTACGTAACACATGACTTAACTACCGCTTACCAGATCAGCGACAACCTGATGATTATGTACCGAGGTGCCGTTGTTGAAGCAGGAACTGTGGATGAGGTTATTCCGAACCCACAGCACCCGTACACGAAGCTGCTGATCGAATCGATTCCTCAGCCAGACCCGAAGAACCGATGGGGATCAGAGCCGCCTCAGCAAAACTGGGATACTTCTGACACCGACATGGATGGTTGCCGATTTGCGGATCGATGCCCAGCTGTGATGGATAACTGCCGCACAACGGTGCCGGCGCAGTACCTCATCAACAAGCATCAGATGACAAGGTGTTTCTTGCACGAGGATAAGGGTGAGATGGAAAACCCAGACATCACGAGCACGTTCCAGACTGAGTCTGAGACGATCAAAGCTGTTCCTGCCGACATGTCGATCTAACTCGCATGTAGCAAGTTCTTCCTAAGGACCGAACTCATTGACTCCGAAGGTCACGGTGTAAAAAGCCAGACCTTCGGAGTTTGTTTTTAACCTGAGTTCGTGTTTGCCGAATTCTGGTAGTTCGATTATCTGGTAAAGCCTGGCATCACTAACCGTCAGAACACTGTTTCCCCTCGAATCCCAAGTAATGTCTGGTCCTGCTTGATCGACTGCAACAGGCGCACCGTCGATTTCGACAACTACTTGTTGAGTCTCACCCGGTGCACTCAACACTGCGTTCACCGAAGTCGCAAAGAAATCGAAGGCAACATGCGATTGCATACCACTTGACGGCTGACCTGAAACTAACGACGACTCTTTATTCGTCCATTGGCCGTGAAGATAAAACTGCCCGTGACGACGCGTGCCGTCATCGGCGTAGTCGACTACGGTGTCGGGAGCAGCGTAATAGGTGTCCTGACCGGCGTAGAGACCGTCGGATAGGAAGTTCTTTGAATACCCACCGTAGAGCTCTCTGGTGACGGTGTGAGCAGATTCAGATCGGTCGGGATAAGCTATTTTTACTCTTGGTATACCTGTTACATCATTTTTAGACTGTTCGAGAGCAGTACGTATGGCTGAATCAAATTCGTCATACCCGCCTTCACCAAAGTGCCTAAGCACTACTTCCCCAGTGGATGAAATTAAGTATTTCGATGGCCAAAAGTGGTTCCCGTACTTATCCCAAGTCTCTTTGTCGTTGTCGAGCGCTATCGGATACTCGATCCCATATCGGATGGTTGCGGCTTCAACGTTTGCCAGTAATTTCTCGAATTCAAATTCCGGTGAGTGAATACCAATGACTACGAGACCGCTATCCGAATAAGCCTCATGCCAAGCGTTTAGATACGGAAACGTTCGTATGCAGTTCACACACGTGTACGCCCAGAAGTCGAGCAATACGACTTTCTTATCATCGATCAGTTGATCCAGTTCCAGTGGTACCGAGTTAACCCAATCATCAATTCCCACGAGAGACAAATCTTCCAGTAGAAATCGTTCAGGTTGGCCAATAATTGCAAATTCGTTGCTCGGTGGCGTTGCAGTTGCCGTAGGAGGCAGTACATCAGCGTTCGACTGACCAGCCGGTTGAATTACGTTCCTAGCGGATACCTGATCGTCGACCAAGTCTGAATCGCTCGCTCCATTACACGCTGCAACCAGTACGGCTGAAATCAATGCGGTTGCCAGCACCATTCCGAAAAGTTTTTGAGCGTGTATGAACTTCAAACCGATCCACTACCAATCTTGCAGACACAAACTCGATCCCAACACCCGGTCGTTAATTACCTATAGCTAACCTGATTTTCGCGTGGCACACACCTACCCAGCCAGTCACTCTGGCCACTGATACGCCATAAATCTATCGTTCGACTTGTCTGCATCACACCAAGCAATAAGAAAACTAGCTCGGCAGTGAGTAGTCAGTAATGAACTCAGGCTTACCTTCAATATCGAGCTTCACTCGATACAGATCGCCGCCGCGATACGTCGACATATCGAATCCGGATGGTTCCCAGCCAGTCGGTGTGGCATCACCCGTGCCGAACGCAGCCGTTGTCACATAAAGCTCATTCAGGTCTTTTCCACCGAACATTGCCGATGAAGTCTGGGCAGCAGGCAATTCGACTCGTCGCTCTTCTTTGCCATCGGGATCGAATCGAACGATCATCCCGCCGTACCAAATCGCCGACCAAACGAATCCTTCAGCGTCGACAGTCATGCCATCAGGAATACCCCACTCGCTTGGGGTAGTCGTGAAAATCCGCTTATTAGTGATCGCTCTAGTGGTTGGGTTGTGATCCCACTTGTAAATCTCGTGTTTTGGGGAATCGGTCGAGTAGAACGTTTTCAGATCAGGGGAAAATCCCATTCCATTACAAAGATCAAGCCCATCATCGATGATCTCTGCTGAACCGTCGGTGTTGAATCGGAATAACGAGCACGAATCGAGGTGGCCGCTACCTCCGTACATACTTCCATCGGGCCCTACAGTGACATCGTTTAGCTTGATCGGTCGACCATCGACATCGCCTTTAAAAAGCCACGTGTAGTCATCGTCAGAATTCCAAAGCTGAACACCTTCCCAAGTACCCACAGCAAGTCCGCCCTGTTTATTGCGCGTGGCGCCAGCAACGTTATAACCGGTGTGGAGTACCGTGTTCTCACCATTCTCGGGGTCATAGTTCCAAATTTTGCCGCCCTGAATATCGATCCAGTAGAGCGTTTGGGATTCAACATCCCAGACGGGTCCCTCGCCTACCACTGCGTTTTCAGCTGCGAGTTTCTCGACCTCGTACTTCATCTGTTTCTCCTAAATTTGACGGTGCTATGACTACGAGTGAACAAGTGCCACTCCCGATGCTTCGTCAGTCTAGCGCACAACTCTGTGTTCTTCAGGTTTGGAGAGTTCGTAAGCAAATAGCCCGCAAGCGACGTTTATGCGCTATATTTCCGCCGCATAAACTCTTTCTTTAATCAAGACTCACCACGTGTGAAGGAGTCAACCGCCTTCACCGTGCAGTGCCATTATCACGGAGTGACGCGAAAGCCGAAGGATCATCGGTTCTGTTGAAACCATCTAATACTTCCTATTTACCTAATGCTTGAGTAGCGAGCGCCGCCTGCATCATCGCCCTTGCGTAGCCAACTGTGTAAGCAAAGCCTGTGTATGTTGTTGCTGAAATTCCATTGAATGGGAACTCGGTATCCGAGTCGTTCTCTGGCGGGTGTTCCGGATAGATCAATCGTGGATATTTTTGACGAATAAGCTCGCTCATCACAGCGAACATATCGATCTGTCCTTCATCGATCCACACTTCCGTGTAATCGAGCTGCGGAGTTTGGGTGACAACGTTGCGGAAGTGAACATGATTGATCTGATCTCGCTCGCCGAAGTAGCGGCAAACTTCGACAGGATCATGACCTAGTTCCTGAGTCACCCCGCAATCGAAAGTAATGCCGTTGTACGGGCTAGGCACAATGTCGGCTAGGCGCTTCCAACCTTCGACAGAGCCCATGATCTGGCCGCTGCCACGACTTATCGGTGCTGGTGGATCATTCGGGTGCAGTGCGAGCCGAACGTTCGCCTCTTCAGCTGCCGGTATAACCGCTTTCAGGAAGTAGGTGACGTTATCCCACATTTCGTCGATCGAATGCGCTACCTGACCCTGTAGTGGTGGAAGATCTTTGATGCGGTCGTTGTTGAAATCCATCAGCCCTGAGCCACCACGCCCTGGCACAACTTTGTAGCCCTCGACGATTCGATGAGCGTAGAAGTTGTACTCCATCACAGGCATACCCTGCCTACCTGAGATTTGGATAGCCTTGATGATGGTTTCGATATCTTCATCGCGACCTGGTTCACCGAACTTCACTCGATCGGATGGATCGAACATGATGTTACGGAGTTCGAGATCTGCTTCAGCAACACGATCAATATTTCGCCTAAGATCTGCGTCAGTCCAAGTTTCGAGACCACCGGTGTCTAAGCTGGCAGTACTAACACCCGAGATACCAAGCTGTTTCACTCGGCGTAGTGAGCGATCTTCAAGATCGTTCAAAAACAGCGTTAACGTTGGTGTCTCGTCAGTTTCAGGCCAATGTCCTTGACCTTTGATCGAGTCACTAATTCCTGCTTTGTCGTAAACCATTTGAAATTCCTATTATTTCTGCGTAGGTAAGTTCGTTTAGTACGAATAAGGATTTTTGGTCAGCCTTAAACCATTCCGTGAGCGACATATTCGTGATCGACACCGGCGTATTGCTCTTCCCAGCGTTTCACTATGCCGGCGCGCCAGTGTTCTGCGAGTTTTTTCAACTCGGCTGCAATCTCTGGCTCTGAATCTACGAGATTTATCGATTCAGAAGGATCGGCTTCTACATCGGAAAGATGCACTTCGGCAACCGGTTCGGCCGCTTCAACTAGCTGACCATTAAGCACCAGCTTCCACTTGCCCCTGCGAACCGCCGTTTGGCCGTCCATCTCCCAGAAGATCGCACGTTCTTCAATATCTTCGCCGTCGACCACATGAGACAGAACACTGGTTCCGTCGATTTCATATTGAGAAGCATCTACGCCAATCACCTCAAGCACTGTCGGAACGATGTCCATCGACGCGCATGATTGGTCGCTCACCTGCCCTCCCGGGATTCGGGCCGGCCAGTGCATGATTGCCGGTTCTTTCATCCCGCCATCGAACAGGCTGAACTTGTGACCTTTTAGACCGCCGGACGTTCCGCCATAGTAAGGGTCTTGCGAGCCATCAAGCCAGTTGCGTGATTCACGCGAAGGGCCGTTATCAGATGTGAACACTGACAACGTGTTCTCAGTCAGGCTTAGTCGTTCGAGTTCGTCTTTGATCTTGGCAATCGCATCGTCAACGGCACTAATCATCGCAGCCATTACCTGTCGATCCCACGGCAGATCAGCGAAACGATCCATGTACTCCTGAGGAGCGTGCATAGGGTAGTGAGGAGCATTGAATGGCACGTAGAGGAAGAACGGCTTATCCGACTTGGCCATCTCTCTGATGTATTCGATCGCCTTCTTGGCAATTAGCTCAGTGAAGTACTCGCCATTGCGCCAGATCTCTTCATTGTTCTCCCAGAGATCGTGCGTTGGGTTCATGCTGGGTCCGGGTCGATTCGCACCCCAGTAGAAGATGTGTGAAAAGAAGTCGATACAGCCCGCCATGAATCCGAACGTCTTGTCGAATCCGTGTGCGCCCGGTCGTGATTCTTCAGCAAGTCCCAGATGCCACTTTCCAGTGAGGGCAGTTTGATAGCCCTCTTTTTTGAGCATAGTCGCCAAAGTGGGAGTGCTTTGCGGAAGCCCACTAGCAGTTCGATGGCCTCTTAGGATCGACCGAACACCCGCGTTGCCGGGGTATCGGCCCGATAACAACGCAGCTCGCGAAGGAGAACAGACCGGACTATTCGAGTACCAATTGGTGAATCGAACTCCGTCCTTTGCCATTCGATCAAGCGTCGGGGTCTTGAAATCAGTCGCACCCATGCATGACAGGTCACCGTACCCCTGATCGTCGGTCAGGTAAACGATCACGTTCGGTCGTGTATCAGCCATTCAATTTCATTCCTCTTTGGAGTTGCCTGTCGGCAGATAATCATCTCGATGGCGAAAGCCTAAAGCATGATTTATAGAATCGAAATGTGAATCGAACGGTTTTATTGGAATCTATCGAACTGATTACTTCATCATTATTCTCGGAACGAGACCATCAGTAACCTGCCGGTTCACTTAGTATTTCGGGTTATTGTTGTTTGTCTGATATCTAAATGCGGTTTGGCGATCAGACACGAGCTATCTACGCAAATTACTGGAGACCTGAGAAAAATGCCTGACTGGTGGCTGGAAGCGACATTACCGACAGTCTCTGGCGTTGTGTTGTTTGTGCTATGGGTGTTCATCCCTGCTCCCGAGGGCGAATCAGATTTCGGATCGCGCTTACGAGATAGGTTCCGCAAATAATGTTTGCAAGCGCAGATCGTAAGCGACTTCTAGTCGGCCTCATCCTCCTAGTCATCATCATGGGGACGTTCCTCGCATTCAACCGACTTCCAAAGATCGGCATTGTTGGCGAAGATCTCGACGCCGTACAGTCGCCCACAAGCCAGTGCTTCCAGGGATTCTGTATCGAGCGTGATCCCGGCGTTAGCTTCATGACTCGATGGATCAAATTCTCGATCACCTATCTTCGACTCGTAACTGTCGGCATGACGTTCGCGTTCCTAACAGCTGGACTCGCCGAAGCATTCCTATTTTCAAAATCGATAAGTAAAGGCCTACCTACCGCCGGAGTATTCAGACGCACTGTTCAGGGAACCGTCACAGGCGGAGTGATGAATCTCTGCTCTGCCTGCATCGTTCCGGTATCTTCGGCGTTCCACAAACGAGCGAGTATCGAAGGTGCCATCGCAATGGTGCAGGGTTCCACCACCCTGAATATTCCCGCGCTAGCGATGGTCTTCTTTGTGTTCAGTCCAGTTCTAGGCTTTAGTCGACTAATACTGGCAATCGTGGGTGCACTAATTATTGGGCCAATCGTAGTGCTAAGTGTTCGTCGTGACCGAGTAAAGCAAGTTGAGATCCCCGACACGTATGAAGATCCCGTTAATGTTGCGAGTTGGGGTGAGATTCTTGCTCCGGCGTTCCGGCATTGGGCGAAGGCGAGTATTGGATATGCAATTCGACTTTCGCCAATCATGATTCTTGCCGGGTTTGCTAGCGGACTAGCCATCCAATGGCTGAGTCCTGAGGTGGTCGCTACCTATTTAGGTAACGATGTTCGTGGAATTTTGCTGGCGGCAACTTTCGGTATTCTGATCAACGTCCCTCTGCTATTTGAAATCCCGCTTGTTGCCTTGCTGCTGCTGCTCGGGATGGGAACTGCCCCTGCTGCAACATTGCTATTCAGCGCAGCTGCAGGTGGGCCGGTGACTTTCTGGGGTCTCTCGAAACTGATGCCACGTAAGGCATTGGCGACATTCGCCAGCGCTACCTGGGGCGTGGGCGCTCTCGGCGGAATTTTGGTGCTCATTGGCGGGCAGTATTTCTGGGAAGGCGCGGGACTGAACGACCGGTTACCAAAGGCGACTGAACAACGAACTGTTGAAGAACTCTTCATCGCTTCGGGCACAGATCTGGTGAATATCGACGCGTACCCAACCGTATTCGATGGTGTGCCAGCGGCCGACGAGTTCGCTCCGTTCCAAAACATCGCTCCGCTAATCGGTTCTGAAGCGTTGATCGAAAACAGATATCCCGGAGTTGCGATTTTCGACTACGACCGAGACGGTGATCTAGATTTCTACGTCACTTCAAGCGAAGCGAATGCTGTGTTCCAAATCACTCGTGGTGGTCCTAATAAGCTATTCCGCAACGATGGCGATAACGTTTTCACAGAAGTCGCAGACGGTGCGGGTGTGGCAGCAGCGAGCCACAATTCAACAGCTGTGGCTGCGTGCGACCTCGACAATGACGGGTACCAGGATCTTTACGTTGGTGCACAAGGAAGAATCGGTGACAACCTCGACTACCGCTCGGTCTCTGGTAATCCGTCCCTTGCAGTGGCCGTCCAAGACAACCTATTCCACAACAATGGCGATGGCACTTTTACCGACATAACCGCAACTGCATTCGCACAACAAGTTAACTCCCGATCGGCTGCCAGCATCGCATGCGGCGACGTCGACAACGATGGCTGGCTCGACCTGTACATCGGCAATCGCGCCGACCAAGATTTCGTCCGCTTCGACACGTCTCGACATCATGGTCACTTCAACACGTTCTTTCGTAATAACGGCAACCTAACTTTCTCTGATGAAACGGTCGAGTCTGGTCTGATATCTCCGCCCATCAGAATGCGTGACATCGCAGGCAACCCGATCACATTCCCTGCCCCTGACAATACCGTGATAGAGGGTTTCGACATCAGTATTGTCGATGGAAAAGGCAACATAGTTGGTGATCCTGCGGGCCAGACATGGACCACGCTGATGTTCGACCACGACTCAGACGGGGACCTTGATTTGTGGGTTGGCGACGATGGTGATCGGCTGAAGGTTTATCGCAACGATTCAAACCCAGCAGGAATCACGTTTACGCCCATCGAAGAGCTCCTTGGTATCGACCAAATGGGTCAATGGATGGGATTCGCACTTGGCGACTACGATGGGGACAACGATCTCGACGTGTTTGTCACGAACATGGGCTATCAGCCTCTTGAGCGACCGTGGCCAACCATCCCCTCGGCAGACTGCGCCTACTACCACTCGACCGACACGGGTACATGCTTCCACGCCTTGATCGAAAATCGGGTAAACGAAGGTGCCGATGCGAACCGTCCGGGTGCGTTCGTGATCGTCACAGGTGAGACTTCAGTAACCGCAAGTACGATCGTGCGACCGAGCTCTTTGGACGAGGATTTCACGACCTCAATTGAAGCCGAAGTTAATGGGCTTGAAGCCTACGAATTCGGATTCGGCACAGCGTTCTTCGATATGGACAACGACGCCGACCAAGATCTCTACTGGCTAGGTTCACTTGCAGCCCGTGGCGAGGGTCCGCAGGGCGATTTCGCACCGGGGATCGGGCGGCTACTCCAAAACGATGGCAACGGAGCTTTTATGGACGTCACAGCTGAGGCTCAAATCATTGACTCGTTGGCGGTCGACTACTCAGTTCTTGATCCTGACGACAATGATTTCAACGCTTCAAAACAGCGGATTGGTGTCGAGTTCCACGAGAACGGCAAGGGCGTTGCGATTGGTGATTTGAACGGCGATGGGTTTATCGACGTGATCGGAACTAACTCGAACGGAGAGACGTTCGATGCTGAAGGCGAGCGTGCCGTAGCCAGCGGTCCGCTATTCGTCTGGATGAACAGCGGCGGCGACAATCATTGGGTGTCATTCAGTCTTCGAGGCCGAATGGCCATCGATGGCACAGGATCGAACGCCGACGCCATTGGCGCGAAGATAGCCGTAAGTTACAAATCTGCTAGCGGCGAGACGATCGTTCAGACTAACGAAGTGCTCGGCTCTTCAAGCTTCTTATCCATGAGTTCGCTAGACGCCCATTTCGGTGTTGCCACAGCTGAATCAGTGGACGTAACAGTCGAATGGCCGAGTGGTCGGACTACGGTGTTGAATGGAGTTGATGTGAATCAGATTCAAGAATTGATCGAACCGGCGAGCTAGCAGTAACTCTGGTTATTCGTCGAATTCGACGTTCTTAGTCGGCTTCGTCATGATCGCCAAAACCAGACCCATGAGTGAGAAGACTGTTACCAAGGCATAGGCGTACTTCCAGCCGTTCATGAACGAATCGCTGGCCGTCTTATTGCCGGTAATGTCACTTAGCGGGATATCGAAGCCGTCAGCGACCATTACGCCCACAACAACGGCCGATGCTATCGCCTGCCCTGCCACGTTTCCTACGTTTCTCGTCAGGTTCGTTAAGGCTCCGACCACCCCGAACGATTCTTTTGACACGCTGCCAAGAATCGTGCTGTTGTTAGGTACCCCCCAAAGCCCCATCGCAATTCCGTTCACTAACAACACGAGACTGACGATCCAGAACGAGGTTTCACTTGTGAATACCATGAACGCAATTGCTGTGGCGACCAGCATTGCGAACCCAACAACCGTAAAGCGCCGTTCACCGATCTTGTCGCCCATACGACCCGACGAGCTTGCCGCGGCCGCCATTCCCAGCGATGTGAGGAACAATATCCCTCCAGCCGCAGCCTCTTCGATGTTACGGAGGCTTATTAAGTAGATCGGCATCAAGAACCTGACGGTTGTCGTGCCAAGGAATCCCAAGAAACGTGTCGCAATCGCCATTGAGAACATGATGTTCTTGAACATCCGCAGATCGAGCATCGGAGATGAGGACCTCAGCTCCCACCGAACGAAGAAAGCGAACAGCAATATAGCTGAAACAAATCCGCCAATAATCAACGGCGACAGTATCGCAACGTTGAATGGATTGTTGATGAGGATTACGACGACAATAATCATCAACCCGGAAACGATCGCACCCATCCAGTCAAATTTCAGTTTTGCACCAGTTCGCTGCTGACTAACGATCTTTTCATCGAGGATGAAATAACCGGCAATAAATGCAATTCCGATCGGGATTGTCAGCACAAAGAAAAGTGTCTCCCACGAGAAAAATTGCAACCACAGGCCAGCAATAACCGGTCCGATAGCCCCGCCAATAGCGACCGAAGTGGTCTGTGCACCGATTGCTTTACCGCGTTCACGCGCCGGAAATACCGATAGCACCATTGCCGTACCTACCGACTGCCCCATCGAGTTTCCGATGGCGGTCACGACACGGGCAAGAATCAGTAGCCCGAAGCTTGGAGCCAAAGCTGTAAATACCGATCCACTGGCGAAAAATACTAGTCCAATTAGGTGAACTTTCTTCCGACCAATAATGTCGGCCATGCGCCCCATCGGCAGCATGAACGCGCTGATGGTCAAACCCTGAACTATTACGATCCAAGATGCAGAACGAAGGGTTACTCCGAAAGTATCGGCGATCTGCGACAGGGCGATGAACACCATGCCCATACTCGCGACCATGGTGAAAAACGCGATGCCAATCGCCGTAAAGGCAACCCATTTATTAGCGGCTGGAGCGTCGATCTGGTCTGTTGGCGGAGTGGGAGTATTAGCGGCAGCGCTCAAGTAGCGACGCTCGTATCAAATATGTGACCAGAAATTGACATGAGCGTCATAGTACTCCCGCTGTGCCTGCATGACGCATTCGAATACTTATTCAGATTGATGAAACCAGCTCTATGTAGCCCGTTGTTCGATCCAATCAAGGTCAAACTCGAATCCGAATCCGGGAGCATTCGACGGTATTAAGTAACCGTCTTTAATCACAGGCGTTCCGGGTAAAACTACCAATTCTTCAAGCGGTACACCCGGAGGTGCGACGCCTTCAGATCGCTCAGCCCACATGACCGACGACATCGCGTATGCGAGATGCTGACCGTACGGGTAATTTGTGCTTGCATGCGGAATAACAGTAAGCCCATGAGCCTCAGCCAAATGGCAAATTTTAATTCCAGCGGTCAGCCCACCAACCCATTGCAGATCGGGCTGGAAGATGTCGACCAATCCATGACTAGCAGCAAGTGCGAACGGGTGAATGGAGTACCAGTGTTCGCCTGTAGCAAGTGTCTGGAACGGTATTCGCTGACGAAGATTGAAATAGCTGTCCATGTCTTCAGGCAGCATGTAATCCTCAAGCCACTTGATCCGATACGGTCTGAGTTGCTCTGCGAGTCGCACCATGTAGTCGGTATTCATCGACATCCAACAATCGACTGCGATCTCGACGTCTGGGCCTACTTGCTCACGAGTCTTGGCAACAAGTTCTTCTGTTCGATTTAGCCCTGGCAGACCGGCGTCGGGGCCTTCTCGCAGGAAGAGTTTCACAGCTTTGAACCCAAGTTCTAAGAACCAGTCGATCGAATCCTCAGTGGGGTACGAAAGATCGGTGTTGCTGGCGTAGCAGAAGATTTTTTCTTTCTGAGGCCCCCCAATAATTTCGTATACCGGCTTGTTCAGCAGCTTGCCTTTGAGATCCCACAAGGCATTGTCGACTGCGCTGATTGCAAAGCTAGAAACACCTGCCGTTCCATACGGAGCGGTTGCCTTCTGCATCAAATCCCACACACGCTCAGTCGCCATACAGTTCTCACCCTCTATCATCGGGCCAATGTGGTCGTTGATCAGAGGAACAGTGACTCCACTGTGAAGCGTAAGACCGAATCCCCAAGTGCCATCTTCGGCCGTCACGACACACGCTGTCCGTTTCCAGCTGTTGTTCCAGTCGCTACGCTTCAGCTCGGGATACCGCTGCATCGGGCTAACAAAGCCGTTGGTCTCGATCTTTGGGACACGTGGCTTGGTGGTTGCGTGCGGTGTTACATCAACCTCTATAGCTTTGACTGACCTGATCTTCATGCGGAGATATTCCTGTCCTTATGGCGATTAGCGCCTGCTCTACGAATTTGTAGATGCCAGTTGTACCCCGGACTTTACATGAAGATCGAGCCGTAGCTATAGAAAAACCTACTCCCCTCGGAACTGTTCGTCGGAGTTGGCTCGCATGAAATCCATGTTCATCTCGATCCCTAGACCCGGTGCATCCGGCAAGTGCAGTTGACCTCGTCGAACGTCGAGCGGGGTCTGAATGAAGTTGTCGTATGCGACCAAGCGGTGACGAGCTGTTTCGAGTTTGTAGAAGTTCGGCACGGTCATCATCACGTGCGCACCGGCGAGAACGTTAATAGGACCGCTAGCGTCGTGCGGCGCAATCGGAACGTAGTACGCCTCTGCCATGGTCGAAATCTTCTTGAGCTCTGAGATACCACCAGTCCAAGTCACGTCCGGCTCAAGGAAGTCGGCTAGGTGCTGTTCGAGAATCGCTGTGAACTCCCACCGGGTGTGAAGACGTTCACCAACAGAAATAGGCAGATCGATCTGATCTCGGACGTTCTTTAAGGCCTGCGTGCTTTCAACAGGAACTGGCTCTTCCCACCAGTGAATGTTTGATGGAGCAACACTACGAGTAAGGCGCACGCTAGTCGGCACGTCGAATCGACCGTGGGCGTCGATCATCAGTTCCATTTCTGGACCAGCGCCTTCACGGATGGCAGCGGTGATTTCGTTCGCCTCGGCTTCACCCTTGTAGGTCATTCCACCGTTCAGGTAGCCGTTGTTCTCTTCCTCCATATGTGGGTAAGGATCGAACTTCATGCCCTCGTGACCCGAGTCGGCGATCTCTTTCGCCTGTCGCTTCGCCTCATCCGGACCAATGTTTGGGTCTGGGTGAGTGTAGAGAGCGATCGTCTCTCGAACCGGACCGCCAAGCAGTTCAAAGATCGGCTGGTTCATTGCCTTACCGCGAATGTCCCAAAGAGCAATATCGATTCCGCTAATCGCGTTGGTAGCAGCGCCACGAGAACCCATGTAAGTAAACCTTCGGAAGATCTTATTCCAAATTTTTTCGATGTGGAACGGGTTCTCCCCAACCACCAATGGGTCGATTTGCTGTATCACTGCACATACAGCGCGGTTTGCCACCGGATGAGTCGTTGTCACCTCACCCCAGCCGGTAATTCCTTCGTCAGTCTGCACTTCCACAAAGATGTACTCGCCCTGACGACCGAAGTTGTATGCAGCAGTAGCGAGAAGTAGCCAAGGGGTGACTTTGATAATTTTCAAGGAAGTTATTTTTTCGATTCAGCTATTAATGGCGGGGACAAGAGGCAAACTAATTTGCCACCAAGTTTCACAGTAAATCGAATCCTTCACAAGTCATTGCCCAAGATATCGGTATCTTATTCACAAAAAGCTTATGAGATATAGGCAGCGAAGATCGGCATCAGCTAATATCCTCGTCACTTCGGCAAACGGCGTTCGATATGCACTTACCGCGCCAGCCCGAGTAACACGCAGCTAAGGAATCTCCATACTTGTCGTCGAACCCAGCTGAATCGCACAACATTGTGATCATCGGAGCCGGACCTGCCGGACTATCGACGAGCTATTTCCTCAAGCAGCAAAACATCGAGCACGTTGTTCTCGAACGAGGGAACGTCGGCAACACTTGGGATGTCGAGCGCTGGGACGGTTTTTATCTTGTGAACCCAAACTGGGCAGTCCGGCTCCCCGGTTTCCATTACGTCGGCACTGAACCCGAAGGATATCTTTCGAAGCTCGAAACGATTCAATATCTTCAGGACTACGCCGCCCATTTCGAATCGCCTGTCCGCACAGGGATTGAAGTTGAATCACTGGAACAAGTTTCTTCCGGGTACAAATTACACCTCGGCAACGGACATGTGATCGAAGCTCGATGCGTGGTGGTTGCGACAGGAGCCTTTGGAGTTCCGAAACTCCCTGATTACACCGAGCAACTTAGCGATTCCTTCACTCAGATGCATTCCGCCGCGTACAAAAACCCAGATGCGCTCAATGACGGAGCCGTTTTGGTTGTCGGATCAGGTCAGTCGGGTGCTCAGATTGCCGAGGAGCTACACGACGCAGGGAAGACCGTATACCTGTCAGTTGGAAACGCAGGTCGCCGCCCACGTCGATACAGGGGACGAGACTCATCGTGGTGGAACTACACAATGGGAGGCTTCGACAAGACGGTTGAAGATGTCGAGTCCGTAGACGATGCACGTTACAACTCTTCGTCCCACACTAGTGGCGCTCGCGGCGGACACAACATTTACCTGCGCCAAATGGCAAAAAACGGCGTGACCCTGGTTGGCCCGGTCACTGGCGGTGAAGGCAAGATCATTTCGCTAAACACTGATCTAGAGAAGATTTTAAAAGCGGTTGACGATCATCCGATTAAGTGGAAACAGAACGTCGACGATTACGTTGCGAAGCACGGAATGCAAGTTCCGTTGGACGACGTAGTTGATCCGCCAAACATCGCAGGCTGGCCAAAAGGCGATGCGCCGAGCGAGCTAGATCTTGCTGCATCAGGAATCACGGCGATCATCTGGTCGACTGGATTTAAATACAACTTCGACTGGATCAAACTGCCGATTACCGGCGAGTACAACTACCCGATTCAACAGCGTGGAGTAACCGAGTATCCCGGTTTGTACTTCATGGGTCTACAGTGGATGTACGGATCGAAATCCGCCCAGTTCATTGGGGTAGGAGAAGACGCAAAGTATGTCGCCGGGCACGTTGTCGACAACTTCGGATAGCCCTAGGCTTAGGTCGTATTTATAGTCATGCGCGTAAGGTTTCGTCTGATTCAACACAAACCGCCTATAGCCAATTAAATGACCACCGGCGGTTCACATTTTGCTCAGTGAGTGTTCTAATCAGAAGTGGTTTTTGAGGTTACAGCAGCAGCCTCTCTTGGAGTTCCCTCAATCGATATGTTGGGAAGCCACTCAAGCCAGCTTGGAAAGTACCAAGCACGTTTACCTAATATTCGCATCACGCTCGGAACAAGCAGCGATCGAACGATAGTCGCATCAAGCAATACTGCGGCTCCCAGACCGAATCCCATCGACTGGAAGAACGCTATATCACCGAGTGCGAATCCACCGAATACTGCCACCATTATTAGCGCAGCACCAGTGATGATGCTTGCCGTTCGCCGTAGACCGAATTTAACCGATTCAGCAGCGAGTCCGGTTTCGTCATAACGCTCCTTGATTCGGCTAAGCATAAACACGTGATAGTCCATCGAAAGCCCGAATAGGATGCTGAACATGAACAACGGCAACCAGAATTCGATCTGATCCACCTGCTCAAATCCGAACACACCGATTAAGAATCCCTTCTGGAAGACCAGCACAACGAGTCCGTAGGCAGCCGCAACCGATAACAAGTTCATAACGATCGAAGCAATTGAGATTACTAGCGACCTAAAAGCGAATAAGAGAAGGATGAAACTAAGGCTAAGCACCGAAGTAAACACAATCGGAAGATAGTCATCAGTAACCTTGACCGAATCGACTACTTCCGCCGAGCTTCCGCCAACGTATGCCGTATAAGAGCCTTCAGACACTCCAGCAAATGCATCTGGTATTAGATCTGCCCTTATACGGCGAATCGTGTTCAGTGCAGATTGATTTTGCGGATCACCGGGAATATTAGATGTGAAGCTAGCAAGATTTACGCTTGGCTCAATTCGTACCTGTGGGGACTGCAATCCATCATCGTCAGTGATTGATTGTTCTAGTTTAGTAAGGGCCACAGCGAAAGCGTCCGACCCAACATCACCTTCAATTACCACTAGCGCAGGAGCATCTGATCCGAATCCAAATTTTTCATCGAGAGTTTGGAAACCCTGCTTGGCAGGAATTTCATCAGGCAAAACAGAAATTCCGCTAGTGCCCTTTTCAAGTTCTAAGTAGTACGAACCAAGAATCAGCAGAATTATCGATGCAGTTACCAAACTAATCCATGGTCGACGCATTACAGCCACAGTTATCGTATTCCAGAAACCAGTTTCCGCATCCGGGTCATTGCTATCTTCGCCACCCAAACCAAGCGACCATTTATTACCGCTGATTTTTCTGATGATGGTTATTACGACCAGAATCAGCATCACTCCAACAGAAACCCAAATTATGTCGGGGCTGAATCCGACGGTTACGGTCAAAATCACGGTCCCGATTAAAAACAAACCACCGGTCAATGGAAGAGGTGCACGGACACTGTAGACCTTATCCCCGAGAATTCCTATTATTGCTGGAAGTAGCGTGACAGCTACGATTACTGCTACAAACACAACGATGATCGCGCCTGCTCCGAATGCCTGGAACTCTCTCACCGGAATTATCAGCATTCCGAGCAGTGCCAATACCACCGTAAGCCCACTAAACACCACTGCTCGACCGGCAGATCCACCAGCGACCTGGATAGCCTTAGCCTTTTCAAGACCTCGCTCGCGTTCTTCTTTAAATCGAGAGAGGATGAACAGCGCGTAGTCGATACCGACGGCGAGCCCCATCATCGACAGGATGTTCGGTACGAACTCGTTAAGTTCAATAACCTGACCAACGATTGCGACAATTCCCATACCGGTGAAGATCGCAGCAATAGCAAGAATAATCGGAATAAACGCAGCCACAACGGCTCCGAATACAAGTGCCAGAATGATGATGGCAACGGCAATTCCTATAGTCTCACCGGTCACCAAATCGCTCTCGGCTAATTCACCGAACACATGTTGGATGCTTTCGTCTCCAATGAAGTAAACATGGTATCCATCGACCGAGAATTTCTCCGCAACATGTAGAAACGTAGCAAAATCGGTGGCGGTGCCTTTAATGACATCAACCGAAGTAAGCAATGTCGTGCCATCTTCGGAAACCATGCCTTCGTAGTCACTAAAACTACCGATCATGATTGAGACTTCGTCTTGAGCTTCTGCGGCTGAAAGAGCTTGACCAAATTCAACGACTTTTTGGTCGAAGTCTAAATCACCAGGATTAGCGTTATCAGAAAGTATTAAGACGAATTCTGAGGAACTTGGCGGTCCTGTCTTATCGACATCTTCCGGGCCGCTGCCATCGAGTTCTCCAAAGCGTTCATTAACCAAATCTTGAGCGATCTGGTACTCGAGAGTCTGTGTCGGACCTAGTCCACCATCGAGGGCGCTTTCAAGCATAGTACTCGCCAGTACGCCAGCCGTTACCAATACAACGACCCATCCAGCTACGACCCACCAAGGGCGCCGTCCGCTAAAACTTGCGATTCCTTCGACAGAAACTCTCATCATTGCTCCCAGATGGACTTGTAAATGCAGTTATATGTGCACGCATTTGAATTAACATCAGAGAATAACTTTGAACTGCTGACAGCAAAATGTCGAGAACTATTTCACATGTTAAATGTGATCTCGGATATTCAATTGGTTAGCGCCTGTTGTGTGTTAGATATACGTTTGACGAGCAATCTTAGGATCTACACTCATCAGAACAAGTAATTGAGACTAATTCCGTGTCGATATGTCCCTTTGATTGCAAATGGCACCGAGTACACTTTTTGTCGTGACTCCAACTACTGAAGCTCATCCTGTTTCATTACCGCGTGTAGCTCGAACTCCCTTCTACTACGGTTGGATTGTGCTTGTAATTGCTGCTTTAGGCAGCTTTGCTTCAGGGCCGGGACAGACGTTCACTTTCTCGGTATTTCAAAATTCGTTTATCGACGATTTATCACTTTCGTCGACCTCTGTATCGACTCTTTATTTGTTTGGCTCGCTCACTGCAGCAGGGATGATAATTTTCATCGGTCGCAGCCTCGACAAATATGGACCTCGCCGAATGATGGTGTTCGCGGTGGTGTGTCTCGGACTTGGCGCAATGTGGTTGTCGCAGGTAAATTCCGCTTGGCAACTGTTCGTCGGATTCGCCATCATGCGAACGATGGGTCAGGGCGCATTGAGCTTGATCCCGGCGACGATGGTCAGCGTATGGTTCGTACGAAAACGCCCTATGGCGCTGGCACTTATGGCCCTCGGCGGTGCGATCGCCAGCGGTATCTACCCGTTCTACGGAGCGACGTTAATCGAAGAATTCGGCTGGCGAACTGCCTGGATAGCGATTGCTATCACCGGGTGGGTGTTGTTGATCGTTCCGGCTATCGTGTTCATCAGATCAAGTCCTGAATCAATTGGGCTAAAGCCTGATGGCGACACAGACGAATCTGAAAAAGAATCTGCCAAATCGAAGAAGAAGCCCGACGTTATCGAACACACTTGGACCGTCAATCAAGCGGTTCGATCTCGCATGATGTGGTTGCTGATTTTCGCTGGTTCGGCGCAGTCCCTAGTCGGAACCGGCGTGGCATTTCAGCAAGTTTCGATCATGACTTCGAAAGGTCTCAGCATCGGTGCTGCAGCCGGAGTGTTCGGGATCATGGCACCGTCTGCGATAGTCGGGCAGTTCATCGCCGGTTATTTAGCGAGCCGAATGCCGGTGCGATACCTAATCGCGGTAGGTCAGGTTGGGCTGGTTTTAGCGATGATAATGTTGCTGCGTACCGACCAGCTGTGGCAGGCATATGCGTACGGAGTAGTTCTCGGACTTAATCAGGGATTTTTGATGAATCTTAATCAGGTCGTTTGGCCTGCCTATTTTGGTCGCAAGCACTTGGGCAGCATCAAAGGAGTTGCCAACTTCGGAATGATGGCTTCCGCCGCTCTTGGGCCGTTACCGCTTGCCTTATCCATCGATCAAACAGGATCGTACACACTCGGTTTATACGCCTATATGGTACTTCCACCCTTGTGCGGAATCGCAGCCATTTTAGCCGGGAATCCACGACCGGCACCTAGACAATTATTGTCGAGAGCATAATTCCCGAACGGGAGAGATGGCTAGTCTGGAAATACTGACACGTATGCGAAGTGAAACTCGTTTCATTAACCGAGACACACCTAATGCACAAATGTTCACGCGTTCATGAGTGCATCTAGTACCCTGCTGCTATAAAGTTCGCCGAAGTTTTGAGATTTACTTTCGCAATTAATGAATTGAAAGCTGTTTGACCCAATGACTGAAATGACTGGCGGTGAATTTCTTGCCGAAACAATGCACGGATACGGCGTAACCCACTTCTTCTTTATGCCTGTGATCGTCGATGATTCGATGGTTCGTATGGAACAGCTCGGCATTACCCGAGTCATGGCCCACAGTGAAAAGCCAGCCGCCTACATGGCCGACGGCTACGCCCGAGTGAAGGGTGCAGTCGGATTTTGCGGAGCGCAGTCGGTCGGTGCTACGAACCTAGCGGCAGGTCTTCAGGACGCCTATCTCGCAAGCTCTCCTGTCGTAGCTCTAACCGGGCGACTCGTTCAAGAACAGCAAGACCGCCACGCTTATCAGGAAGTCGATCACGGTGCACCCTTCTCCGCCAACACGAAATACAGCGCACGCGTCGACAGAACCGACCAACTTCCGATGTACTTGCGACAGGCGATTCGAGAAGCAACCACTGGCACGCCAGGTCCTACGCACTTAGACCTAGCCGGAATTGCAGGTGGAGATATCACCAAGAAAAGTGCTGATATGGAAGTAATTATCGAGAGTCAATTCTCGAGCCTTCCTCCGTTCCGACCCGAGCCAGACTCAGGATCGGTCAATGCTGCGCTAAGTGCACTCGCAAGCGCAGCCAAGCCATTGATAATCGCTGGTGGTGGCGTGAAAACGTCAGATGCGGGTAAGCAACTGATAGAACTCGCTGAACGGTTGAACATCCCGGTCGCCACCTCGCTCAACGCCAAAGAGACCTTCCCTTCAGATCACCCACTCGCAGTCGGCGTACCCGGGTCATATTCACGTGCTTGCGCGAACCAGACAGTCGCTGAAGCCGACCTCGTATTCTTCATAGGAAGCCACACCGGCGGACAGATCACCAACGACTGGAAGCTTCCACGAGGCGGCACTCGAATCATCCAGATGGACATCGATGCCTCAGAGCTAGGTCGCTCATTTCCAATCGAAGTTGGGCTGCAGTCAGATATTCAGGCTGGCTTGCAGAAGATGCTGAACGCCAGCGGAGAAGTCGGCACAGCCAGTGATGAAAGTGGTCGCACACAGTGGATAAAACGGGTGCAGCAGTTGGTTTCTGATTGGAAAGCTAGCGTCGACCCTCTGTGGAAGTCCGACGATATGCCGATGCGCACAGAGCGACTTTCGCAGGAGCTTACGGAGCACATGCCGAGCGATACGATTCTTGTTGCCGATACCGGCCATTCAGGAATCTGGACCGGCACTATGATCGATCTCACAAGTCCAGATCAGTCATTCATTAGATGTGCTGGCTCGCTAGGCTGGGCGTTCCCTGCGGCAATTGGTGCTAAGGCAGCAGCCCCAGATCGTCCTGTAATCACGTTCGCTGGTGACGGAGCACTCTGGTACCACTTCATGGAACTAGACACTGCCGTTCGATACGGACTGAATACGATCACAGTCGTAAACAACAACCACTCTCTAAACCAAGAGCGCAGCTTGAACGTTCGCAATTACGGCGGCGACTTGCCTGGTTCAGATGAACTGTGGCACCTGACCGATACCGACTTTGCAGCGATGGCTGAACAAATGGGTGGTTTCGGAATCACGGTGAAGAATCCGGGCGATTTCGAAGGCGCACTCGATCAAGCTTTAAATTCAGGAAAACCAGCTGTGATCGACGTAAAAACAAACATCGAAAGTATCGCTCCCCCAGCTTGGGATTAATAGCCTCCTTTCCGCATTAGCCTGATCCAAATATAGACCTGAAATGGTGTGCCGTATTTGTTTGTTTGCGGCACGCCCGTCAGGGTCATTTTTACAAGCAATAATTAGTTGACGGAGAAATAAATGCTCGCAGCCGGTACCGCCAGAGTCGACATCACACCACCAATCGGAATAGCCCACGCCGGCTGGGGAGCGCAATCACATGAGGGAGCCGAAGGGGTCGATATGCCGCTAACGATCACCGCTTTGGTCATCGAGCCGGACGGAAACACAAACCCTGCTGAACGCATCGCTATTCTAGATATCGACACTTGTATGCTCGTCGATGAGTACGATCTCCGCATCCGTAAAGCTGTCACTGAAGCCAGTGGGATCCCAGCCGCAAACCAGCGGGTTTCTTACACCCACACTCACTCTGGTCCTATCGAAGGTCTTTCATGGATCGTCGAGGGTGCCGAAATGGTCGAGCCGTGGCTCTATTCGATGGCTCCAGCGTCCGCCAAGGCAGTAGAAGAGGCGATATCGAAAATCGTTGCTGTACGGTCAGATTCCGGAAAAGGACACTGCGAAATCAATATCAATCGTCGCCCTGTCAGCCACGAAGGCAAAGTGTTTACAGGTCGTAACCTTGACGGATTCGTCGACCATGAAGTTTTGGTTACAGCCCTCGACGATCTTGACGGCAACCCAGTTGCAACGCTTGTGAACTACGCCTGTCACCCAACGATCATGGGACCTGAAAACAAGTTGATTACTCCCGACTACCCGGGGCCAGTTCGCGAAACGGTCGAGAGTATCGTTGGCGGCACATGTCTTTTTCTGCAGGGAGCAGCTGGTAATCAGGGGCCTATCGACGGATTCACCGGCGATACATCGGTATATAGAAAGCTCGGCAAGCAGTTAGGCATCGAGGCAGCTCGGGTACGACTGACTATCGATCCAGTTCCACGCGAAGAAAAGTTGGAACAGATTCTCCAGTCTGGAGCCGATCTTGGGATGTACTCGTTCAACCAGGCAGGGGAGTCGGATGACACGCTAGGTTTGATCGAATCTTCCGCATTACTGCCGATTAAAGAGATGCCACCCGAATCCGAAGTACAGGATAAATTCGATGCGATCAGAGCCAATCTGGACAACGTGAGGAAAAGCGGCGGCACAGTCGACGAAATCAAACAGGCAGCGTTCCCGGCTAAGCGCGAAACGTTGCTGCTTCGCCACACGAAGACGTTTGGTCAAGGTGGTGAGAAGAGAGATATTCCGATTCAGGTTATTCGAATTGGCAACACTGCCCTAGTCGCAATTCCAGTCGAGCCATTTGCCGAAATTGGTACAGCGGTAAAAGAGCGATCACCAGCCGACTGGACATTGTTCTCAGGCTACGCAAATGGCTACTACGGCTACCTTCCTATGGAGTACGCCTATCCAGAAGGCGGCTATGAAGTTGGACCAACAGCGCCGTTTGAAGCGGGAGCTGCCGAGCAAATGATCGAAGACTGCTTAAAAGCTATTCACAAACTCTGGGACTAGTCGCCTACTAACATTCTGAAAATTCAATAATTCAGCACGACGGAGACGTTCGATGACCGACACAGCTAATGGCCCCAAAATAGGAATTTCAGTCAGCAATTTCGATGATTCAACTTTACGGCGAGTTCGGCAACTTGGTATCACGAACGTCCATTCCAGCGGCGGTGCCGGTAGTTCCGATTCGAACTTTGGCCGAGAGAATGAACTGCCGTGGACCGATGAAACACTTGGAGCTGACGTCAAAGCGCTTGCCGCCTACGGAATAAAATTAGGCATCAAGATGATCACAGGCTTCCCGAACGCCATCTACGGCCGTACAAGTCGTGACGAAGATATAGAGAAAGTCATCGAGTCGGTTAAATGTGCTGGTAGATTGGAAATCCCAGTAGTCGAATACAACTGGTACGCCCACCGAATTGTCGAAGGCTACTCATTCGTTGAAGGTCGAGGTGGTGCGAAATACAAGGAGTTCGACTATCAGTCGATAAAAGATCTCCCGCCACTACCAGAAGAAGGCGCTCACACTGCTGACGCTATGTGGGACAACATCACTTACTTCTTGAAGGCCGTGATTCCGGCTGCAGAAGAAGCAGGTGTTCGTATGGCATTGCACCCCAACGATCCGCCAGCACCGATCAGTCGTGGCTCTGAGCAGATCATGGGTAGCATCGACGGTTGGAAGAAGCTAGCAAGCATCGTCGACAGTCCCGCAAACGGCATCACTTTCGATTGCGGTGTGACTCGCGAAATGGGCGGAGATCCGGTTGAAGTAGCGCGCTACTTTGGCGATCTCGACCGGATAAACCATGTTCACTGGCGCAACGTAATCACCGAAATCCCGAGTGAGAAATATACGGAAGTGTTTTTGGACGAAGGCGAAGTAGATATGCTCGCCGTGATGAAAGAACTAGTACGCCAGAACTATCCGAGAATCGTATATCCAGAGCACCCGCCTGTGATGGACCACGACAAAGAGTTCACACATGATGGGTTCGGGGTTGGATATACCGGATTCGCCTACACAGTAGGCTATGCACGGGCGACGCTGCAGGCAGCTTTAGCTGGAGCATAAGTAATTTGTCGAGTATCGGAATAGGCGGTAGTATCTGACCATTCCTCATCTGCTACGAATATTCAATCCATCTTCAAGGGATAAAAATGTACAACTTGAATCATATTCACATGAAGTCGAACGACCCTGAAAAAGCTGCCAACTGGTGGGTTGACAACTTTGGATTCACGATAGTCGACGATTCAACTCGGGAAACCGGTGATCGCTTTATCAAGTGTCGTTCAGCAAACGATGTACCTGTAAACATCTCTGGACCGCTAGACGGACAAACTCTTGTTGAGAGCGACTCAGGTCCGAATCTCGGACTAGAACACTTCGGATTTGATGTCGAAGATATCGATGCTGAACTGAAACGACTCGCAGCCGTTGGTGCGCCGTTGGTCGATGGACCAAACGAACTACCCGACGGAACCCGCTTCTGCTGGGTCCAAGCCCCCGACAACGTACGACTAGAACTGATCCAGTGGCCTAGCTAGATTATCTAAGCCCTCCATTTCCAAAGCTTAGAGGGTGGTCGCTTAGCCAAGGATCCGGAAATCACAAACATACGATTTCGCGGGCGAAGTCATCGGGGCCGAGAGACCTGGGGTGGTGTAGCGGGACACGCTCCATGACGAGATCTTTCTGTCCATCTAAAAATGTCGAGCACCCCGCACCAGATCCCTAGGCGGCACTCA
Organism: uncultured bacterium; assembly: GCA_963932695.1. Lineage (GTDB taxonomy): Bacteria > Chloroflexota > Dehalococcoidia > Lucifugimonadales > Lucifugimonadaceae > Lucifugimonas. The sequence goes on along the minus strand of CAWVRY010000014.1, from coordinate 8,588 downwards.
TAGGCATACGGTGTTGGCGATCGTTAGTCGAGTTATACAGTGACGGTCGTCGGCAGAAATCAGATGCATCGAACCAAGAATTTGCCTAGCTATTGTCAGAATCGGCAGACAAGTTCTCGCCCCGAAGACGGCTTGCTCGAATATCGTGCTTGCCTGGATAGCGAATTGGGAGGTGACCATCTTCAATCATAAGATCCAATGGATTCGCCATCGTCTTCATCGGCATTTCCACCTGCGTGTGCAGCCGAGCAGACTCGTAAACAGCGTGAACCATCTCTAGTGCCTTGTAGCCGTTCTCGCCATTGCCGCGGTGGTAATCAGATCGACCCAAAACCCAGTCGGCCAGTTCCCGTGCCTGCCCGGCTCCGCCCTCGACCCACTCGAATCGGTCGGCACCGTACTTAAAGAACTCGCCATCAGGCTTGTGATGCATCCAGCCGCTAGACTTGGCGTTCATCAGATGCAGATCGTCTGTGGACATTTCGATCATTCCTTCAGACCCGTAGATACGAGCGCCCTGCCAACGAACCGGCGTCAGGTCGGAAACGATCATCGCCTGAGCATCGTTCGCAAATCCGAAAACAGCAAGAGCCTTATCTTCTATCTGTGTTGAACGCTCCCAGTGATCGGTCTCTCGCTCAACGTTGCCCATCACCCACGTGCACTCAACGTCGCCAAGGAGATATCGAAACATATCGGTCTGATGAGAGGCGTAGTTAGGAAGCCCGTCACCGGCAACACTGGTAATGAGTCGCACATCGCCTATTTCACCATCTTCGATCAACTGCTTTGCCAAGGTATAGGCAGGTAGGAACCGACGCTGGTGGCCTATAACCAGCTTGACGTTATTACGTGCGCAAACCATCAGCATGTCGGCTGCGGCGCCCAGACTATCGGCCATAGGCTTCTCACAAAGAATAGCCTTTACGCCGCCGGCTGCTGCGGCGGCGACCGTCATGGGAGCGTGTCCGCTGTGCCACACGCCAATCGAAACTACGTCGGGCTTGGCAACCTTAAGCATCTCTCGGAAGTCAATGAAGTGCTCTGCCTTGTAATCGTCATTATCAGCAAATACTTCGTCGTACTCGTTCATAACTTCCGGGCTCAGGTCAGCCAGTGCCACAATTTCGTACTGGCCGCTGTTTAGATAACCCCAAGAATGGTTTTGAGTCATCCCACCACTGCCAATAACACCAACGCGAAGTTTGTCTGCCAATTCTCTAACTCCAACTGATATCGATTGCGAAAGACCGGCAGAGTCTACAGGGAGTGTTGAATTTATGTGCAGTTGATCTGGTAGGGCGTCCTACATTACGAATTAAATTCAGAGCAACGTTATGTCAGCACTTAGAAAAAAATTACTACCTGCATCCGAAAATACGGTGCTCGTTTAGGTCTGTCGGAGTTGGTTGAGCCGTGCACCATCATTCCGGTCGGCTACCCCATGGGCAAGTTCGGGCGATTTAGTCGTCGAACCTTGAAATATGTGGTCCATTTCGATCGCTGTTAGCAGTTAGTCATTTGTCGGTTCGATTAGCCCATAACCAACGAAGCCACATCGGTTTCTAGATCTTCTGCACCCGAGAAATTAAATTTTTCAGTTTGTCGTCTTTCGCTGGATCGTTCGATGCATCGATCGATACCCGATCAGCAAAAGCTTGCCGACGTTCAATCTCGTCCGGCATCGTTTCGTAAGTACCCGTCATTGCAAAATCCCGAACCACAGCTAGCGACACTGCATCCGCCATTTCGTTCCATCGATTTGTAACCGACATCTCGTGTAGTTTTCGACCAAGCTCTTCCTGCCCATGAACCTCAAATACTCGTTGGTACGTCCGAGTCGAGCCGTAAAAAGCGACGCGCTCACGGAGCTTTAGTAGCTTCTGTTCAAGCTCACTCTCTGTCTCTGCTAGAGCCATCATCCCTCCAGCTGCGATTTCGATTTCACTAACATCCCTATCCGCTGTTTCCGCCCCTAAAGTCAAGTTCGGCAAAGTCACATCACGAACGTACTTTTCGGTGGTGAATGAATGTGGCAACAGACCATCAGCGACACGACCAGCGACTCGGGTCATTGCAGGGTTTACAGCCGCCAGAAATATTTTCGGGAACGGTGCATCGATAGGCCCCGGGTTGAAAGCGGGTGGGCATAAAGTGAACTGATAGTGCTCGCCGACAAACGGAGACAGATGTCCCGTTTGAAACGTTTTCCAGACCGCCCGCATCATCAGGACGTAGTCTTCCATTCGAGCAGCTGGCGCAACCCATTTTCCGGTGCTAAATCTGCGTTCGTTGTGACCTTTGACTTGGGACCCTAAGCCAATCGAAATACGACCACCAGTCATTCGCTGCAATTCCCAAGCCATCTGTGCGGTGACGAACGGACTCCGCGGGAACGCAATCATTACCGACATACCAATTTCGGCTCGTGTGCTGGCGTGGGCAGCCAAAGTCCAGCGGGTAGTTGCCTCATATTTCAGCTCACCAGTGGTCAGTACGTCGTAGCCGAGGCTCTCAAGTCTATTAACCTCCACAGGCACCGCTTCGAGAAGACCATCACCGTACCGTCCGACGACTTTCATTTGAGGTTTAATTCTTTCTTCGAGTCAGGAACGTTAACGAATCAAATTTTTCGTTGATTTCTATCCGATTTCAGTTGACTTAATTCTCGATATAAGCTCGGTAGTCGAAATGCCTTCAGTGTAGCCAACTGATTGATAAATGCCCATCTCGATCGGCACGGAGTACCACGTATTACGAGTTTCGGAGGAGACATCGTCACCGTGCATAATCAAGTCGATATTGTGCTTTTCGATCCACTCACGAGTAATCTCGAGCGGTGCATTCGGTACTACTTCATCGACGTACCTGCAACCTTGAACTGAGGCAATCCGTTCTTTCATCGTGAGAATCGGTGTGCGTTTGTAGCTTTCAACCGTTTCATCGGCGTGGATACCAACCAATAGGAAATCGCCATGCGAACTTGCTTGACGTAAGAAATTCATATGACCGTAGTGGAATAGATCAGCCACCATATCGACGTAGACGCGGGTAATTTCAATTACTCCTTGATAATAAGATTTCGTGCCGGGAATAATCGCTATTGAGCGATCAACGCGTTTGCTCTGCCCGACAGATTGTTCCGGTCGGGCTTGTACAGATACTCAACATCAGGACTTAGTTCTTCGAGATAGAGAATCTCTTTGATTTCACCTAGCTGTACTGCCACAACGTAACCTGCCTCTTCAGGAAGTCGGAAGAACACGCAGCCATCTTTATTCGTTGTTGACTTATGTAAACCTGTCAGCACGGAAGTTGCTGCAATAGTTACCTCTGAATCGACAGCAGGTTCTCCATCGAACCCAACAACTTTCAAGCTACCAGTATGGATTTTTGGATCTCGTTCGTTAGCAAGATTCAAAACATTCTCTGATTTATCCGATTCACTGTCGTTCGTCATCAGATCCAGTACTCCCTGTTCGAATTCGCCAGCTTCCTTCGGGGTCATCCAGTCAGGTCCATACTTCAGACGAAAGTACTCTTCGGGCGGATTTGGCACCATAAAATTTGTGCCAAGAAAATCGATCTCTTTTAGATTTTCGTGCAGGCTCACAGGAATTTTGACTACCGGCCACTGATAAATGCTGTCGTCAATTATGTGATAGCAGGTCCAGTCCATTTGAACGCCCGATTTTTTCAGGTCGACGCTCATGTGTAATTCACTATCTATAACTTCTGCCGAGTAGCCATGCTTGCGGAATTCGACAGCCGCCTGTTCAACAATTTCTTTGGTCAAACCATGTAAGCCGATTACCGACCCTATGTCGAGGTCGTCGTCCCAAGGGATGAAAGCTTGATCTCGTACTGCGCCCAAACATGTACCATGTCTCAAGAAGAACGTCAGTCCGAGCTGATCGAGGATCTGCTTGGCTTCTTTTAGGAGCGTTTCAGCAGTCACCATATTCATCGGTTCGAATACTGTTGAATTCATGACTGAGGTCAGCTCCTAGTAGGTGAATCAAAAGCGCCTGCATTTTGGGTCAACTTTGAAGACGGGTTGCCCAATCATACAGAGATCGAGATGCGAGTCGTAGTGTGGAGCGACTACTTAGGCGACATCTGTCTCATTTCGATCAATGGCAATAACGATATGCCTTCTGAAAGAACGTCTTCTGAGTGCTGCGTAGAAAAACCTACCCCAGCAGTAAGTCGTTATGTAATCCGAGCGAATTTACTGTTGGCATTCGCACTTAAAACTTGAGAAATGGAACTCGATGCTAGTAGACCTTAGCCCTATTCCGATATCACCGAACGAACGCGAAATACTAAGCAAGATTGAGCAACTCAGCGCCAAATCAGGCTCTCACTCACCCAGTATTGCCACCATTCAACTAACGATTCCAGAGATCGAAGTTGATATCGACGCCTGTTACCTGTCGAATCCGCTTGCAACCGACCTTTTCTGGTCTCATTTCAATGCCGATCTTCTCGCAGACCCCGACCACTTCAAAAGAATGCTTGAGGCATACCCGTCTCAGAACAGAGCTATCGCAGAACGTCTTTCTGGTTCACTCGGAATCGACTCTAACCGCTTGTTTATCACCAACGGCGCAACCGAAGCAATTCAAGCTGTAATCCACAACTACGCATCACACATCCACATCTCGATTCCAACATTTTCGCCTTATTACGAGTTTGCAGTGCCTGGCACACAGGTAACTAAGTACGAGCTTGATCCTGCCAATAACTTTGCGGTAGATCCTGACGATTACGTACGATCTGTTCTTCAAAGCAATGCCGATACAGCGATATTGATTTCACCAAACAACCCCGATGGTTATGTCATCCCAGACAGCGATTTAGATTTCATCCTTTCGAAGCTAGAAGGGCTCAAAACCATCATCGTTGATGAGAGTTTTATTCACTTCGCTGATCGACCAACACTTAATAATCGATTGCCTACTTTGGCCGGAATCACAGAGAAGTACAACAACATCACGATCGTAAAAAGCATGTCGAAGGATTTTGGTATAGCGGGCATTCGTGCGGGTTACGCAATCATGAATCCTGAACGGGTGACACAGCTTTTGAATCACGGGTATCTGTGGAACACCAGCGGGATTGCTGAATACTTCTTTGGACTGTTCGATCGTCCAGAGTTTTTAATTGAATATCGACAAAAATTGGCAACCTACAAAACTTACATCGATAAGTTCACCCAAACGACGTCTGCATTCGATTTCGTGCAACCTTTCGATACCAGCGCCAATTTCCAACTAATGCAAATGCCGACGGGTATTTCGGCTGAAGCTGTAGCAGGTCTATTGCTTGTACGACACGGTGTTTATGCTCGAAGCTGTGGCGACAAAATCGGCCTCAACGGACAGTTCTTACGTGTCGCCATTCGAACAGAATCTGAGAATACGAAAATACTCAGTGCTCTCAAAGAAGTTTTGAGCTAGTACGAACATCACAATCACAAAACGCGCCGACTCATTTCGAGTCGGCGCGTTTTGTACCCACAGATCAGTCGAGAGACCTAAGGCATGGATATTCCGAGGTCGAGTTCTGAACTCATCGAGTTGAACCACTCCACGACCTCTTTGTGATACGGAATCCCCTTTTCTTTACGCACTGCTGCTTCCTCGTGTTCTGGCAGCCCAGCGTAGTAGACACGATCATGACCCGGTGCAGGCTTGGTGTTCGCCAACTTGGTCAATAATCTATCCATATCGGCTTTGAACTCATCAACGTCAGTAAACGCATCGATATTGAACGCCATGACGAAGAATGAGTAGTTACGATCGGCGATAAAACCAGGGCCATTTCCAGAAAGAATTCCCGACATAATGTCGGCGATAGCGGCAAAGCCGTAACCCTTGTGCCCCCCGTTCTCTCGAGTACCACCGAACGGCAGCATGTTGAATGATCCAAAATCTGGCACATCAACCGCGTCCATTATCGGTGAACCATCAATGTCAGCGATCCAGCCAGGTTCGAGTTTCGACCCGATTCGCCTAGTCAATGCCAGCTTGTTTGCGGCAACCTGCGTAGTAGCGACATCGAATACAAACGGAGGCATTCTGTCGGCAGGTGCGCCCCAAGCAATAGGCTGAGTACCGAATGCCGGTTCCGCTCCGTTTGTGGGCACTTGGGCGCCTCCACCGGCCGATACCATAGCCATTCCGACCATGTCCTCCTCGATTGCCTGCATCACGTAGTAGGCAAGCATTCCGAAGTGCCGGGTATTTTTGACGGCAACTGCGCCCATACCATGCTCCCGAGCCTTCTCAATCGCAAGATTCATAGCGCGAGGCCCGAGGTGTATTCCAAGACCTTCATCGCCGTCCCACGTTGCAGTTACCGAAGACTCTCTAACAGTTTTGACTTCGGGTCGAGGGTTATATGTGCCTTCGCCGTAACTGGCGATGTAGGCTCTTAGCATGTTTGAAATCCCGTGACTTTCGCAACCACGTAGATCACTGGTCATTAACACATCAGCACAGGATTCAGCCTCATCGGCAGGGAGTCCCATCTTTTCGAACACAGCCTGCGTTCCAGCTCGAGCTTTCTCTTCTGAAACCAGTACCTGATCTTTTTCCGGAACAAGAAAATGCTTGAGCATCTGTTGAACTAACCCTTCAGTTTCCGACTTGTTGCTGCGGTTTTTTTCACCGTAATACCGGCGGGATTCTACGCCTGAAAATAAAGATATGGCATGTAGATTTAGGCAATTTAAGTAACTAGGTATGATCTGTCAAAGCTCAGAGCCGGGCAGAATCTCATCATTCCTGATTTGCTGAGGAAATCTGTTAATGTCCTGCCCCCACGTCTTGCCCACATCCGTGTCCAAGAGGCAATTTCGATTAGCGTGGCTATCAGATTTTCTTTTGCCGAGATTATAGAGGGCGTTTCAATTAACGCTCTAGTACACCATTCAATGATCGCCAGTTCCCATCTGACATTGCTTTGATCGCTGTGCTCTGGCGGTTGAGATTCAAGCTAGGATTTCGTGATGCTGATGAACTAATGTTGCAGCGAGAATTCGCAGTCAGTCAGTTCGCACTTGCAACCCAAAATTAAGTTCTCACACCGAATTTAGAATTAAACTTCGCCCAATCACTATCGGAAACGTTGTTGGTTGCACTCGAGAAGGCCTCGTCAAATTCTTGTGGATTGGAGGGACCGGTCAGGACGATTCCATTTCCTCTAACGGGCGCACATAGTGCAAACTCCATCGCAAGATCGCGAATATTGAGATCGCGTTCTTGGCACCACTCCCACATCTCGATAGCGCGTTCTACTGCGACAGGATCGAGGTTACTTCCAACGGCAGCCGGAGGAAGGGGGGCTCCTTTCTCGACAAATGACTCGTCTGCTATTTGAAGTTTCGGTTGGGGCCCCGCGAGCATTGAGCCGCCTAATGGACTTCCAATGAGGATTCCTACATCGTTCTTTAGCGCGAGCGGAATCGTTGCTGACGCGAGTGATTGATCGAGCAAGGTGTAGTCCAAGTATGACAATACAATGTCTATCTCACCCGTTTCTATCGCTCGTCGATGATATTCAGGCTGCCTCACTCCGATCCCAATGTGACCGATACGTCCTTTTGACTTCCAGTCGACTAACACCTCAAGACAGGTGTCTAGTGGTGCTTCGATGTCGTATCTTGGACCATGAATTAGCACCGAATCCACGTAATCTGTCTGGAGCTCTTTAAAGCTATTTTTGAGGCTCCATGTGGTTGCTTTTTTAGAAAAATCACGGAGGTGACGCGGATGAGAACCTACTTTCGTTTGTAGGTAGACCTTCTCTCGCCATCCTCCTGCCAATGCGAGGCCAAAACGTCGCTCACTGACTCCGTAAAACGGAGATGTGTCAACGAAATTAATACCGCGTTCAATCGCCCCTCGTATTGTGTTAACCGCGTTTTCGTCAGATTGGCCAGGATAACCCAGATGCCCACCACCTAAACCGAGCGATGTCGGTTTCATCTCAGTTCGACCTAATCTTCGGATCTCAAGAGATGCCATTTATCTACTTCATTAATTCGTCAGGTCGGGGCTGAGAAATCTCTTAATTGAGACACCAGCCAGCCCGACGTTAATATTGGCTATTCCTGCAACTTTTCAGGTGTAAATAGTTCAAGAAATTCGATTCGCTGGCTTTCGATCAAATTTCGCACTTCACCACCAAGTTCGAGAGCCTCTACTGGTAGCGTATGCCCGTCGCGAGTGGGGCTTTCAAGGGAGTTGTCCGTCCATTCCAGACAAACAACGTTCTGTTCACCCGGCAGGGTGTAGCCATTGTACGAAATCCTAAATTCGCTCCGCTGCCCAGCAGCGCGGTACGCCTCAGCCTGCTTATTGACTAGTGTGGCGACCCTACGCGCCTCTCCGGGCTTCGTTGTGTACCAACGTCTTACGACATACATTGCGGCATCCTGACTATTCGACTACTCAATATTTTAAGACGGACTATTTGTAACCGTAATTGTGGCACGAAGGTCGACATTTTGGGCTGTATCACAAAAAAACATCTGAGTTCACGGTTACCGCTCGGAATCGAGTGCCGCTAACGGGGTGTCA
>CAWVRY010000013.1:0-47338 GCA_963932695.1 uncultured bacterium | reverse complement strand
ATGACGGATATTGGCATCGACAAAATATTGCCTAAACCGTTCAATATCGATCAGTTGAAAACGACGCTGTTCGACTGGTTTCGGACGACAAACAACGAACAACGCAATAACATCTTGCGTCGAGTGACACATTTGCATGCTGCGAAAAGTAACTAATCTAGGTAAAGACACGAAACAACAGTCGAAATCCGTTGGTGTTTGAAGAACGACAGTTCGAAACGCTACTGCTTGATCTGATGATGCCTAAAATCGACGTATACCAGGTCCTAAAAGAGCTTCGTAAAGGCAATTACAACCGACCGGATCGCCTGATCATAATGAGCGCTCACGCTCAACCTGCCGAGTTAGACAGCCTCATGGCACTCGGCGCAGACATTTTTATGCCAAAACCGTTCACAATGACTGACCTAGAGGGCATTCTAGTTAAGTAGGCATTGGCAATACGATCGTTGTAGATCAACGGCATTACCGCGTCGCTACGGCATCTAACAAAACCCGCTAATTCGCCTGAATGATGTCAAGCTGTGGCATCTCGTTTAATATGCCCTGCTCTAATGCCATTTCGAACAACTTGTTGAGCGCCTCTCGCCCCTCTTGCCCCATGTCGACGGTGTCTTCATTGACATACATCCTGACGAACTTTTTTCCATCTTCTGGATCGATTCCTCGACCAAAGCCAAGCGCGTATTCAAGAGCATCGTCTTCGTGAGATCGTGCGTAGTTGATGCTTGCCAACGAGGCGTCAGCGATTGCCTGAGCCAATTCACTTTCAATATGTCGACTAACAAGATCAACACCTAACGGAATAGGAAGTGCTGTCGCTTCATGCCACTTCTCACCGAGACTCATGATTCCGTGGAAGCCTAACTTTTCGTACAGAATTTGGCCTTCGTGAAGAAGAATTCCAACATCAGCTCGACCTTCTTTGACGGCGGGACCGACATCATCAAAATCTACGAACACCGGCTCGCAATTCTTCGGACCGAAAATCTGAAACAGCAGCCATGAAGTAGTAAATCGACCCGGAACTGCGATGCGCTTACCTTCGAGATCGGCTTCGGTCATCGGGTCGACTGATACGACCATTGGACCGTAGTTCCGCCCAATCGAAGAGCCGCACGACATGATTCGATAGTGCTCCGCTACGTCCGGGTATCTAGCAGCCGAAATAGCAGTAACAGGGAGCTTTCCGGTAGCAGCGAGAACGTTGAGTGACTCGATATCTTCCATATGGTGGGCGACCGAGTAGCCTGGAATTTCTATGTACTTCTTTTCCATGGCGTAGAACATAAACGCGTCGTCTGCGTCAGGGCTGTGACCAAATATGATCTCGTTGTCGTTGATAGTCATGGTATTTCGAATATTCTCAGGGGTTTGATCATTATTTGATAGTTGTAAGCTCAGCGGCTGAGCCTTCAACAAGGTCGTAATTCGTCAGTCGTTGAATCGGAGAATAGCCAGCCTCTGAAATCATTTCTCTTACTTCATCTTCAGTGGTTCGATTATAAAAACCCGCGGCCAACATCACGTTTTCGTCGAAAAGCGTTCCACCAAAGTCGTCGGCACCGAAGCGGAGCGCAATTTGACCCGTCTTTTTACCTTCGGAGAACCACGATGCCTGAATATGCGGAACATTGTCGAGCATGATTCTTGAGAGAGCGATGATCCTCAGGTACTGGTTGGGACCCGCTTCTTCATCGACAAATTTGGCGAGGGCTGTATTGTCTTTTTTGTATGACCACGGTATGAAAGCGGTAAATCCGCCATCATTTTTGTTCTTCAAGGCGAGATCTTGAACATTTCGAATGTGTTCAAGCGATTCGATGATGTGGTGATCCTTTTCGACGTGGCCGTACATCATCGTTGCGGTCGACTCGAGACCGACTTTGTGGGCTGCTTCGTGAACCTTAGTCCACTGATCTACCGTGTCTTTTGGCTTGAACCTCGACACAGTGGCCTTTACTTCGTTGGAAAGTATCTCAGAACCGCCACCTGGCATCGAACGCTGCCCTGCGTCGTATAGCGCTTGGAAAACCTGTTCGTAGTTCAATTCCGAGACTTCGCTCATTCGAACGATCTCGGGTGCCGACCAGTAGTGAGGGGTGACATCGGGGAAGCGTTTCTTGGTTTCAGAAACCATCTCGACGTAGTAATCGAGCTGAAGTTCAGAATTCAAACCGCCCTGCATTAGCACTGTTCGTACACCGCTTTTGCGGGCTCGCTCGATCTTGTCCATGATCTGCTCAACTGTGTACGTGTATGCAGATGGATCGTTCGGATCGGTACGGTAGAAGGCGCAGAACGAGCAAAAGGCGTCGCAGAGATTGGTGTAATTCAGATTCGTGTCGACTACGTATGTGACATTTTTGTTGGGGTTGTGACGCTGACGTATTATTTCGGCTAATGGGGCCAGATCGAGAAGCTCGGCCTCCTGCATAAGCCAGAGTCCTTCTTCACCGGTTATTCGTTCGCCGGCGTGAACTTTTTTCGTAATTTGCTGGAGCATGGTATTGATCTCATCGACTATCTATATAGACGTCGAAATAGCCTTTTTTGCTGAGGATTCGGCTGGGGTAGACAATGAAGGTCGCCACTCAGGTAGTTTGCTCAGTCTCGATTTGAACTCGTACTGTCCTGCCCGTTCATTGGGTCCAAGAAAATAGGTGAAATTTCGTACGTATTTCTCGACATCAGATTCCGACATTGTTTCGTTCGATCTAATTCGGACAATTTCATCAATAGAATTCATTCCAGTCTTGGTTGATTCGATCAATATTCCTTCGAATTTTTCACGACCGTTTTGAGGAGAGTCTGAACGTACGACCCACTCGGCGAACACAAACGGTAGACCTGTAAGTTTTTTCCACGCCGTACCGAGGTCGTAGTGGTACTGGAACTCACCTATCGCCAGTTTTTTGAGCGCAGGGTCACCAATAATGAGTTCCGCATCATGGTCGTTAGACATTTCGACAAATCGATGGTTACTTACATTCCATAAATCAGCAAATAAAACACGTAATAACTGAATTGAAGTAGCCGTGTGAGTGGTCACTGCAATATTCGAGCCCGAAAGTTCTTCAACCGGTGAATTTGAAAACAGGAATACGCTCAGCGCCGCGCCGTCACAAGCAACGCCCATATCGCCAAGCGACTGAACCTTTTCTCCCATACGTAGCACTTCCGCTACTGGTAGTGGACCAGCGTGCAGTTCTCCGCTTTCAACCGCAGCAGCCATAGCGCGAGGCGGCAACGCTAGCAATACACATGAGTCTGAAGGAAGCTTTCTGTAGAAAACCTCCGAGTTCAGGTATGTCATGTGCCCTACTCTCAACTTGAGAGAATCAGACTGTTTAGTGGTCATAGACCTTGATCTCGTTATACAGGGCATCTCGTTCAACTGGAATACGTCGGGCATCTCGAATAGACGAAGCCATGGATTCACGTGCTTGACCCGCAGGAGATTCGGCGAGCGCAGCGTGTGCGATTCGTTCTTTGCCTATCGTCCCATCGAGGTCATTAGCACCGAAATTCAATCCGATGCTTGCGGTGGCTGCGCCCAGCATCACCCAGTAGCTCTTGATGTACTTGATGTTGTCGAGCATAAGTCGAGCCGCTGCAATCATTTTCAGGTCGTCCATCGGAGGCGTATGACGAGGTCGGAGTTTTGTCATCCCGACCTGATACTCGAGAGGGATGAAAGCCAAGAATCCACCGGTTTCGTCTTGAATATTCCGAAGTCGGATCAGGTGCTCGATTCGCTCTTCAAACGACTCAATGTGCCCATAGAGCAACGTGCAGTTCGTTGGAATGCCCATACGGTGCGCTGTTTTGTGAATCTCAGCCCACCGATCGGCGTTCGCCTTGCCCGGAAGGAGAATCTTATGTACACGTGATGAGAAAACTTCGGCTCCGCCACCCGGCATCGATTGGAGTCCAGCTTCTTTCAAGATGGCCAGTGATTCTTCTGGAGAGACTTTCCATCTGCGCTGGAAGTAGTCGATTTCCGAAGCAGTGAAGCCTTTTATTTGAACATGAGGCGCTTTTTCTTTGATCGCCTTGACCATTTCGACGTAGTACTCGAACGGCCATGTCGGATGGTGACCACCAACGATGTGAATCTCATGAATGTCATCATCGACATGATCGAGAATTTCATCGATCGACATTTCGTACGCGTCTTTTTCGCCAGGTTTCTTGGCGAAGTCGCAGAATTTGCAACTGAGTACGCAGATGTTTGTCGGGTTCACGTGTCGGTTCAGAACAAAGTAAACCTTGTCACCCGTGACTCGTTTTTTGGCGAAGTCGGCCATACGCCCTACCCCGGCGAGATCGTCAGTTGCCAGAAGGGTTACGCCCTCTGAGCTAGAAAGTCGTTCACCAGCTTGTACTTTGTCCCAAATAGGGAACAGGCGTTTGTCCGAAAGATTCAGTTCGACCTGAAGATTGGGGTCGGTTACTTCCAATATCGGGACCATTTAGCATCCACTTTCTTAACTACTTCAGGATCCATAACCAGAGGTTTCTGGTAGCCCTGCTTCCAAGTTGCATCGATTCCTAGCACTCCTGAATACACAGGTGCGATACCTCTAAATTCAGATCGGGAGAACATCACATCAAGTACGGCATCGAACCTCGTGAATATTCCCCAGATCAAGTTCTCATCATCATCTATATCGAGATCGTCAGACACCGCAACGACGATCTTTACGCTGCCAAGCAACGGATTGTCGACCAGCTTTTGGATGATGTCTCGCCCTCCACCGGCAGTCTGAACTACGAGCATCGTCTTGCCGACAAGCCTGTGCTTGACGATTCCTGGGGCGAAAGCACTGATATTTGCTGGCAACGCGACTGCGGTCGGTGCACCTTCGCCGAGCGGGCTTCCGGTCGCATCCAGGATCATTTTCGATCCCTTGTGCAGTGCTTCACCCGTGAAATCCAAAGTATCGGCAGCGGTTCGGGCAAGAAGATGGAAATCCTGTTCAGGATCGAAGTTGCGGCGGATTGCCTGCATGACCTGACTGTAGTTACGAGGGTTCACATCAGGTCCAACCAACACAAGGTTTTTAGTGAGTGACAATTGGCCATCCCCTAACAAGCCCAGTGCGGTTTTGATTGGTTCACGTTGATATCGAGGATCTACGGACACGACCAACAAATTGTGGAAGCCTGCCTCGTAGTACGCCCACATGTCTTTAACTTCTTTGCGGATGAGCCGCACGAGTGGTGTCAGAGCAAGCTGTGCAGCATCGCCGAGGTATCGATCTTCCTGAGGTGGTCGGCCCACAACTGTCGCCGGGAATATGGCGTTTTTGCGGTGGGTCATCCGAGATATTTCAAACACGGGATGATCGGCTGCGGCTGAGTAGTGACCAAAGTGATCACCGAACGGACCTTCGAGTCGTCGTACACGTGGTCGCAAAACGCCCTCGAATATGAATTCAGCGTGGGCAGGAACTTTCATATCGATCGTCTTTGCCTTCGTCAGCGGTGTGCGTTGACCTCGGACGATTCCTGAGAAAGCGACCTCATCGAGTCCTTCAGGCAGTGGCATGATCGCGGCAAGAATGAGGGAGGGGTCTCCACCGACGGCCACTGCCATTTCCAGCGGCTTCCCCATCTTCTCGGCGATTTGATAGTGAAATCCACCGCCCTTCTGGATTTGCATGTGCATTCCAGTTGTTCGCTCGTCGTACATCTGCATCCGGTACATGCCCATATTTCCGGCGCCGGTTTTGGGATCTCGGCTCATAACCAACGGCAGTGTTAAGAATCGCCCGCCGTCTTCTGGCCAGCATTTCAGGATAGGAAGTTCATCTAGCCGAGGTTCTCTGACCACTTGCTGCGCAAGAGCACGGCGAGTGGTCTTAGGGCGAATCTTGAGCAATCGCCAACCGGTCTTACGGTTTCGCCAGAATGAACCTAGATTGGGCGGGTTCACATCTTCCATGAACTTGACGATATCTTCGCCAAGAGCTTCGGCAGGTCGCCCAAGAGAAAGTTCAATTCGCCGCAAACTCGCCATCGAGTTGACCACAAGTGGGAACTTTGATCCTTTGACATTTTCAAACAACAACGCAGGTAGGTTTTCCTTGACAGCGCGGGTCGCTATTTCGGTCACTTCTAGCTCTGGATCGACTTCCTCAGTTACTCGCTTGAGTTCCCCTTCCTTTTCAAGAAGTTTGAGGAATGATTGAAGATCAGTGAACGCCACTTATTGGATTCCTTCATCGTTGTTCGAGTAAGAGGATGGGTCTGGGCCAAGCCACGGCTTCATGACAGACGATTGGATGCCTAACGAAGCTAGTATTCGACCAGCCACCATGTCGATCAGATCGCTTATGCTGGTCGGGTTGTGATAGAAACCGGGCGAAGCAGGGAGAATGATTCCACCTGCTTCGGTGACAGCGGTCATGTTGCGTAGATGAATTAGGCTCACGGGCATTTCTCGAGGAACCAATACGAGTCGGCGTCGTTCTTTCAAGCTAACGTCGGCGGCTCGTTCGAGCAGCCCATTCGAAATGCCGTGGGCAATTCGACCGAGCGTTCCGCCTGAACAAGGTACAACCGCCATTCCGTCGACGGAGAATGAGCCTGATGCGATCGGCGAAGCGACGTCTTTGTGGTGGTACAGCTCGAAGTTGCCGGCATATTCGCTCGCCTCTGCCCAATCGAGTACTGCGGGAGTATCTGCCTCTGTGTTTCCGGTCAGAAGCAGGCCCTCTTCAACCTCTATGACTTTACGACCGGCATCAGTTATTACCGCTTTCACGTCGTGCCCTGCGACAAGCATCTGTTCGAGAACCCGCCGAGCGTAAGGTGCGCCGCTGGCGCCAGCTATACCCAATACGTAAATACCCATTAGATCACCTCTCCAATTACTACGAATGTTCCGAATACAACCGCTATGACCCCGTTCATAGTGAAGAAGGCCATGTTCAATTTCGATAAATCACCGGAAGAAACAAGCGACTGTTCGTATGCAAGAAGTACTGCCACTGCTAGAACTCCGATTAAATAAAGCGGACTCGCTTCAAGTATTACGCCAGCGATCGCTAGCAGGATCACCGCTGATGCATGAAGTACACGTGAAATTACGAGAGAAGCCGGTATTCCAAATCTTGAAGGAATCGAATGAAGGCCCTGCTCGCGATCTACCTTGAAGTCGGCAGTGGCATAAAGAACATCAAAACCAGCCACCCACGCCATCGATCCTATACCGATCACGACGAACCCCAGCGGTAACGTCCCTGTCAGAGCCAGAGACACCGCTGGAGGAACGATCAAATAGACAGCTCCCATTCCGAAGTGAGCTAACCAAGTGAACCGTTTTAGATAGGGGTAGCCAATCATCACCGCCAGTGGAATCGTCGCAAGCGCCCAAGTAACAGGATCAAGCTGCGACGTTGCTACGACGAAAATTAGTCCGGCAAAGGTCATGTATCCGATCATCGCTCGTCGGCGGATCGTTCCAGCCGGGATTGCCCGGGTTGCAGTTCGAGGATTTCGAGCGTCAATTTCTGCATCGATCAATCGATTAGCCGCCATACCAAACGTACGCATCCCGACCATCGCCACGATAACCCACATAAGGCCGGTCCACTCCGGCGTTCCGTTTGCGGACAAAAATGCAGCAAGAACCGCGAATGGAAGCGCAAACACAGAGTGTTCAAACTTGATTGATTCTAAAAACAACGATAAACGGTGCCAGCCGGGAATGCCTAATCGAGTCGTAGATTCAGTCATCAAACTGCATCCTTAGATTTGATCGATGGTCTACCCACCTGAACTGATGCCAGCAATAGTCGTCTCAAATCGGAAGCTGCTTCTTTTGGAGTTGGACCATCCGAGAACAGCCAGTGAACCACTGTTTCATTGACGGCGCCTAGCCAGACACGTGCTGCCAAATCGGTGTTGATATCCGAGATTTCTCCGTTTGATTTCGCTTCGTCGAGATTTTGACTAATCACGTTTGCGAATCGATCGAAGATTTCCGATCGCTTCGACTCAAACGCGTTGCCCATGCTGTAGCCCTGGGTAATCAATAATCTTGCGAGCCGCCTTTGCGCCGATAGTGCAGATAACACTGCATCGAGAGCAGCTTCAGCTGATTCAAGCGGTGAATGGGCTCTGTCGGCCGCTTTTTCAGCCCGTTTGACCAGTTTATCCGCCAAACGATCCATCACAGCGAAGAAAAGGTCTTCTTTACTTGGGAAATGGAAATACAACCCACCTTTAGACATCGAAGTTTTCTTACCGATTTCATCCACAAGTGCTTCGTGATAACCGTTGTCGGCAAAGACTGCTTCAGCAGCTTCGAGAATGCGTTCTCTAGTTTGGTTTCGTTGCAGGGTTGAAGAGTCTGACAATGGTTTGAAGTAATCTAAGGGCGCTGGCAACCGACCGACCAGTCGGTTTGTGCGTGCTCAGTTTACCGCCGATCTGATTCAGCAGCAATATCGCTCGCCGTAGATAACGATGTCGAGGTGGTTGTACGTCCACTGGGCGAGGGCTAATCTAGCCTGTACAAAGATGACTATAGATTTAATAAACATACCACCAGATTTTCGTATCCTCGCTTCAGGCGTTCGCGGTCCGGAAGGACCAGCGATCGACTCAGAAGGACGGCTTCACGTTGTGAGTTCTGAGGATGCGGCAATATTTCGCCTATCTGCCGATGGTGAACTGACGGAGGTAGCGCACACCGGTGGTCGTCCGAATGGACTCGTGTTCAATGAGTCAGGCGAAATGTATGTTGCTGACGCAGAGCTGAAAGCCATTCTGAAAATAAGCGAAGGAGGCAAACCTGAAGTATTTGTTGAAGACTACGAAGGTACGAAGCTGGGTGGGCCAAACGATCTTTGCTTCCTTCCAAACGGTGATCTGCTGTTCACGGATCCAATCCGTCGTCCCCAGCCCGATCCTGCAATTAGCCCTGTTTATCGGGTTTCTCCTGAAGGTAAAGTCAGTGCGTTCGCCAATGAATTGGCGTATCCGAACGGCATCGCTATGTCTCCCGACGGCAAGCGAGTTTACGTCTCTGAGAGCCGGGCACAGCGCCTGATTGCATTCACTATTGATGAAACGGGCCAACTACTCGACCGAACGCTGGTTCGTCGTTTCAGAGAGCCCGGTCATCCTGACGGCATGGCGGTCGACGTTGACGGCAACATTTTGCAGTCCCTCCCGGGCATTAGAGCGATAGCCTACGTTTCGGCAACTGGTGATCTCATCGACCTCTACCACGTTCCCGATTGGGCTCCGGCGAACTTGGCTTTCGGCGGTAAAGATATGAAAACGGTTTATGTATGTGGTTCGGCGCAAAACTCGGTGTACGAATTCAGGCACCCGGTGGCTGGCGCACCGCTAATTTAGCGGCCGTTCTTCCTCGCCCAAACAGCTACCTACGTTTGAATTCTCGCTCTAGGTCGTTGATATTGATCTGAATCACGGTAGGCCGACCATGTGGGCATGTGTTTGGTCTCTGAACTTTCTCAAGTTGTCTAATCAGATCTTTACACTCATCTATCGAAAGAATTTGCCCCGCCCTGACAGATGAGTGACAAGCGATCGACGCCAGCATTCGATTGCTCCACGTTTCGCCAGAACCTCCATCGCGTAGTTCGTCTAAAACACGTAGAAATACTTGCCCCGCTCCGTCGCCACTAGCGCGTGTCGCTAATGTAGCCGGGACGCTTCTCACAATCAGACTATTTGTGCCGAATTCTTCGACACCCCAACCTACCTGGTTCAGGTCTTCCAAGTGCTCCTGAACAGTAGTCATAGCACCAGGAGCGAGATCGACTGTGGCAGGTTCGAGAAGAGGTTGTGACTCTGAAGAATTTTTATTGAATCTATCTCGAACTCGCTCGAACATTACTCGTTCGTGAGCTGCATGTTGGTCGACGAGATAAACACCGTCTGGACCTTCAGTGAGAATGTACGTTTCGTGAGCTTGCCCAATAACCCTGAGTACGGGAAGAGTTTCCTTGTGCGTGTTAGTTGAAACGGATCCGTCGCTAGACTCGGATTCTGCTCCGGTTGGCGTTTCTGGTAGTCGAGATTGCTCGCTGATCAGTGATGGATCTGGCCACTGAGAGAATCCAAATGAAGTAGATCGCTCGCTATTACCGGAGCTTTGACCGCCAACGATCGACGCCGACCCCGGTGTTCGCAACAATCCGATAGATCCCGACGCGCGCCCTGCCCCAAGTTCGTGAACAGGTGCTGATGCGGAAAGCACGCCTCTGATTGCCCTTTGAACGATCGAGTACACCAGATCTTCCCTCAGAAAACGTACTTCGGCCTTTGCCGGATGGACGTTCGCATCGACATCGCCAAGAGGAGTTTGGATTCTTGCTACTGCGATCGGGAATCGACGTTCTGGAAAGAAACCGTAGTACGCCTGCTCTATCGCATACGAAAGCCGACGGGATTGAATCAACCGGCCGTTCACTGAGATCGTCATGTAGGTGCGATTAGATCGACTGAGAGAGGGTGAACTTACCAATCCATCAACAGAGAATGCGGCAGACTGCCCGGGTTCCAGTTCCAGCATCTGCTCAGCAACCTTGGCACCGTAGACGCCCGACACCGCATCCATGAGTTTCCCTGAGCCGATCGTACGTAATCGTTCTTTGCCATCGGCGCTCAGACTGAATGCCACGTGTGGATATACAAGTGCCATTGACGCCAGCATCGATTGAATACGGCTCAGTTCACGTCCTGCAGAACCAAGGAATTTCAGCCGAGCGGGAACATTCGTGAAAAGTCCAGATACTTCGATTCTTGTTCCTTGGGCTGCACCAGCGGATTCGATCGCTTTCGATTTGCCGAAGTCCACTAGATATCGCGCACCGGCGTCGGATTCAGCGTGCTTAGAGATTGCTTCTACTCGTGCTACAGAAGAAATGGAAGGAAGAGCTTCACCACGGAATCCGAGAGTGCCAATCGAAATCAGATCTGAAGATTCGTCGATCTTGGAAGTGGCGAATCGTTGGAACGCAGTCGCCAACTCTTTGGCAGGGATACCGAGACCGTTGTCGACTACCGTAATTGATTGGGCACCACCGCGGACTATGTGAACATCGACTCGAGTAGATTTTGCATCGAGTGAGTTTTCAACCAGCTCTTTCACAACTGAGGCAGGACGTTCGATCACTTCACCCGCAGCAATGCGGGAAGCAAGATCGTCACTTAAAACCTGAATTGGCATTCGCTGAAAAATACTCAGTTGTACTGGTGGGCCCGACTTGTACATGCGCCGAGCGTTTCTTCGAAGGGTAAAGTTTACCGGCACTCTGGAATTTTGCGGGTAATTTTTTTCACTCGATTGAGAATATTTACAGTCGGCGAACTTTGTCGGTAAGAACGGTGTAACCAATTGCGGCTGCCAACAAGCCTCCGCCTGCGAGAACAAAAGCGATTCTGACATTGAGAAACGCTGAGATGAACCCAAGTGGTACAGCACCAAGCGGTATCAAGCCAAAGTTCATCATGTAAACACCCATTACTCGACCTCGGTGCTCGTCATCTGTCTGCTCCATGATGAGAGACGAGTTGAGAGCACGCCGGCCTGAATCACCTAGTCCGAGTATCACCATTATCCCCAAGGCAACCACGTACGACGTAGTCACACCCGCAAGAAGAATTGCTCCACCCGACAGCATGCTTGTTATGAGCAGTACCCAACCGCGGCGGCTGTTCTTCGACAACCCGGCGATCGCCAGCGATCCGATCAGTGCGCCAACACCGATCATGCTTAGCATCAGACCCAGCGCTTCCACTTCCAGCTCGAATACTTCTTCAATTTGAACAGGGAGAAGCGTTCGAAAAGGCATCGCCAATAACGCAGTGCTCAGCGCTACCAAGAGAAGGACCAGCACAGTTCGGTTCTTCTTTGTGTAAACCAAGCCCTCTTTGATATCGCCCCACATTCGACGTTTGCCTAACGCCATTGGCGCCATTCCTGGCACCCAGCTCGTGAGTCCTAGAGCGATAACGGTTAGTCCTGCCATTACGTAGTAAGTTGCAGCAGGTCCCGCCAGTCCGTAGATCAAGCCGCCAATACCAGGTGCTGCGACGGTCATTAACGACATGCCAGAAGCATTCAGTGCAACTGCGTTCGTGAGGTGATCTTCATCAACGAGCTGGCCGATGATCGCCTGACGTGCGGGCATAAGAAATGCCCAAATCGTTCCCTGTGCAACTGATGCGGCAGTGAGGTGGTAAACCGTGATCGTTCCGGTAGAAATCGAAATGCCCACGAATA
The DNA here is from genome assembly GCA_963932695.1 of uncultured bacterium. Lineage (GTDB taxonomy): Bacteria > Chloroflexota > Dehalococcoidia > Lucifugimonadales > Lucifugimonadaceae > Lucifugimonas. The sequence goes on along the minus strand of CAWVRY010000013.1, from coordinate 35,067 downwards.
ATATGATTCCAAGCATCCCGAGCTGGCCGAACTGGATAATCTTCTTTCGAGATACGCGATCAGCTACAGCCCCCCCGTACAACGACAGAAGGAGAATCGGGGGCGCAAAACCGGCACCAACAACAACAACTGCAATCGGTGATTTAGTTAGTTCCCATGTTAGGTAACCGCGAGCGAGCATCTGAATGTTCACCGCTGCCATTAGTAGCAGCATTCCAAACCAGAGATGCCGGAATCCAGATTGACCTAATGAAGAGAATGTCCGTGCCAGAATCCGATCCTGCCCTCCGGTAGCTTTTAATGCTCTAGGCTGCGTGGTGGATTTAGGATCAGAATCTGACAAGTTTGGCGGCTATTCTCGTGCTTGGTGCAGTGGTAGCGACGGTTGGGATTACATAGCCCAGGAGCAGATGGACTGTTTGGAGTTATTTAGATCAAAGCGCTTTACGCAGTCGCGGCATAAATACGATCGCCAACAAAGAAAAAACAAGGAGTGCTACTGCTATAACGGCAATCGGAGGTCGGGCGCCAAACTCCTTCATTGCCCAGCCAAGCGGAAGCATACCTAGTGGCATTAATCCGAACGTCATCATCAGGACGCTCATTACCCGAGCTCTGTATTCATCAGTAGTGCTTTCCATCATCAGACTCTGACCCAGCGCCCAGCGCGCTTGCTCAGCCAGTCCCATACCAACCATGCCAATAATTCCAGCTGCGTAAACCGGCACACTAACTATCAATCCCAAAGAAGCGCTGGCAACAATTGCACCGATCAGAACAATCCAACCTCTACGATGGCCTTTTCGAAGATTCGCGATCGTTATTGTTCCGACCAATCCGCCAAGACCCAGTGCAGTTAAAAGAATTCCGACTTCGGAAGCATCAGATCCATAGATGTCTTTAGCGTAGACCTGAACAAGCATTCGGAAAGGCATCGATAACAACGCGACTATCACGCTGTAGATCATCAAGTTAAATATTAGCTTGTTTTGTCCGATGTACTTGAACCCGCCGATTATGTTCTGCATCACTGACTCTTTCACAGCAGCGACTGGTGGCGGCATCTTGGGAACAAGTGAGGTAAATATCACCGCACTCAGCATCACAGCACAGACCATCACATAAACGTTTTCAGGCCCGATTACTTCATAAAGCACTCCAGCCAAAGCTGGAGCAATCAACGTCATCATGCTCATTGCCATCGCGTTGAGCGCAAACGCATTTGGCAGTTGGTCTTTGCCTACCAATGATGGAATTGCAGCTTGGCGCGCTGGCATTTGAAGCGCAAACATAGCGCCTTGAGCAACTGAAACCGCGAACAGGTGCCCCCAAGCAAGCGAGCCAGTGAACATCAATATCGCCACAATCCCTGCGAGAACGCCGTTCACCGCCTGAGAAACCTGAATCAACATTCGACGTTCAACCCGGTCGCCGAGCACCCCACCGTAGAGCGAGACGACCAGAAGACTGGGAGCAAATCCCATACCAACGATTCCCGTAATGAACGCGTCGCCCGTTAGGTTGTATACGAGAATGCCGCGAGCGACCATTTGCATTTGGAAGCCACCCATCGACAACACCATACCGAACCAGATCATTCTGAAATCACGGTTCGTAATTACAGATTCAAACGTGTGGAAAAATGATCGTCCGACCACACCGAACCGAGGGGCGCGCCGAACCGGCACTGGCGGGGTATCACTATGTTCTAATTTCTGGTTTATCGGGTCGTGGGCTGCCAATTAGTTCTCTAAGCGAAATAGGCGCCCTCCGACGGGGCGCTCGCTAAGGAAGGTTACTCCTGAATCTCCGATGTTTCCAAGGATTTGAGGGTGTTCTGATCGTTCATGATCGAGTCTTGTGTTGTACGATCCTCCGAGGCAAGTAATGTGCTTCGATAAGAAGGTTTAAATGACTAATGTACCTAAATTGGCCGAGCCGACCCTCCAAGATATTTACACTGCTCGAACAACGATCGAAAGTCATGTATCGCATACTCCAATACGACACTACCCAGTGCTATCGGAACTACTAGATGCCGAGGTTTGGGTGAAGCACGAGAACTTCCAACTTCTGGGTGCATTCAAAGTGCGAGGCGGGATCAATCTAGTTTCCCAAACCTCGCAAGAAGAACGTGACCTAGGATTCGTCACAGCTTCGTCAGGAAACCACGGGCAATCTATCGCGTACGCCGCTCGTGCTTTTGATGCTGACTGCACTGTCGTACTACCCGAAGGTGCCAACCCAGCCAAAGCTGCTTCAATTGCGTCAATGGGAGCGAACGTCGTATTTCATGGGGACGTGTTCGAGCGCGCACGAGAACACGCAGAAGAACTAGCCGAGCGAAACGGCTCGCGGTTTGTTCATGCCGCCAATGAACCAGCACTCGTCGCAGGCGTCGCAACCTATGCAGTTGAGATACACGAAGATCTAAAAGACATAGATGTGATCTTCGCACCAATTGGAGCCGGATCGGGTGCTTCTGGAGTCTGTATCGTCACCGATGCTATCTCGCCATCAACTCATGTTGTTGGTACTCAGGCTGCGAATGCACCCGCCGCGTACCACGCATGGAACACTGGAACTATCGAAACTTACCCAATGTCGACCGTGGCCGAGGGTTTGGCAACGGAATCGGCGTATTCGTTCACTATCGGGATACTGCGGAATAGACTTAAAGAATTCGTACTCGTTGATGACTCGAAAATCAGCGCCGCCATAAAGACGTATGTTCACGCTACTCGAACGCTCGTCGAACACGCAGGTGCGGCTTCACTTGCGGCAGCTATCCACATGAAAGATCAAATTCGAGGTAAGCGAGTCGTGCTTATCGCTAGCGGCGGAAATATCACTACAGATCAACTCAAATCAGTATTGAGTTAGATAACTAGTCGCTTGCGAGCGCCTGAATTTCCTGTTCGATCGTGTGAACCCGGGTGTAATCCTCGCGGTACATGGCGAATGCGCGCTCCAAGTAGAGCTGCGCTTTCTTTGCAGAGTTCTCGCCGCCGTCAGTTGCCGCTTCGATCAACAAATCGATTCGACGGTTGTCAGGCACATGTTTTGCGATCGAACGAATTTTCGACTCGCTCTCGCGCGCGCCGACTGAATCTCCTCCACTCGATTCGTACTGGAATCGTCCCATCAACGTAGTCAACTCGGTTAGCAAATCAGGTTCAGACATCATGCCGTACATCACATCGTTGACGTCAACGTCCACCGGAGCAGCACTTCCGATTGACTCGGTGCCTTCAGGCGTCCCGGCGTCGACTCGCCCTAATTCACTCCCAGCGATCCGGGATTTTTCGTCGTATTGAGCAGCGTACTCAGCGGAAATACCGGCGACCACTTCCATAAGCGAGGTCACATCAGTCAGATTGGCAGCCCCGCCAAACAACAGATCATCGCCGCGCTTCTCGGCTGTCTTGCGCAACCATTCCTCAGACTCAACTGGTTCCGGTGCTGGGGGAAAAGCGAATGACGACATATCACCTGAGCCAAGTTGCTCGACCTGTCCGGCTAAGAACGGTGGAACATACTTACTGATATCGACAGACACCGGCAGGATCACTACGTAAGAAGCACCGACACTATCCGGATTCGACCCATCTTTGAAATAGATCAAGGCGTGTCCCTTGGGATCAGCAGCATCGCCTATTTGATATTCGAGTGTCATTTGTTCTGGTCAGACCTTTGCCTGTTGTGCCATTTTCAGCCGTAACCGAGTCGAGTTACGCGTTGGGGACGATTAACATCTTACTTATGGTTATTCTGAACATAACATCTTATTTGAATATTACGACGCTGAAGTTGTGATGATGTGGGAGCGGTAAAACGAGTATCTACAGTCTGGTCGCAAAACCACTAATTTTCCGACTTCCTCCAGAAGGCGCGCATAAAGCTGCCGAAACCGCTCTCAGATTACCGGGAGTATGGAACACATTCCGGATCTCGAATGGCGCCAGCAACGCGAAGCTCGAAATAAATCTCGCAGGGATCAAACTGCCAACGCCAATCGGCATGGCCGCGGGATTCGACAAAGATTGCAAGGTGCTAGGGTCGGTATTAAATATAGGGTTCGGATTCACAACTGGTGGAACCGTTACCCTTGCACCACGCCCTGGGAATCCCAAGCCTAGAATGGTGAGACTGCCCAAACAAAGAGCCGTGATGAATTCGATGGGGTTCCCTGGCCAAGGGCTTCAACCGTCGGTCATGCGTCTCCAAAACTCACAGCGCTATAAAAAACGCGTGCTACTCAGCATTTCCGGGACGATCGAAGACGAAATCTTCGAATGCCTACAACGGTCGCAGAATTTCGTATCAGGTATCGAACTCAACATCAGTAGTCCAAACACGGCCGGTCTGCGAATATTTCACGAACCTGCACGACTTCGCGGACTGATCGAAGGATTAGTTGCTGAGAAGCAAGTTCCGCTCTTCGTTAAACTCCCACCGTGGCCGCGTGACGATGATAATCGGCGCGAGTTGTTGAAGCTGGCAGCCACCGCAGTCGACGCCGGCGTGGACGGACTGGTTATTGCAAATACTCACCCGATAGAAAGTAGCAGACTGCAGGTCGGACGAGGCGGTCTCAGTGGAGCGCCATTGTTCGAGCACACCGAGCTGATGATCGTCGATATCCAAGCTCAGGTTCAAGGCGAAGTTGCAATTATCGCTTGTGGCGGTATTTCTACTGGCGAGCACGTTTGGAAACTACTCGCATCAGGAGCCTCCGCCGTGCAGTTGTACACAGCATTCATCTACGAAGGGCCCGGGCTTCCATCACGTATAAACAAACGACTATCAAAGCTGATGAGCGCAGCCGGCGTCACAAAGATCGCCGACATCTCGGGCGATCCACCGAATATCCAATAGTGTTGGTTAGCTCCGAGTGCCCAATAGAGCTTCTGCTTCGTCCCGAGTCCCCATGGCCTCTTGTGCACCATCGCGACCGACGCACAGCGCACCTGACGCCATTCCCAACCTCGCCGCATCGAGGAGAGACATTCCCGATGCAATGCCGACACCAAGACCGCCATTAAACGCGTCGCCAGCGGCGACCGTAGCGACGACCGGAACATTGAACGGTGCAAGTAGCTCAGATATGCCATCAGATTCAACCCATGCACCTTGGTCACCGAGAGTTACGATCACAGTCTCGATTCCAGTGTTTCGGATAGCTATGGCCGCTTTTTTAGCCGAAATCTCATCGATCACATCGATGTTTGCCATCGATGATGCTTCGCCTTGATTTGGGGTCAGCACTGTTACCGAATCGTAGAATCCGACTGGAACTTCGCGGACTGGCGCTGGATCAAGAACTACAGGGATTCCCACTCTTGCTGCCGCGTCGATCGCTGATTTGGTAGTCGAAAGCGGCACTTCCTGCTGACAAAGCAATACGCCTGCGAAACTCAGACCGTCCCGAACGTCGTTTGCTTGCTGCAAATCACATAGGGCGTTCGCGCCGTAAACCGGATTCACGTGATTTTCGCCATCAGGCAGTATGAAAATGACTGCGATCCCAGATGCAATATTTTCGGTCTTACGGAGCAACGATATGTCGATTCCTTCGTCCCTCATGAACCGGGCCATCTCTTTGCCGAAGCTATCATCGCCTATACGTCCGACCATCTTGACCGTTCCCGGACTTTGAGCCAAACGTGCAGCAGCCACGGCCTGATTACCGCCCTTGCCTCCCGGGGTTGTGTAAAACCGTGTGCCTTCAGACGTTTCACCGGGACCGGCTAGACGCGGAGTGTCCACGATCAAATCCATATTGAGTCCACCGAGTACGATTACGTCTTTCAAGAATTCCTACCTAAGTGCCTGAGTTTTGGTCGATACAAATTACCGTATTAATTGGGAGGGCCGAATTTACCGGTGTTCAAGAGATCGTTAAGGAAATTTACCAGTCCTGAGCGCTCAGGAATGTCAATTACCTGATCTGCCGAACGTATTGTGTCAGGATGACCACCCTCGATCGCCACGCCAAGTCCGGCCCATTCGATCATCGATTGATCGCCTTTACCGTCCCCTACGGCTATTACACCCGAACGATCGACGTTCAAGAGTTTCGTAAGATGCTCAACCGCAAGGTCTTTGCCTGCGCCGATTGCTTCTACTTCACAAAACATTGGCAACGAGTGAGTGACTAAAGCAGAACCATTGAGTTGGGAGTGAAGTTTCTCGACTAGAGGCTCGATGATACTAGGATCGCCAACACCCACGATTGCCGTAGGCTTTTTGTCTGCCATCCTGATCAGTGAGTCGATGTTACGAATTGCAATGCCCATTCGCTCCCCGTAAGCGTTAGTCCATTCGGAACGCTGCTCAACCCAAACATCGTCGCCTAAGAACATCATCACTTCAGGCACGACCGACATGAGCGCTGCTATCGCCTTCGAGGTCACATCTTGATCGAGTCGCTCATGACGGATCGCATTTTTCGTGACCTGATCGTAAGTCATCGCGCCTTGAAAACAGATGACAGGACCTGCTGCTCCTGATTCTTTAGCGATTCTCAGTGCGGGCTTGAGAGTTCTACCAGTTGAAACCGAAACCACAGCACCCGTATTTTGAACACGCTCAATCGCTTCAATTAGCTCGGGTTTTACTACTCGGTCTTCACCGATCATCGTGCCATCGATGTCGAGTGCTATCAGCGAATATGATTGGTTATACATCATCAATTTCTCTCGTCTGACATTGCCGGCTGCCCTCTAATTACACCTCGCAAATATGATGGCCATATCAACAACGAAATTATTGTGAGAATAAGACCTGCTATTGCGATGATGGTCACAGCGTTGTTCGCTCCCCACCAAACCGCCATCCCGCCAACCAACAACGCTCCGATTGGGCCGGTTCCAATCGATGCTGCAAGAACACCTAGTACCCGACCTCGAATCTCAGTCGGTGTTGATGTGATTACTATGATGCTCTGCATGGTTGCGAACCCAGACATCGAGAAGCCACCAATTAGAAGAATAGGTAGCGCCATCCAGAATGACGGGGCCAATGAGAACAAAAGAATCGCCAGCAGAAATAGCACCGAACCTACCGAGTAGATCTTGGTATAGCCGCTCGGTCGCGCTTTTAGGGCGATCACAAGTGAACCTGTTGTTGCTCCAATGCCTTCAGTTGCAAGCAACACTCCGATAAGAAGCGGTCCAACCTGAAGAGTTTCGGCGCCGATCACCGGAACCATGTGTTGGTACGGAAAGCCGAAGATATTCATCACGATCGTTATGATCAGCGTGACCACTATTATTTGATCCGCCCTTACGTGCTTTAGACCCTCTGAGAGATTTGCGAAGTATCCGCCATCGCTACCTGCTGGCCTGCGAACGTGTTCTAGGTCTGGCAGTGAAAATGCAAGCATCGATCCAAGCGCGAACAATACCGCTCCAGTGATGTAAGCAGCTTCAACTCCGAGAGTGGCTAAAAATGCTCCGGCACCGAGAGGCCCGATTACGCGAGAAAAGTTACTGCTCGCCATGTCGATACCGATCGCAGTGGAGATGCGATCCTGACCAACCGCATCACCGATCATCGCACGGCGCACTGGAAAATCGGTTGCCCACATCACTCCAGCTAGTGTGGCGCCGATGCATATGTGCCAAAGTTCGATTCGTCCGCTGATGACCAACAGCGCCATGACCACGTAAACGCCTGACAGCGTTCCGAGGGTAGATCCCATGAGGATCTTTCGATTCACACGATCGGAAATCAATCCAATCGTTGGCCCCAGTAGCAACATGGGGATCATGCGTAGGAACCCGACAACTGCTACCCAAAACGGTGATCCAGTAAGTTCGAAGACGAAAATACCAAGGGCTACGGTCTCCATCCAGCGCATTGTGGTCGACGCAATGCCGATCCCCCAAAGACGCCGGAACGACGGATTTGAAATTACCGAACTGAAACGCTGCGTTGAGCGGCTTTCTTGCGACGCACTAGGTAGGTTCAACTGGATATCGTGCTCTGTCTGCCATGGGATCGAAGCCAAACTTCTGAATCTGGAGTGTCAACTTGAAATCTTTCGTCCCAGATGCCGGCACCTGAATCTCGAGCTTGACGTTCCATATCTGTCAAATAGCCGTCGTAGCGAACATTTGGATGTTCGGTATCGGACGTACCCAATCCGTTCAAGATTAGCGCAGCGTTAATCATGACGGTTTCGAGGAATACGTATCGCATAAAGCGACCCTGATCATCGCCGTCGCGCTGGTCCGTTTCCAAAATGACCGCCTTGCCATCGATCCAACTTTCGGTAACTTGCTGGGCGTAGTCATGGAACGGATCACCAAAAGGCTTTGTTTCGATACCTATTAGACGCACTGTCATTTCTCCGTCGCCGGCATCGACCACTATCGTTCGACCATCAATCACGCGCAAAACTTCGGCAGATATACGTTCAGGTGGAGCGGGCTGCGACGTATTGTTGCCTCCACCAAAAAGCGGGCCCAATATTCCGATAGATAATGAAGCCAAAATGACGACCGAAACGATCACAATGGTCGCTTTCCAAACCATTCCCCCAAGCTTCCGGCTGCTGCCATCACTTTCATAACCGTCCCAAGAACGATCGATATCGGTCTGTGAAGGACCGTACACCTTGTTCACTAGATCTTCGGTGGATGGTTCGTTTGGCTGTTCTTCAGATTGGTCGGGGGGGATTTGCATGATTGAGAGAATAGCTATTAGTATTGATTATCGAACAAGCCTAACTGTCGCTGATCGCCTGCGGGTTCGTCCTTCACCACTTCATTCAGCAATCCTCGATCGTCGTTATTGTACGAATTAACTCTCGTCGACACCGGAATAGCCTTCAGCAGGTCGTTGGAAGCGGGCAATAAGATCGACTGAAGACAGCCCGCCTCAGTAGTCGCTGGATCGAGCCAGAGAGAAACCGTTTCTTCGTTGAGAATCGCTGGCATTCGATCGTGAATCGTCGACATGAAGTCGTTCGCATCAGTCGTAACTATTGCGCACGAATCTATAGTTTCTCCATGTTCATTTATCCACGAGTCGTACACCGCGGCGAATTGCAGAGTCTCGCCTTCTTTAGGGGTGATATACATCGGCTGCTTAGACCCGTCAGGCTTCTTCCACTCGAAGAAACCGTTTGCTGGAACAACTCCCCTGCTTCGCTTGAATGGACCTCGCCACATGCCTGAATCAGCCAGCCGATCATCTCGGGCATTGAAAGTACTTCGAGGTAATTTTTCAGGCTTGGCCCAGTTCGGTATTAGTCCCCACCGCATCGGTTTAGCGATTAGTCGGCCGTCTTCACTGACGATCGTGACCACGTCCTGACTTGGACGAATATTGAATCGTGAACCTAAGTCAGGTCTTCGGTCTATAAGGTCGCCGACTACGGCGCGCTCTACTCCGCTACCCATCACTTGGTAACGAACTCCGCCGACATATGCATAAACGAAAGCGCCGCACATAACGCTAGTTTACGTTGTGCGGCGCTTGTTCAGATTGAACCGATAATCGTCTTTGCGGATCGTTTACGAACTAAACTGTTCGTCACGCCACGAGTAAATCGGCTCCCAGCCAATGACGTCAGTAACGTTTTGAATCGAAAGCGGTGCTTCGAATCCGTCGAATTCCTTTTTGAGTGGAACATCAGGATAGACCGTCTTGATTGCTTCCATCGTTGGGATGTTCAGCATCGTGTCTTTCGCGTTTAGGAAGAATCGGTGGTGACCATTCCAGTTCTCGTTCACTACAGACTGAACACAGGCACGCGCCGCATCCCGAATGTGGAGGTAAGTCCAGAATCCCTGACAGCGAGTCCACGGATCGGTGATCGGGTCCGCCTGAAGATGCCTGAAGTAAGCGTCATCCCACATCCCATTGAACCGCATACTCGCGATAGCCATCCAAGGTGATCGTCGTGAGAAAGCTTCACCAATCTCCTCTCCGAGCCACTTAGCGATTGAATATGGGTCTTCAGAGCGTGTGTACACCTTCTCATCCATTGGGAAGTACTCGGGTGGCTTGACCTCGTTCGGCGCCCAACGTGCTGCAGTTCCCATCGCACCAACGGAGTTGTACGAAGAGCCCAACGCAACTCGCTTTACTTTGAGCTGCTCCGCCGCTCGGCACACGTTCCACATCGACATCGTGTTGGTTTTAATAACATCTTCTTCAACGTAATTTGCGGCGCTGGGACGAGATGCCAACGAGATAACAGCATCACAGCCGTCCATCGCAGAAATGACCTGACCATAATCGGAAATTTCGACCTCAAAGAACGTCGGAATATTCGGCCAGTTCTCGCGCATATTAACCGCAGCATCCGCGCTAGCTAGTTGTCCGGTCGTTCCGCTATGCCCCAAGTTGCTGGTCATACGGAACTTGTCGGCATTTACCACTTCATGGCCCAATTTGTAGAGCTCGTCGATCACGTAGTGACCCACAATTCCGGATCCACCAGTTACAAGTACTTTCATATTATGAGTTCCTGAGATTCGTATACCGTTTCGGTTTGGTCTAAACGCGAGTCGAGCCCGCTTTCACGAGCTCGACTCAATTTACAGCTTGGTGTGTCCAATATCGCTACCAGACACTAGGAAAGTCGATGAAACGACTACCAGGGCATCGTTCGTCCGGTCTTCTTTCGACCGTACTCTGCCCACTCTTTAGTCGCACCCATCATTTTCACGCCGAGTACGTCAATCGAGTAGTCGACTTTCTCTTCCAGCGTCATGTTGTCATCTGCCCAGCTTGCGTAGAAGCCAATGCCCTTACGGGTGAGCGCTGCATTGATTCGATCCCGAGCATCGTTCATGTCCGCTGGGTAAGGAGGGTCGTGAGCATCGGGGTGGCCAAGCGACATTCCCATGTCTCCAGGTCCCCATTCAGCAAAACCTATTCCCGGAACTTCGACAATTTCGTCGACGTTTTCCAGGCAGTACCGGTCTTCGATCTTCAGCCCGAGGATGAGTTCACCTTCTGGGTTCATTGGCCACGGGTCGGCACGTCGAGCATACTCAGCCGTGTCGAGTCCCCAAATTTCATTAGAAGGCTTTTGGCCACCTGAGCCACGAAGTCCCTCACCAATCACATCTTTTTCGATGGTCTGGAACGGGTATCGTGTGGTCTGAACGAAAGCTTTTACCGATTCAGCAGTTCGTGTGTGCGTGTGCAAAATTCCGTGCGCACCTGTCGACAGTACGTGTCGTGACTGCCAAGCGTTGTAGCGCACTTCTTGTGGCGTAATAGCGTTAGAAGGAAGCGTGCAAAGAACGGTTGGTGTCAAGTGACCACTTGGAGTTGGGCCACCGTCTTTGAGACCACGCATGTAGTTAGTGAGACCAACAATATCGAACGCGTGGTGTTCAAAATCCATCATGAGCATGTCGGCCCATGTTTGGGAATCTTTCACACCAGCGTCGTAGGTTAACTCCGTTGGATGAGTCGCGTAGAACGGCTGACCCGCTTCGAGTAACTCGATACATTTATTAATTCGTTTTGGCATAGTGATACTCCTGATTTAGTTGTTAGTTAGTCGCCATGGAATGTCGAGTTCGCCGGTGATTCCGCGGAACCAGTCAATCACCTCAGGGTGATAAGGAATTCCATTAGCGCGTCGTTCAATCTCTTCTTCATGCTCAGGCAATCCTGCGTACAGGACTCGGTCTTTACCCGGGATCGGCGGAGTGCTCTTGATCTCGTTCATGTAGATATCCATCTCGCTCTTGAACTCTTCAAGATCGGCGAACGCCTCGATGTTGTATGCGATGAAGTGGTGGGAAGCACCGCCTCGACGATTTGGACCAGCGCCTGATGATCCGAGAAGCGCACACATGATTTCTACCCAAATACCCATACTCGAACCCTTGTGGGCTCCGCCTTCACGGGTTCCGCCAGATGGCAGCATGAAGAACTCGTCTGGAACCGGACTCTCTTCCATGATCGGAATGCCGTCTGCGCCAGCAATCCAACCCGGTGCGACGTCGACGCCAAGTCGTTTCGCGAGAGCGATCTTGTTTCCTGCAACCGAGCTCATAGAAGCATCGAAGATAAACGGTGCCTCACTGTTCGTTGGAACCGCAATCGAAATTGGATTGAGACCAAACATCGGCTTCGCTCCGTCGACAGGAAGAACACTCATTCCACCGGTGGTCATGGAAACACCAATCATTCCGTGCGGAATGGCCATAGCTGCGTGATAGGCGGCTGCACCGAAGTGAACACCGTTGTTGGCGGTAATAGTTCCGATCCCGTAAATCTTCGCTCGTTCAATCGCCATATTCATCGCCATCGGACCGACAACAAGACCGTGACCGTTGTCGCAGTCGAGCGTTGCGGCCGCTGGCATTTCTCGAATAATTTTCGGCTTCGGAGTGGGGTTGATTCCCCCCTCTCCAAACGACTCAACGTATCGACGAAGCATGTTCGAAACGCCGTGGGTTTCAATACCTCGAATGTCGGCGTAAACCAACACTTCGGAAGCTTTGTCTGCCTCGTCGGCGGGCATACCCATCTTTAGAAAAATATCGGTCACAGTGGCGTGCATGTCGTCGATATCGACATGTACAGCTACATCACTTGGTACGTGAAATCGTTCCAGCAATTCTTGCAGTCCTTATCTGGATTAGTTCATTCCGGTAGCCCTCTGCTTAGCAGAGATCGAACCCTCGAATGAACGTGTAAAACCGGCGGAGTATACCCCTGAGACGAATGAAGTCGCATTGATTCCGGTTATGAATGTCAACGATATATCGCGCAATTGTCAGGATTCGTCCGTTTTCATTCTCCGCGCCAGTTGCCTAAATCACTAGATAAGCCTAGATTTCTTCGAGCGATTTACTAACGAATTCCCAATCCGGAGAATTACTTATGCCCCAGGGCCTAACTACCGTTTTCACAGAACCGGGCAAGCCGTTCGAGCTCGAAACTCTGCCCACACCCGAAATCGAAACGGGTGGAATCCTAATCAAGAACACTGACGCAGTCGTTTGTGGCTCTGATCTACACGTATGGCGTGGTGATGGAGATGGGCCGCCACTCTCGAAGCGTCGTATTCTTGGTCACGAGTTCACTGGAGTCGTTCATTCACTTGGCAATGGGATCAACACTGATTCATTGCGCAGGCCTTTGAAAGAGGGCGACCGGGTCGCATTCCCGTTCTTCTTCCCATGCAATCGCTGCTACCACTGCATTCGTGGCGAACATCACGCTTGCACGTTCCGCTCAAGGCGAAACATGGTCGGTCTCGACGACTACGCATACTGTGACGGCGGAATGGCTGAGTACTTCTACCTCCAGCCCGGCCACTACGCTTATAAGGTTCCAGACGAGCTTCCTAGCCAAGCCGTTCCGGCAGTCAACTGTGCGTTAGCTCAGGTGCTATTTGGACTCGAACGAGTCGGAGTTGCATTTGGCGACACCGTTGTTGTTCAGGGTGCTGGTGGATTAGGTATTTATGCCACTGCCGTAGCCGCAGAGCGAGGCGCAAGCCAGATCATTGTTATCGACGGTCAACAGAGCCGTCTCGACCGCGCAATGAAGTGTGGTGCCACATCGACGATATCGATGAATGAGTACCCAACTCCTGAATCACGTGTAGAACGTATTCGTGAGCTAACTCGCGGAATTGGTGCCGACGTTGTTGTTGAAGTTGTTGGTATTGCCGCAGCTACTTACGAAGGTCTAGACATGGTACGAATCAACGGTTCATACCTAGATATCGGAAACATCGGAGGCGGTAGCCTGACTATTCCAGCCGGAAAAGTCATCGGTAACCAGACTAAATGGGTCGGTACAGTTCACTACAATCCTTGGGTGATCGAAGCTGCGCTGCAGTTCCTCGTCAAGACCAAAGATAAGTACCAGCTGATGGACGTTGTTTCGGATACGTTTGCTCTCGATCAAGTGAACGAGGCGTTCGAGTTCGCAGAATGGCAAGGCAAGGACGCTGGGACACAAGCTCAACGAGTTGCGCTCCACATGGACTAGCCAATTCATCTGAACTAATTAACTAAAAACGGCGGGATTTCTCCCGCCGTTTTTTTGTATCTAAAACTGACTCATACCTACGCTTTGTAGGTCTCCCTGAGTTCGGCGTAGATTTCCTTGGTTTGTATAGTTCCGAGAGCAAGTGTGCTCGAAACATTCATCATCTGGTAGCCCTCGCCGATCCAGCGTCGACAGTCATCGACGTCACCGAAAGTTGTAGCGAGGTATTTACCCGTGCCTTTTATTCGCTGTGCGACATCCGACATGATGTTCTCAACCTTCGAGTTGTGAATATCTCCGTTTACCCCAAGTGAAGCTGAAAGATCAGTAGGTCCAACGAGAAGAACTTCGTATCCAGGAATAGCGAGAATTTCGTCGAGATTCTCGTACGCCTCTACGCTTTCCATCTGGAGCATCAAGATCGTTTCGTCATTGGCATTGTCGATGATGTCTTGATCTGAAAGTCCAAGATAGCCAGCGAAATACGGTGCAATCCCTCTCATGCCAAGAGGTGGATATTTCGCCCAGCTAACTGCATTTTTAGCGTCGTCAGCTGTGTCGATCTGTGGGACCATCACACCAACAGCGCCCACGTCATAGGCCTTCTTGATGTCTCCAGGATTGTTCCAAGGAACACGGATCACTGGCGCACTACCGTTCTGGCGACCCTGAACACATATGGTTCCCACTGATTCAGTGCCTACAGGTTGGTGTTCTTGATCGATCCAAACCCAGTCGGCACCGGTCTGATAAATCGATTGCGCAACGAACGGCTCACGCGTAAACATTCCGGTTCCGAGAACAGGGTTCCCGGTCGCCAATTTCTGTCGAACGTCACTTGGGTACATCGTCAATTACACCTGAAAAACTAATAACAATAGCGAGTAGCCGGCGAATATTACGCTATTGGTAAGACGCGTGTACGACTATCGCTTACAGATTCAGGTCGACTGAATTGCCTGTACTTGCTGACTTGTAGAGCGCTTCAACAACGGCTGTGTTGCGTAGTCCATCTTCAGCGGGGAATTCAGGCTTCTTGTCGGTAAGAACGCACTCGGAGAACTCATCAAATTGAACTGAGAACCGGTTTGGCGAAGGCGTTGCGATGATCTCTTCTTGGCGACCGTTTCGTCCATCACCACGCTTTATGATGATCGGACCTGAATCGTCGAACATACCCGGGATCTCGATTCGACCTTTTGAACCGTCGACCGTGATGTAGCAACGGAACGGCTGTTCCATGTTTGTGGTGATATTGCCGATCGCACCATTCGCGAATTTCATCGTGCCGGAAAACGTAGTGTCGATACCCCAGTTTCCTGAGTCGTTAGACATTCCGACGACCTGCACCGGTTCTGCCGACATTACAAATCGAGTGGCATAAACGGCGTAGCAACCAGCGTCCCAAAGTGCGCCACCAGCAAGTTCTGCGGAAAAACGAACGTTTCCATCTGGTTCAGCGATGTTGAAACACAGTGCTGAGTCGACGGTCTGAACATCTCCAATCGCACCTTCGGCGATAAGCTTGCGGGCCATTCGCATGTGCGGATTCCACCGGTGTGTGAAAGCTTCGACGAGAACGACATTGTTAGCGTTCGCCGCATCAATCATTCGCTGACACTCTTCTGCCGAAACAGCCAACGGCTTTTCACAAAGGATATGCTTGCCTGCTTCAGCTGCTTTGATCGTCCATTCACAGTGCATACCGTTTGGAAGAGAATTAATCACGGCGTCCATGTCGGGATCGGCAAGCTGCTCTTCGTAAGATCCATACCAGCGACCGATGCCGTGTTCTTTTGCAGCAGCTTCAGCTTTTGCTGCTGTGCGAGACGAGATGGACACGATTTCTGAATTCTTAGAATCGTAAGAAGCCTTCAGATGGGCGTTGATTCCTATCTGAGCGGTTGACAATAATCCATACCGAACGACATCTTGCGGCATGTATTTACTCCGTTAATGAAATGCAAACTAACTTCGGCGACGAATGATAACGCCCATTTCAGTGGATAGCGACGCTGTGTAGCCGTGGAGAACCCGATTCTACTCACCGAACAAGTAGGACTTGCTGGGGTCGATCGTAAATCGCCCTCTAATCGCTGATCTTCCCAAAATCATGCGGTACGCCATCAAGTAACGATTCGCCAAAGTTAGCCCAGCGACGAAAGTCTCGCCACCCATAGTCATGGTCGTTTCGATAATGGGTCTGAGTTCACTTTTGCCGTTAGAACTGCGAATGCGTCGGCGTGTTTTGACTTTTGCTTTTACTCGAACAGCGTCTTTACGATTACGGCGTCGTGGGTGAATTTCGAACGACACCCACTCTCCGTCGTCTTTTTGGCTAAACCTCGGACGAAATGCGTGAATCGATGATGTTTGCGCGCCAGAGTCAATGTGGGCTTCAAGTTGCCTGAAGGCATCGACAACCGATCTGGCAACAGATTTCGACTCAACAAGTACGACGCCAACACCCTGAGTGCCTTGTAAGAGCTTTACAACGAGCGGTGGGCGACCTACTGCGTCAATAAAGCCTTTAGTTTCCAGGCTTTCTTGTGCGAAGCCTCTGCGCTGCATTTGCACATCAGTTCTAGAGAGAATCTGCAGCGACCGTAACTTATCTCTCGAACGACTTATTACCTGAGACTCATTGGCTGTGTAGACCCCCATCATTTCGAACTGTCTTACTACTGAAGTTCCATAAAAAGTTCGGCGTGATGCAATTCTAGGAACCACAGCGTCTAAATCTAGTGACTCACCTCGATACAGAACTTGCGGGCGCCTAGAAGTGATGTCGATGTAACAACGCAAGTAGTCGATCACTTGTACATCGTGCCCACGTTGTTGAGCAGCCTCGACTAGGCATCGAGTCGAGTAAAGACCAGGGTGCGGGAGAGAATTCCTAATTTCATGGTTAGCTCGCGCTGTGCGTTTTTATACGGGATATATCGTTATCTGTGAGATACGAATCTACTCTCTCAGTTTCGACAAACCAGTTCCAGCTTTAGGGCAAAAAGAGACCCCTCCATCACTGGAGAGGTCTCTTATATTCTCAAAATGGTACGCCCGGAGGGATTTGAACCCCCGGCCCTCTGGTTCGAAGCCAGATGCTCTATCCACTGAGCTACGGGCGCACTGAACGGGTTCGATTTATCGTTCCCGTAATGAGTTCACTCCTATCGAATTCAGGCGTTGGTTGTACGCCAAAATCTCAAGAAACAGACCGACTCTGTTTGGTTCAATAACCCGGTCATTTGAACTGAAAATATGGGGTGAGCGGAGGGAATTGAACCCTCGTCTCCAGGGCCACAACCTAGCGTGATAACCTCTTCACTACGCCCACCACAGACCTTAAACGCTAGCATCGGTGCAACAGGCGGTCAATTTGAATCCGCTTGAATTTCAACCTCGATTGCCGATCTAGCGAGACGCTCGCTTCCGAACCTCACGCTGTTTTCTTTTTAGCGTTGTTTTTTGATTTATCCACTCATGTATACCTGTTGTTTTACTTCCCAAGTTTCATAGCGAGTTCAATCAATGAACGAGTCGGAACACCCGTTGCACCCGCGGTCATCCAGCCTCTTGTGCTGTCCAGCATGGACGTTGCGGCAACGTCTATATGTACCCATGGAGTATCACCAGCGAAATCAGCTATGAAATGAGCAGCGGTGGTTGATCCACCACCGCGTCCTCCCGTGTTCTTCAAATCCGCTATCTTCGAGGCGTTTTGATTTTTGGTGACTGAATCGAGGGGTAGGCGCCACATCGACTCACCAACAGCCTCACTAGTTTCCAGCACTGCGTTCACCAGTTCGTCGTCATTACCGAACACAGGGCTGACGCCGTCTCCCAGCGCTACTCGAGCCGCACCAGTCAACGTCGCAACATCGACAATCCGAACGGCGTCCTTAGATTTTGCATACCCGATGGCATCGGCTAAAGTCAGTCGACCTTCAGCATCCGTGTTGTCAATTTCGATCGTCATGCCGTTCATAGCCGTAACAACGTCTCCAGGTCGCTGCGCCGAACCTCCGGGCATGTTGTCGGTAGCCGCGCAAACCACGTGCACGTTCAACTCAGGTTTCAGTCGAGAGATAGCTTGAATCGCGGCGATAACTGATGCGCCGCCTCCCATATCGCCTTTCATTTTGCCCATACCAGCACCGGGCTTCAGCGAAATTCCGCCACTGTCAAAGGTGATTCCTTTGCCGATCAGCCACAGGTTGTTTTCCGCGTTTGGCTTATCACCTTCATAGGTAAGGTGAATGAACTTTAGAGGACGTGGTCCGCCTTGAGATACGCCTACAAAGGCTCCCATTCCGAGCGCCGTGACGTCGGCTTCTTCAAGAACCGTGCATTCGAGGCTATTCTCTGTTGCGACGCGAATTGCAGTGTCCGCTAGATCGGCTGGAGATAGCTTGTTTGCAGGTTCATTTACAAGGTCACGCGCAAGAACTTCGGCTTCCGAGTACGCAATTCCTCTATCTACCCCGGCCTGTATCGATAAAATTTTTGATGAATCAGATTCAACTATGGTGAGCTGCTCTACATCAGACTTCCGTTTTTTGTCGGTTGTGCGGTACTTGAGGAATCGGTATGCGCCTAGTAGAGCGCCTTCAACAACAGCCTGAGAACTGGATACGACGTCAAGATCCCCGATTCCCGCTCCATGAACGATCGTCGCAGCACTTTGAACGCCCACAGCCCTGAGTTTCCGTATCACGCCGGCTGATATTTTCCGAGCGTTGTCAGTGTTGAATCCTTTACTAGAACCTAGTCCAGCGACCAGTACTCGAGAAGGCTTGAAGTTGGGGTACGTAGAATTTGGAGTGTGAATTAGCGTTAATTCACTTGCAGACCCTGATATTTCACCATCGGATATCAGTTCAGATATCAGCCCCCCAAGAGCCGAATCAACTGCCCCAGTGGCTCCAACTGGAGAAGTCACGCCCTCAAATAGGTTCACAACCAGAACATCGGCTTTTATCTCGGTTACATCGCTTTGAACGACTGTGATTTCCAACAGATTCATCTCCCAATTTTTCTTTGTGTAGCGCCAGCCGCGTCTGCACCAACAATTCGAACTATCTAACTCCTGCAGGCGACCGCACGCATTCTCGGGTATCAGTGCTCAATCGTAAACAACGATCTTGGGTTGAATTAGACGGTGGCCGTCATGTGCAGCGACTCCGCGTGGATTGTATTTATGCCGTTCCAGCAGCGGCAACCTTGCATAATTTACGCGCGTAACTACGCGTAAGTGACCATACTCATTTGAACTAGTATTTTATATCTAGTTTTGAACTTGTTCGAAACAATAATTAGGTAATAACTAAAAAATGAGTACGAACGTACCTTGTATGAAATACCCAAAAACCAATACGGTTCCGTGTGTCGAACAGTTCGATGGCCTACACCGCTCTCGAAGTTGAAGGGATTCCATGAATTCCAATTACATAGCCGTGGCCCGGGCAACCGGGTCAACGGCGCCAAAACGCAATGAGTGTCCGCTCTTGCATAGATTTTAAATAAGACCAGGTGTGGTCTTGGAGGCGTCAGAATGACTACCAATAGCAACAGTGTTGCGGTAAAGCTTGTGAGTGATGGAACGTTCTTACTGGACGGTGGTCCAATGTTTGGCCCAGTTCCGAAGATTCTGTGGGAACGGGATGCAAAGCCTGACCGCAAGAACCGAGTACGCCTCGGTCTCAACTCTCTCTTGATCAAGACTCCTAATTCGAACATTCTCGTCGATGCCGGAATTGGCAACAAAGAGCCTGAAATCACTCGAGAAATCTACGGCCACTCTTCATCTAAATTGCTCAGGAACCTACGTCACCAGGGCGTGAGTGCACGAGACATTGACTTCGTGATCCTCACCCACCTAGCGTTCTCCCACAGTGGTGGCGCTACTCGTTTGGATCGTGAAGGCACGATCATTCCTACATTCCCAAAAGCGAAGTACCTAGTACAGCGCAGCGCATGGGAAGAAGCTTTCGCACCTAACGAACGATCAGTTCCTATTTATGGAACTGGAGTTGAGCACCTCAAGACCCTCGACGCCAAAGGAATGATCGTTCTTCTCGATGGAGATACCGAAGTAGTACCAGGTGTACACACAATCGTTACAGACGGGTACTCAGCAGGTCACCAAGTTGTACTGGTGAACACAGGTAGTGAACGAATCATCTACCTTGCCAACCTGATTCCAACTCCCAACCACCTTCCCCTGCCCTACATCACGGCATTTGATCGATACCCAGATCAGACGCTGGCGATGAAGAAGGAACTTCTCGATAGATGTGAAAAGGAAGGCTGGCTCATGGTCTTCGCACACGGCTACCACGAAACTGCTGGTTACCTTGAACGCCGACACGGAAACATTGAACTACGTCCAGTCGACTTCTAACCTGCTTGCCACGCAGTTAGAAAGTCTTTCGATAGAGAGCCGTCCCTTCGACCAGGGGCGGCTCTTTCGTTAAACGAGAATTGGGAACTAGCCCTCGATCGGCCCACGGGGAGATCTGGTCACTTTCCAACAGAAACGAAATACGTTTCCCAGAACACACGATTGAGCACTAGTTTAGATGGCTACATTGTTATACTCGCTCAATCGTAATTTATGAAGTTGGCAGTTCGTGAACTCGGACTGTTGAAGCGGAGCACCACGAAGAGAATAGCTTTGAGTGGATACCTAGAGGTCACTAAATGACAGATCGCGTCGTTGTCACAGGAATCGGACTGGTCACCCCAGTAGGTTTAGATCGTAAAACCACATGGGACAGCCTTCTCGAAGGCAAATCAGGAATCGACTATATTTCACTGTTCGATGCTGAAGGTTTTGAGAGCCGCATTGCGGCAGAAGTCAACGAATTCGATGCTGCTCCGATTCTCGGTCGAAAAGAAACTCGACGTCTCGATCGATTCGCCCAGTTTGCCTGTGTTGCAGCTCTCGAAGCTCTTGAAGACGCTGGACTCGATATGGCAAACGAAGACCCTGATCGGGTTGGTGTGTTGATCGGCAGCGGAGTCGGCGGAATCATGACGATCACGGAACAGCACAAGATTCTTCTCAACAAGGGACCGAAGCGAGTAAGCCCGTTCCTCGTGCCGATGATGTTGGGCGATATGGCTTCTGGTCAAGTTTCCATGATGATCGGAGCCAAAGGCCCGAACTTCTCGACAGTATCTGCATGCGCAACCGGAACAGACTCTATCGGTGAAGCACTCGAGATGATCCGGAGAGGTAGAGCCGATGTCGTAATCGCAGGCGGAACCGAAGCAGCGGTCTGTGAGATTGGAGTCGCCGGCTTCAACTCGTGCATGGCACTCTCAACTCGAAACGATGACCCACAAGCTGCGTCACGTCCGTTCGATTCAGGTCGAGATGGATTTGTTCTTGGCGAAGGTGCCGGGCTTGTAGTGCTGGAGTCGCTCGAACATGCAGAGAAGCGTGGAGCGAACGTACTTGCTGAACTTGCCGGATACGGTGCATCAAGTGACGCACATCACGTCACTCAGCCACATCCTGAAGGCGAAGGCGCAGCACGAGCGATGAAATGGGCAATTGAAGATGCAAAGCTTCGCCCCGAAAATGTCGATTACATCAACGCTCACGGCACCTCGACACCTCTCAACGACAAATTCGAGACTATCGCGATGAAGCGAATGTACGGTGACCACGCGTACAACCTGAAGATCAGCTCTACAAAGTCTATGACAGGTCACCTACTCGGTGCTGCTGGTGGAATCGAAGCTGCATTCTCAGTACTCGCCATCAAAGAAGGCATAATTCCTCCGACTATCAATCTTGATGACGTTGATCCAGATTGTGACTTGGACTACGTACCAAATAAGGCAGTCAAACAGAAGGTCGACGTTGCGATGTCGAACTCATTGGGCTTTGGCGGCCATAACGCTAGCCTCGTTTTCAAGAGCTTCCAGCAATAATTCCAATTAGTAGATCGAGGTATTCCAATTGACGCTCGATCGAAAATGGCAAATCGCTGAACCACCCCCTCCAGGATTCCATTTAGACCTAGGATTTTTAGGTTCCGGTGTCAGAGGTCCGCTTCCGGCCCGTCTACTGTGGAATCGCGGCATACGAACATCTGCCGACGTAGCCGAGTACTTTTCGTCAGGCATGGAAGACTTTCTCGACCCGCGAAGTCTTCCTGACATGGGAATAGCCGTTGAACGTATCCATACAGCGATCAAGAACGACGAGATTATTGGAGTATTCGGCGATTTTGACGTTGACGGGCTAACTGGCACCGCCATCATGCTCAGGATCGTGAGATCGCTCGGTGGCAACGCAATTCCTTATATTCCAAACAGAGAGACAGACGGTCACGGGTTATCTAATCAAGCTATTGATTCGTTCGCAAACGCAGGCGTAAGCCTAATAACGACAGTCGATACTGGTTCGACAGCTGTTGATGAAATTGCCTACGCCAACTCCCTCGGAATCGACACAGTGGTCACTGACCACCACCTGATCGAAACCGAGCGACCAAAAGCGATTGCGATCGTAAATCCTCATCTCGAATCGGAAGGATTGGAAAAGTCGGTCGACTACTCCGGCGCTGGAGTAGCGTTCAAACTTGCGCAAGCGTTATCCGATGCCTCAGGTCGACCGTTTCCAGAAGAACTTCTACCACTTGCAGCACTCGGCACGATTGCAGACATCGTTCCTCTCCAATCAGAAAACCGAACGCTTGTAAGAGAGGGTCTTCGAATACTCGGCCAAACTGATCTGCCAGGCCTACGTGCTCTTTTGGACATTTCCCGAGCTCCCGGTGCCTCAGGTCGACCCACGTCTGAGTTGATTTCTTTCTACGTTGCGCCCCGACTAAACGCACCCGGTCGAATGGGAGATGCAGAGCCAAGTCTTCAGATTCTTTCAACTAACGATGTATCGGAAGCTCGTGCCCTCGCTGAGCGACTTGATGCGGACAACAATAAGCGTCGCTTACTTAGCCAAGACGCTTGGGAACACGCGTCTACGCAGTTCGACATCAACTCGGATGATTCGATCGTCGCAGTCAACTGCGATGGCTTCCCAATGGGGCTATTGGGTCCGCTGGCGGGACGCCTCAATGAACTCACCGGCAAACCGGCAATTGCTTACCAGTTAGTGAACGGCTTCGCCCGTGCTTCATGCAGATCGAACACGGTGCTCGACCTTCACGCCGCCCTATCAACACACGCCGATAAATTCGAACGATTCGGTGGTCACGCCAGAGCAGCTGGATTCTCTATCAAACACGAATTATTGCAAGATTTACTTGATGACCTTCGTAAACATGCCGCATGGGGTGCTTTAGGAGCACCAGCCGTGCCAACACTCCACGCCGACGCTGAAGTGAGATTGGAAGATCTCACTGTCTCCACCTGGAACTTCGTTTCAGCAATGGAGCCGTTCGGAGAGGCCAACCGAGAGCCAGTGTTGGTAACTTACGGCGCAGTGCCGCTCGACGTCCGTACAGTTGGCGCAGACGGCAAGCATCTGAAGATTAGCTTCGACGCGGACGGACGTCGCGTCGAAGCCATAGGCTTCGGTCTTGGCGATCGAGCTCTAGGTACCGGAGCCGTCGACATCGCTTACCAGCTTCGAACCGAAGTCTGGCGCGGAAAGACCCGCCGCCAGCTTGGTCTCCGCGATATTCGACCCGCCGCCAGTAAATAAGCAGCGCATCTAGCGATGCTCACCTAAAGGTGCGCATCCACTAACTCTTCGCCTGTTCTCGTTGGCGATCGCGCTTACGACGCCCAGCACCGCGATTATCCGCATCGGGATCGATGTCCAAGCCAGTATCAGCCCAGCGAACTTTCATAATCATGAATGGGATCGTGAATGAGAGGACAGCTATTGCGATTAGGTGAGCTTCCTGCAAACCCCAGAATTTCACGTCGTCCAGTCGCAAATACTGGATAGCAAACCGTCCTACCGAGTACCAAGTGATGTAGACCATCCATATCGCACCAGCAGGCCGCAATTTGCCTTTTAGCTTTGTAATAATGAATAGACCAATCATGTTCCAGATGATCTCGTACACAACTGTAGGGTGAACTGCGCGTTCAGGATCGCCGAAGAACCGTTCAGCACCTAATCGAGCCGGGCTGCTTGGGTGTGTGAAATACCAACCCCAACCGGCATCCAGTGCACGCGACCAGTGTTCGCCGTTGATGATGTCGCCAATTCGACCAATCGTTTGCCCCACCAACATCGCAGGAGCTGCAATGTCCATGTATTTACCGACAGGAGCCTTGGCGAAGTAGGCATAGATCGAACCAGCGATCCAACCACCGAGAATTCCGCCCCAAAGTCCGATTCCACCAGACCATATAGCCAGAATTCGTCCTGGGTCGTCACCGTAGATTGCCCAGTTATCAAATACGTGGACCAATCGTGCGCCGACGATCCCGCCAAGAATTCCGAAAATGGCGGTGTTGTACACCTGATCTTGATTGAGATTACCTTTCAGAGCAGCCTTCCCAACCATATAGATTGCTGCAGCCACACCTACAAAGCTGAGTAACCCATGCCAACTAAGCGAAAAGCTTCCGCCAGCGACGAGATTGGGATTGAACGGAATTTCGATAGCTAAGATCGGCATTTAGCGGTGCCTAAGCCTTTGATACTGGAGAGTAGTGACGAAAATCTTACAAATACTGAGATGAGCATTCCTCAAATCAGATTCATGATGATCTGAGGAGTGTACGCACTCCGACGATTCTAAGTTCCACCCATAGACCATGCAATCGACATTATTGAGGAAAACCATGAATAAAGATGATTATCACGCTTTAAACATCTGAATTTCAGGACAATACCGAAATAGCGGCTTGGATTCTGATTCGAGTAGAGTTGGATGACTATTGTGACGTCGTCCCTAGTCCGAAACCACTCGATTTGCGCGCAGAACTCGAAATATTCATAAATTACCTTTCCGTTGATCGAGGTCATTCCGGGCATACTGTCTCGGCTTATAGAAACGACCTCAGATCGCTCATAGAATTTCTCAGTGAAACCTCCGATATGCCCTCGACCTGGCGAGATGTCAGTGAATCTGACATTAAGAAATTTCTAGACAATCTCGAAGAGCGCGGATACGCCTCATCAACCAAGTCGCGCAAAATCGCATCGGCAAAGTCGTTCTTCAAATTTCTGAAAGAGGAACAAATCATCGAGAACAATCCACTCGTAGACGTTCGTCAGCCACGAGCCGGACAGTCGTTACCAAAGGCGCTGAGTATCGAAGAGGTCGACCGATTGCTGGAAATGAATTCCGGCGTAACAAATGCCGAAGATATCCGTGATTCGGCAATGGTCGAACTCATGTACGCAGCCGGACTGCGTGTTTCTGAACTGGTCGGTCTAAATCTAAGAGATGTTGATCTCGACACGGCCACCGTTCGCACAATTGGAAAAGGATCGAAAGAACGAATTATTCCGATTTACGACAGTGCAGTCGAATCAGTATCTGAGTACATCGCTCACTCTCGCCAGAAGCAGGTCCGACCCGGCACCGATACTCAAAATGCGCTGTTTTTGAATCGGCGTGGGGGTCGATTGACCCGACAGGCTTATTGGCTAAGACTGAATAAACTTGCCATTAAGGCAGGAATATCGTCTAACATCACTCCACACATGCTGCGGCACAGTTTCGCCACCCACCTATTGCACGGCGGTGCGAGTCTGAGGCACGTTCAGGAGTTGCTTGGTCATTCGAGCATAGCGACGACTCAAATATATACTCACCTCACGAACGAACATGTTCGGAGGGAGTACGCGAAGGCTCACCCCCGAGCTTAATTAGGTTATCGGAGGTCGTATTGACTGTAATAACGATTGAAGGGCGACTCGGTGCAGGCGGTCCAGATCTGGGTCGCATGGTTGCCAAAGAGATGGACCTCGATTTCGTAGATCGTCTCATGTTGGCTGATATTGCGAAAAAAATCGGAGCCACGGTGACTGCTCTAGCCGATCAAGAAAGCCGTGTACCGTCACTCGCCAATCGCTTCGCCCAATCTATACAGCGCATGCTTCATCGTTCGGCAGTTGCGGGAATGGGTGGCGATCCATATTTTGGACCAGGAATTGAGCAATTGCTGGCTCGCCCATATTCTGAAATGGAAGAAGCTCCGCACACGAGCGCAGAAGAAGTCGACGAGCAACATTTCATTGACACCGCAAGCGAAGTAATCACCGATCTCGCCGAAATCGGAAACGTAGTATTACTCGGCAGAGGCGGTGCGGCTATTCTTCACGACAACCCAACTGTGTTGCGAGTTGGAGTTATCGCCAAGATGGAAGATCGGATTGCACGCGTTCAGCAACAGATGCGATTAGAGTCGCCAGAACAGGCGGAAACACTGATTGAACACACAGATTTGGCCCAACATCGCTACTTTGAGCGTGCATTTGATTCGAGTCCTATCGATCCCTTCTTGTATCATTTCATGTGGAACACTTCGGACGTCTCGCTTGAGTACGCTACCGATGTCACTGTCGACGCCGCAAAAGTGATGTCCGAAAAAGGTTTGAAATGGGCAGAATCTACTTTCGCTCAATCTGAACTCACATCCGAATAAGCTATCTAAGTCCTCTCCACGAGTTAAATGCCAAAAAATACCCGAAAAAACCGCAGATCCGCAAAGCCGAATGTATTTGTACAGTCGGAGCAACCTGAAGACGCAGGTGATGACGGCGCAGTAGCGGCCGAGTCTTCGTCGTCTGAGGGCGCCCCACGAGTTCGCTCACGAGTCCAACGGACATCACAACGTGCCAGCGTGCGATCCGAAATCTACACACGGTCGCTTTCAGCTGAACTAAAGAAAATTGGTGCGCTTTCGGGTGCAGTAGTACTCGTACTCGTGGTTCTTACCTTCGCTCTCTAGCTCAGCCGAATCGGGTTGCTTTCCTATTTCGTTGGGAACGAACCTGGCTGTCTAAACTGAATAATGGGTTACTTGAGATAGCCGTCCTCGACTGAACAGGTCTAGGACAGCCTGTTTTTATATTGCCAGCAGAACCACGAACATTTTCGACCCGACTCGCAGCGGTTCCCCTGAAACCAGGGGTGTACATTCACCGCGACTCAGAAGCAAAGGTTCTCTACGTCGGCAAATCGGCATCACTTCGTAACCGGCTCCGCTCTTACTTCAGATCCAAAAATAATATGGATGCGAAGACTACTGAGCTTGTTTCCAGAATTGCCGATTTTGAGTTCATCGTCACCGAGTCCGAGCAAGAAGCACTCCTACTCGAAAACTCGCTGATTAAGAAACACAAACCTCGCTTCAACGTCCGGCTCAAAGACGATAAGACCTACCCGTACATCAAGGTCGATCTTGCAGAAGAATTTCCTCGCGTTTACGTAACAAGGAGAACTGCAAACGACGGCGCAAAATATTTCGGTCCGTTTGCGTCAGCCGGTAGTGTGAGAAAAACACTCGATCTTCTCAAACGACTCTTCCCCTATCGTTCCTGTACAAAGGCGATCACCGGCACGGATGATCGTCCATGCCTTGAATTTCACATCAAACGCTGTGTCGCTCCCTGCACGGGGTATGCCTCAAAGCTCGATTACTCCAAGGTGATCGATCAGGTTCTAATGTTTCTGGAAGGAAACACTAAAGAGGTCGTATCCGAACTAGAGTCAGCGATGCTTGAAGCTTCGGATCAACTTGAATTTGAGAGAGCTGGAGCGCTTCGGGATCGCCTCAAAGCAATCGAGCGCGTGTACGAAGGGCAAAAAGTGGTCGGACTGGGTCGAGAAAATCTTGACGTGATCGGCGCGGCATATGGCGGAGAAGAAGCTTGGGTTGAGATTTTCTTCGTGCGCCAAGGAAACCTGATCGGTCGTGATCACTTCACGATGAGCGGGACCCGAGATGAAACTGGGAGCGAAATCCTTGCACGGTTCATCGAGCAGTTCTATTCGTCTGCGTCGCACGTACCGAGACGAATCCTCATCCCTGAAACAATTAATCGCGCTGAAACCATCAACGAGTGGCTGAAATCCCGCCGAGACGGACCTGTAGAGATAGCGATTCCACAACGCGGTCCTAAACGCCGGTTGCTCAAGATGGTGAGCGACAACGCTGAACAAGGGTTTGAACAGCTGAAGTTGAAGTGGATTTCAGACACAACTCGCATGGAATCAGCTATGTCTGAACTTCAAGAGCAGTTGAACCTTCCCACCCTACCCCAGCGAATCGAGTGCTACGACATATCCCACATTCAAGGAACCAACACAGTTGCCAGCATGTCGGTATTCCAAGAAGGAAAACCTCTATCGTCCGACTATCGACGATTCAAGATCAAATCACACGATCGTAATGATGACTTCGCGTCCATGAAAGAAGTCCTAACTCGTCGATTCAAACGCCTGAAGAACGCGAGAGAAGGCGGAGAAGAAAACGCCAGCTTTGCCGCCTCACCCGATCTCGTATTGATCGACGGCGGAAAGGGTCAACTTTCTTCTGCTGTAGAAGCGATGTTGTTTCTCGGACTGCAAGATATCCAACTCGCTTCAATTGCAAAACGTGAAGAAGAGATTTTTCTACCAGATGCTGCTGAACCCGTAATCATGCCCAGAAACTCTCAGGGCCTATTTTTGCTGCAACGAGCTCGAGACGAAGCTCACAGATTTGCAATTACGTTCCATCGAAACCTTCGAGGTAAGGCGTCAGTAAAATCCGCTCTCGACAGTGTTCCCGGCATCGGGCCAAAACGGCGTAAAATGCTGATTCGAACTTTCGGTTCAGTAAAGGGAATTCGGGAAGCATCTGAAGAACAGGTCGCAGCCTCACCCGGAATGACCGAAAAAACTGCCCGACAGCTCAAAGAACACCTTTAGGCCTCAATGCAAGCTCTTTCATTCCCCGGTTACGGTCGCGTCGAAATCATCGAAATCCCTCGACCTGCTCTACGTGAGCCAACTGATGCGATTGTATTAGTGACAACTGCAGCAATCGGACCTTGGGATATCGAACGATTCTTCAGCGATGGCGAAGAAACTGTCGTGCCTGGCGGTGAATTCGCTGGATTGGTAGTGGAGACAGGTTCAGATGTTACGACGGTTGAACTAGACGATCTCGTATCAAACACAGTTCATCATCTCAGTTCGAACCGTACCGATCAGCTGTTTGGCTCTTCGTCCTTGCCGGGAGGACACGCAGAATATGTTCGAGTCCCCAACGCCGACGCCACGCTCACAAAAATCGCCGCATCGGGCGAAGAACGTGCTGTGCTCGCCGGTGGCACTGCTGGTCTTGGCGTAAACGTTGCTGCAGCCGCTATCAGCGAATCGCCCGAAGGCTCATACGCAGTCGTTGGATGCGATCCAATTGGAATGACTGCGTTGATCGCTCTAAAAAACGCAGGCAACTCCAAACAGATTATCGCCATTGAAGACCACACTGCCCGACGGACACTTGCTTCAGGATTCGCTTCTCAAGCACTAAACAGCAACGACACACTGCCGCTCGAGCAAATGGACATTGTGATAATCGGATCCATTCAAGAAGCTCCGAAATTCGAAACTGCCGTCAGTCTGATTCGCCCCGGCGGCAACATTATTTTTTCTGAACCCTACGGTCCGATAAGAACGACCGAATCCGGTGTGACACTGCCGAGTGGCGTTACGTTATCGGCCGCCGCTTGGCCTACGAACGAAGATGCTAAGAAGATCATCACAGCAATGCAGATCAAGCGATTAGATCTCACGCCAATCGTTTCTCACGTAATTCCACTCGATGAAGCCCAAGAAGCCTACGAAGCTGCGGCTGGACCTGGACAGGGCGTTCAAAAGGTGCTGCTGAAGCCGTAGAGCCATCAGCATGCGATTTCGCATACTCCCTATTTGCGTCTTTGTGGTGAACCAGAGAAATCACTAGGAGTGGCGGTGGGGGCTCGCCCTTCTGCCGCATCGATAGCTGCAACCAATTGTCTCCTAGCCCACAGAACGGTTAAAGCTGCATCTAAGTTCGTCAGGGTTTCAGGAAGCGATAGCTTGCCATCAGGCAAGCCAAGTTCAATTCGGTCGCCGATCACGATATCCTGTGCCGGTTCGCCTGCAATCGGTACGCTAGTCGAGGCATTGGTGGCAAACACAGGATCACGGCTGCCCATTTCTGGTCGAACCGGAGCCGCATATCGAGCCTCAGTACCAGTTGAGGTCTCGAACTCAGCGGTTGGAGCTGTCTGATTTTTAGGCAAGTACGGTCGAGCTTCGCTAAATATCCGATCAATTAGCGCAAACCGGCGAGCAACCTTGGTTCTGTTAGCTCCGGAAAGCTCTTCTAACAAAACAGCGAATCGATCTGCGGCGTATGGCTGGTCCCCAAGACGAGTCGACATCTCAGTAAACAGTACGACGTTACGTGCCAGCTGAATTCGAGCATCTTCACTCTCTTTGGCTGACAGAGGCGTTACAGCGCGCAAACCATCCCGCGTTACTCGAACCCGGCTTCGACCGCCTGCTACACCCCACATGCGCAGAGCACCCAAACGAGCGGAGAACGCTCCGCCACGCTCTGACATTCCGAGCGATCGAGCTAATCCTTGCCGAGAAACCTCGCCCGCAAATTCACGAGCGATCTTTTGACCAAGTTCAATGCTTTCGATGAGCCCAATCTCAGGGAACTCGTAATCACCTAGTTTTGCCATCTGAATAAGCCTTACTACAACGCTGAACACACTGGCTTGACCGCACAGGCATTTGAGCACACAGAGATGACTTCATGCCAACTAAGAGCCCTCCCGCACTTCCCACAACCAAATTTCTAAACACCCTACCGGCGTTACGCCAACATATACGCCGTTATTTAATTCATTACGCCGTATATTACGCCGTTATTACGCCTAACCGCAAGCAAATTAGGAGCGCATTGCGCTTCAATGGCTCTTGCTACCTGTTTTAGTGTTGGTCTCGGTTTGGCTTAATGTCCCACTGTCGTTGCAATTACTAGTCAAAAAGAGCATTTACGAAGCTCGGCGGCGTGTACGGCCAACCATCTGCGGCTAAAACATAGTTTTCCAAGATTGTGCAGATCGATTGCAGTTCCCTTTTGGTGACCATGCAGCGTAAATACTGCTCGCTGTCGGCACTCCGTTTTGACCAGTTGGCTCAACTTCTGTCAGCCGACACAAACCTTCACAATCAACATCAAGTATTTCTACGTAACTTGTGGACGTACGATTTACCCCTAGATCTCTCGATACTCATAGCGCGAGCTACCTCTGGGTACTTCGAGCAATTACTCTCTGATTAGTCTCATTTCAGCGGCCAGGAGCCCAAAGTTTTCAATGCCAAAATATGCGCCGCTTTATCTATCGAAGTTTGGCTCGCTTTGTGTGGACATTGACGACGATTTGCGCCGATCATTTAGCGGCGCATATAAAACAAAAACTAAGAATATTTAGTGTTATGTTTTGCATGTAATCCGTGTGTAAGAAATGGGTTTTTGATCTCAAACGAACACCGGCTACTTTTTTGACGATTTTCCTGCGCATGGCCGCCATTTGCAGAGTTTCATGCAAAAAAAATAGCCGGGCTCAGTAAATTCTGAATCCGGCTATTTGGAACAAATTCCTAGTCGATTATTTATCTAATTTCCGACTTGGAATTCGGCTCCGATGTACTTCGGTTTATTAATCGTCTTGCGACGTGAAACTACCAAGTCCACCTAGCATTTTCGTTAGCTCCAACGGTAGAACGAATTTTGTTGATTCGCCTTCCGCTAGCGTCTTCAATGCCTCGACGTATTGAAGCGTCATGGTGTTTGCATCGACGCCCGATGCTACCTTGTGAATCGCCGCGAGTGCTTCGGCATAACCGCTCGCCCTAAGCACAGTCGCCTGCTGGTCACCTTCGGCAGCCAGGATTTCAGCCTGCCTATCACCTTCAGCCTTTAGGATCGACGATTGCTTCTCACCTTCAGCAACTGTAATAGCTGCTTGCTTAGTGCCATCGGCCTCTAGAACAACCGCACGGCGAATACGTTCAGCAGTCATTTGGCGGTTCATCGCCTCTTGAATGTCCCTAGGAGGATCGATCTCACGAATTTCTACGTTCGTGACTTTGATGCCCCAGCGCTCTGTTTCAGAATCCAACCGTGTTCTCAGAGATTCATTTATCTTGTCTCGCTGGGAGAACACGTCATCAAGGTTCATTTCACCGATGACCGCCCGAAGGGTAGTCGTGGCAAGTCCAACTACAGCAGTTGTATAGTCTTCAACCTCAAGAAGAGCTTTCTGAGCTTCGTTGATATTAACGCGTAGATACACCAAAAAATCGATCTCTATAGGCGCATTATCCTTGGTGATGTTAGTTTGACGCGGGATATCAAGAACAGTCGTACGCGTATCTATCTTCTGTATTTGGTGGATAATCGGGATCGCAATTACCATTCCCGGCCCCCTCATACCTTCAAATTGACCCAATCGAAATCGGGCAACACGCTCGTAGTCTTTCACGAAGTTAATTATCGCCATTAGTACCTCCTAAACGGAAAGGGAGTCCCCGATCCAAAATTGTTCTCAATCATTACTCGATACGTCATCTGTGCCTGTTTCGGTTCCCAGTAGTTTAACCTTCAGATTAATCCCGTCGACCGAAACCACCTCTACTTCTGTTCCAACGGAAATACGTTTGTTGCTATCTCCGTCATACTCGCCAGACCATATCTCGCCGTTTAAGAGGATCTGACCTGACGGAGTTAAATCAGCCGATACAACACCCGAATTCCCCACCATACTCGCCACCAAAGTCGGACTTTGGTACAGCAATATATCTTTACTCTTACGAATCTCCAAAGCAAACCACAACACTAATGTCCCGGTTGAAACCCCAATTATCCCAAGTAACCACCGATTCACGGCTGGATCTGTACCGGTAAAGGTCGGGTTACCAAAGAAACCGACCAGAAATACTCCGCCAAATACCAGGGTCACTGTGCCGGCAACACCGAAGTAACCAATTCCCGGAGCAGTTGTCTCTAGATAGAACAGCAACATCGAAAGAAGAATCAACGCCACTCCTGCCCAAGAGAACGGCATCTGTCCAACTCCGGCCCATCCAAGAACCAAAAACAACACACCTAACGTCCCTGGTATCCAAAGTCCTGGATTCCAAAGTTCCACGATCACGCCAAGCCCGCCAAGCGATACGAGGAGGAAAGCAATATTCGGATTTGATATGAACGAAAGCACACTTTCGAGCAAACTCAACTCCATCTGCGAGGTGACAGCGCCCTCGATCTCCAACTCTACTCTTGCCCCATTGATATCAACGGGATAACCATCCAGCTGATCCAACAGTGAGTCGTAATCGGCAGCAATAAAGTCGGCAATTCCCAACTCGACGGCTTCAGATGCTGAATATGATTTGGCCGCCAACACGGTTGCTTCGAGCGCTGAAACGTTTCGCCCTCGCCTCTCAGCAATGCTTCGAATAAACGCTGCTGCGTCTTGGGTCGCCTTCCGACTCAAAGTGTCTGGTAAATCACCTCCATTGGCACCAACGACCGATGCAGCACCGATATTTGTGGTCGGCGCCATCGCCAAAATGTGTGCAGCAGCGCCAACAAAAGTTCCAGCGCTTGCAGCCTGTGCGCCATCAGGAGCGACGTAGACGGCTATGGGCACCGACGATGCCAGAATCGATTCTATGATGTCTCTGGTGGCGTCCAACAACCCGCCAGGGGTGTTCAGCATAAACACGACGAGTTGAAAATCTTCTTCTTCAGCTCTGTCAAGACCACGATCGATAAATCGTGAAGAAACGCCATCTATCGCCCCGTCGAGTCGAATGAGGAGAGCTTTTGGCTCTTGATTCCCTGAATCAACTGACTGTGCGTATACAGATTCACCAGGCGATGGGAGCAATATCCCAATAAGCCCAGCCAGAGTCATGAGCACTGCAGTTAGTACTCGAATATCCCGTACCACTCCCCTAATAGAACGATTTGGCACAGTTGAACTCCTTACCCGCATTTTATCGAACGATCATGGAGAAAAGTTGACCTATATCGCAAACCTGCCAAAATACTGTCACGATCACCGCGAGTCGTCGCTTTTCTCGTTGTGATGAAGTTCACCCAATAGCTATAGGTTCAAGATGAAAATCACCGATATCAAGACGTTCCATGCGAACGACGGTCAGCGAAACAGCATCTTTCTAGAAATTGAGACAGATGAAGGGATCACAGGCGTCGGCGAGGCATATTCGATCGGTCCTGACCGCAGCGTGATAGCGATGATCGATGAGATGAAGCCGTGGTTTGTGGGCCAAGACCCTGGACGAATCGAATGGCTTATTCGCAGGGCGAAAAACACGATGCGGTTCCCTCTTGGTCAAGTTGCATGGTCTGCCATTTCAGGTATTGATCTCGCACTTTGGGACATCGCCGGAAAAGCTGCAGGACTGCCTGTTTACAGCTTGCTAGGTGGTAAAACTCGAGATCGTGTTCGGGTTTACCACGGGATTTACGGAGATTCGCCAGAGGAAGTTGGCGAACACGCGGTCCGGTTGATGGACGAAG
This sequence comes from uncultured bacterium, assembly GCA_963932695.1. GTDB lineage: Bacteria > Chloroflexota > Dehalococcoidia > Lucifugimonadales > Lucifugimonadaceae > Lucifugimonas. Next base: position 537 of record CAWVRY010000013.1, on the reverse strand, counting down.
GCTACTCGGCGTTCAAAACTAGCCCGCTTCCTTCGAATTGGCGTGAAATTCCATGGCGACAGACGCTGCGTGAAGCCGAACATCGAATGTCAGCTATTCGAGATGCAATTGGAGATAGTCCAGATCTAGCGGTCGACGTGCACGTTGCCATCCGTGAAACTGCCCTTTCGTTAGAGCTTGCGAGGGTCATTACTCCATACCGGCTCATGTTCATCGAAGAACCTGCCCGAGCGGAATTCATCGAATCGAGCGCTGCGCTACGACGTGAGTTTAGGGTCGCACTCGCAACTGGCGAGAACTTGTACGGTCTTCACCGGTTCACCGAACTGCTGAATGCCGATGCTGTCGACATCATCCAGCCTGATTTGCTCTGCTGTGGAGGACTTCTCGAAGCTAAGAAGATCGCGGCCGTAGCTGAAGCACACTATGTGACAGTTGCCCCACACAACCCATTGGGATTGATCTCAACAGCGGCAGGTGTTCATCACGCCGCCTCTATCAACAACTTTGCGATTCTCGAGTGGCACGGCGATCACA
>CAWVRY010000012.1:0-48171 GCA_963932695.1 uncultured bacterium | reverse complement strand
CTCATGACTATCAGTAGCGTCCTGCTTGGTACAGCGAACGGAATTACCGGTGGAATGATTACCCTGTTTGCCACACGAGTCACGAAAAAACTTGGCGTCGGTAACACGATGGAACTCGGGTTGTTTTCGTACGGAATTGTTGGATTTCTAATCCCGCTGGCAACAACTCACATTTGGATGGTTACGATCTTTTTCGTGTTGCCCCCAGATCTTTGGTGACGGGTTCTGGATCACGCACGACATCAACAAGACCAGTCTTCAACAAACGATCATCCCTGAAAACTATCTAGGTCGGGTGATCGGGGCGATGAAGGTTTCGGAAAAAGTCGCCACTCTCATTGGGGTGTCAATTGCCGGAGTCATAGCTGAAGTGGTTGGACTACGAGTGACTTTAGCCTGCGGAAGCGTGATTTGGTTCGCAGCGGGGGCAACGTATCTTCATCCTGCGATTCGATCCATCAGAGTCATGTCCGAATCGAAAACAAGCTCAGATAGTGACTAAACCGAGCGCTACTCGGGGCCAGATAAATCCTGTTGGATCCGCATCACAGGGCCTGAATTTCGTCTAATTTCTGGTTCGTCGTCATCGCCTAGCTCCTGAGCTCCTGCTGGAACCGGATTCGGCATTCCAGGTAACGAGGCTGTTCCGCGAATTCGATACAAACTTCGTGATAGCGAACGGTTTCTCTTTTTCTGTTCAGTTTCAGCAAGATAGTACGCGTATCGAGAGGTGAGCATCGCGCCTACCAACAAAATGATCGCCGATACGTAAACGAAAATCATCAACACAATAATGGCACTCAAACCACCGTAGATGTTGTTTGTGACGCCACCCATGTTCCGAAGGTAGAAAACGAATATCGCCTTAGAAATTTCAAAAGCGGCGGCACCTGCAAGAGCGGTCGGCCAAACCTCTTTGAACCGAAGTTTCGTATTCGGTAGCCACCAATAGAGCGTCAAGAACACAGTGAACGAAAGAACCAGCGGAATAATCACAGCCGCTCTCTGCCACAAAACAGGGTCGCTAATCGGTGCATCAGGAAGCCATATCGCCGATATATCCTGAATGAACGTAATACCGGTTGTGATCAGCACCGACGTGAACAACAATGTTGCCGCTCCGAACATCAACGCTATGTCCATCAGACGTTCAGTGAAGAACGGACGAGTTTTGTTGATGCCCCAGATGACGTTGATACTTTTGCGAATTGCACTGAATACTTGCTGAGATACCCAGAACAATCCGATGACAGCCACCACACCACCAGCAGTTCGACCGCCTTTAACGCCCTCAAAGAAATTTACCAAGAAGGAATCGTCGGTATCGCCGGTCTCTGCAAGTACTGGGATTTGCTCTTGAAGCGCGGCAATTAGATCTTCTTCGAAACCTTCGATTCCAAGAAAGAGAGAGAACACGGCGATTAGGGCGAGTGTGAGTGGGAACAGCGAGAAGAACGCGTAGTACGCGATGGCCGCAGACATATACGGCCCGTTTTTCGCAAGGAACTCGTTGAAGTTACTGGCGATAAATTTAATTATTGCTATGAACGCACTAAACATCAGGCTAACTATTGTGCCTACATGCGCACGTTTACTGCAATCGACGATCTAAACGAGATTTGACTATGAATGCCGCGTCCCGAGCGGCAGTCGAGGGATCTAGGGAGGGGCAGGCAACGCACCTCGCTTATTCTTGATCGGAATTATCTTCCGATAAGACCAAGAACGAAATCATCGCCTGAGAAAGTTTTTTTACGGCGCCACCCCAAATCCCTCGATTACTGCTCGGGACATGAGATGCACTTAACAACTAGTCGAGTTCGCCGGCTCGGAACGCAGTGATGTAGTTCATTGCGAAATCGTCGTTCCCTTGAAGCAGATCCAGAGCCAACTGGGCAGGTCCTGTATCCAAATCAAAGTTCATGGATCGCTCGGCGGATGTCGTCATTGGGTCGACGATTCCTGAGTCTGCACCAGCGTTAATCGCCAAATTAAGGAACACGTCGTTGATGAGTCGACGCTTGGGAATGCCAAACGAAACGTTGCTCATGCCGCCTGCAATATGAATCTCGTCTCCGTACTCAGCACGAATGCCTTCGATAGCCTCGAATGCGTGTTTGCCGTAAGTTGAATCGACCGCGATGGGGAAGTACAAAGGGTCGACGAAAATATCGGCTTTCTCCATACCCTTCGAAAGTGCCATTTCGACGATCCTGCCGACGTTCTCAAGTCGCTCGTTCGCATCGGCTGGCATACCCACTTCATTCGACGCCATAACTACAGCTCGAGCGTTGTACTTCAGAGCCATATCAATTGCTTCAGGACGTTCAAGTGCGATCGAATTGAGCATCGGTCGGCCTTGCCCACCACTGTAAGCAGCTAGACCTACTTCGATAATTTCTGGATTCGATGAATCAACGCTTGGCGGAACGGTAGATTCAGACTCAATAAACTTGACCAACCATTCCATGGTGGTTTTTTGTTCGTGTAATCGGTACGACGATTCGTCGACGTTCAGGTCGAGATAGTTCGAACCAGTTCGCGTCTGCCTATCGATTTCGTACTTGATGTACGCCTTGCCCGAAGCAGATTGGTCGGCATCTCCATTGGCACCCATCCACATCGCTATCTGGAAGTGCTTCAGAGTGCCTTGTTCGTACGGCTGCGTGGTAGTGAAATGCTCGGGAATGTGCACGAACTTCTGCTCGCCATCGAGCTTGTACTTGACGGCCTCTTTGCCATCCTCAAACACGTGACCACGTACGCCACCGCGCTTCACAACGCGAGTTGCATGAATATTTTCGCCGATTACGGTGAACTGATCTGGACTATCGATTACTTTAGGCATTTTTATTCACTTATAAGGTCGCTAGAGTTACGAACTTCCAGCTGGATTTTCCGAACGCGTACAGTCGTGCAAACGACTATCGATTATGCCTCACCGTCGATATCAACGGGGCTCTGCTTGCCATGATGATCGCGAGATAGGAATGTGTTCGCCCACGCAGAAGTATTACTGAGCGACGCATCTTTGAACACGACCGGACGTTGCAGCATCTTGGTTTCATCGCCAAACGGTTTTAACCGGTCGTAGGCACGAATCCAAATGCACTCTTGGTCGAGAATTTCGCACTTACCAGCCTTAGTTCCGCCACAGGGTCCGTTGCGCTGGCTTTTCACGCACTGCGACTCAGGGCATAAATAGGCGATGTCGGGGAGCGAGCAGTCACCACAGTCACGACAGTGATAGCCGGGTACTTTCGTTGCTTGCTCAACCACATGAGCCACGCTCGAAAGTTTCTTACTTTTTTCGATCTGGCTATATACGGCTTTTCCTGCCTTGAATCCGACAGATCCTTCGGTGAACACTTTATCGTGCACAAATTTGCCGAGGCGATACTGCATTGGAACCGTAAACTTCGATTTCGTTCGGGCGGTCTTCGTTTTTGAAGCCAAATACGACTTACTTACCTCGTTCGAACTCATACCCGCGTTATCGCCCTGCTCGTAGTAGTAGAACTCGTCGGCCTGTTTGAAATTGATCTCTTTAGCGAACTCTTTCCAGTCGGTATCTCCGAACGAATCTACCATATCGAGAATGCCCTGAATTCGTTTCAGCTGAGGCCGACCCGATATGTACGCCCCTCGATAGCCGATTCCTTTGAGAATCGCTATTTGCTTCGCCGCAAGTTCCGAAAAGAACGCACGCCCACGATCTTTCGATTTCGCCTGCTTATTTGCAATATCTCGCAACTCGTCTGAAACCCAGACACCAGGTACTCCCCAATTGTTGAAGAATCGCCCTGCGGGGGCAGTAAGAATGAAAACCGACCCGATCAGCGGCACATTGATGTTGTTCGAGGTGACGTACTGATGAAGCTCCGACGCTTTTCGAGAGTCGTATCCGATCTGAGTAATCGCAAACTTGGCTCCGGTTTGAACCTTTAGCGCCAACTTGAAGTACTGAGTCATCAACTCGCCTTCAAGTTTTTTGAACGGGCTTACCGCACAGCCGGCGAAAAAGTTTGTTTTCTCCAAACGATCTTCACGACCAACCGAACCCCACATCTGGTTCGGCAGTCCATCGTTCATCTGCGACATCAGTTCAAGCAGACCCACCGAGTCGATATCGAACACCGGCTGGGCTTGACCGTTAAATCCACCGAGCGGATAATCGCCAGAAAGCGCCAATACGTTCGAAAATCCCTGACTTCCCAAAGCCCACAAACGGCTTTCTACGCCGTTTCGGTTGTAGTCCTTGCACGACATGTTGATGACAACATCACGCCCTCGAAACAGGAGATCCTGCCCAAGGACTTCGGGTCGAATATGCGGATTACCACCGGGATTATCTGTCAGTGCTACAAAGTCGACACGATCGAATTCAGACAACGACTTCGCAAGTTCAGCAGTCTTTCTCGACGCCTCTGCCATTAGAAGACCGCGTGAAGTTTCGATTTCGACAGCTGTCAAAAATCGATCACTCTTTTCGAGCATTCCCTGTAAATTGAGGGACTTCGAAGATGACGGTTCCAAGAATACCTTCTGTTAAATAACGCTAATTCTTGCGCTTATCTACTACATCACTGTGTCGAACACTTGGGATGTTTGCAAGAGTCGTAAGTGAGAGTTCAGAGATATTTCGCTATCGGCACCCACGTTTTGAGATGAAGGCTCTGGTATTGCAACATGGGATTCGTTCCACTTGAATCTACAGAGGAAAAGCTCAATCGAACTCTCAAGCCGCGTTATTGGCGTGATTCTGTAATGCAGCTACAGGTAGAATATTCAAGTGCTTGCAGATGGCCGTTACCGGATAATGGTTACGTGTAGCGGTTACGTGTATTTGAACTGCATCAGTTCTTAATAACGGTGAAAACCCGATCATCGGAAACTTATGAAAACTAAGCAGCAGGTCGTAGTAGTTGGACTCGGTCGATTCGGCGGTAACGTCGCTCGCACGCTGTACCAACTCGGCCACGACGTTATGGCAATCGATATCGACGAAGAACGTGTCCAGGCCCTTATGGGCGAGGTGACGTACCCAGTGGCCGGTGATGCCACTCAGGAAGCCGTGCTCCGTGAACTCGGTGTACACAACTTTGATATTGGAATCGTTGGCATTGGTGCGAACATCGAAGCCAGCATTATGGTGACCGTTCTATTACAGACCATGAACCTGCCGTTCATCGTCGCCCGTGCCCACAGCACACTTCACGGAAACACTCTTCAGCGACTCGGCTGTCATCGAGTGATTCATGCTGAGGAAGAAATGGGTTCACGCCTAGCTCACAGCCTCTTCAATCCTGACGTTGAGGAATACATGGAGCTTGCTGAAGCTTTCGGGGTCAGCCGTCTCCAAGTACCCGACCGTTTCAGCAATATGACTCTCGATGAAGCCGGATTCACAAGCGCCCGAGACAAGTACGGAATCGCAATCGTTGCCCTCAAACGAGGCGATGACATCACATTGAGTCCTGATTCAGAAGAACGGCTACGTGCCGGCGATGTACTTGTCGTTGCTGGTCGTGACGAATTCGTAAGCCGAATCACCAACTAGCCGTAAACCACACGAACACCCAGCTGCATGAACGCATTCAGCGGAGGAACTGAGAAAAGGTACATAGACCAAATATGCCTTTCAATCGAGTAATAGCAGTCGTCGCCGACGACCCATCCGATATCAACACCGTTTCTCGGGCAGCCGACATCGTGCGAGACGATCGCGGCCATTTGTACGTCGTATACGTAATCAAAGTCCAGCGATCATTGCCCCTCGATGCCGAAATCGAAGACCAGATCGCAAGAGGCGAGCAGGTTCTTCATCGTTCTGAACGATTAGCTCGGCTCCCACGTAGCGATATCGATTCTCAATTGCTTCAAGCCCGTTACCTCGGCCCCGCTATAGTTCATGAAGCGGTTGTTCGAGATGTAGACGCAATCGTTATTGGAACGTCATATCCAACTGATTACGGCTCTTTTTCGCTCGGTAGCGACATTCCGTACATACTCGAACACGCCCCATGTGATGTAATTTTGTGGCGAGAACACAGCAATGACGCACGTCCGGCAGCTCGAACTTCGAGAAACGGTCGAGCGTAAAAGGCTGATATAACCAACACCTACTTAGTAATTTAGTAGGAAAAAGTCAGGTGAGTCAGGATTCGTACCTGCAGATATGAACGTAATAATCGTTGGGGCCGGTAATCTCGGCTCATCGTTCGCTCGTAAACTAAGCGATCTTGGGCACAGAATTACCATCATCGAAAAGAACTCAAAAGCAGTTTCTTTGCTTCCACGCGGTCGAGCCGACTCCGGTGCAATCACAGTGATCCACCGTGACGGCGCTACCGGACCCGCCATGCTGGAAGCCGGGATTACCAGTGCCGATGTTTTTATAGCCGCCACCGGTAATGATTCGCTAAACGGCCTTGCGGCACAGCGGGCAAAGACGATCTTCCGTGTCGAAAAGGTCATGACTATCGTCAGAGACGAAGGTGCGCGAATTCTCTACGAATCACTCGGCATCAGCACAATTAACAAAACCGCTATCGCCAGCGACCGACTCGTCAGCAGCGTACTGACAGAGGAAGCGTAGTCAATATGTATCTCGTAATCGTCGGCGGCGGAAAAGTGGGGGGGGCCCTCGCATCATCGCTCATCAACGAAGGACATGAAGTCTTCGTTCTCGACAACAATCCTGACGTTGTCGCATCACTACAACGTGAGCTCGGAATGATCGTGACCATTGGCGAGGCGGCCTCGGTAAGAGCGTTGCAAGACGCCGGAGCCTCTCGGGCAGGTGCGATCATCGCTACAACCAACTCAGATGCCGACAATCTTGCTGCTTGCCAATTGGCCAAAACAAATTTCGACGTTGCACGTACGATCGCTATCGCAAACTCGCCCGAAAACGCTGAATTGTTTGATCGTGCCGGTGTGGATCTCGTAGTCAGCGCAACCGACCTTGTCTTAGCGAACCTCGCGACGGCACTTCCCGCCCACCCGCTAATCAGACTCATGCCAGTCGCTGATCGATCTCAGGAACTTGTCGCAATCAAGCTTCCGTCATCTGGAACTGCAATCGGACGCACGTTATCTGAAATAAGGCTTCCGTATGGAACTAAAATTGTCATCATGATCACCTCAACAGGGCAATTGAAACTTCCCGACTCCGATGCGATAATCGAAGCCGAAGATGAGATCATTGCCCTCTCTCCGGCTAACTCAACTGCGGAGCTGTGGGAACTTCTCACAGAGCTGAGGTAAGCATGTCCAAAACCGTCGCATTTCTCGGACCTGAAGGTACGTACACCGACGAAGCATGCTTTTTCTACGCTCCAGATGACGAACGAATTCCATTTGCTTCGCTTGGACTTGTCACTAGTGCGCTTGAAGACGGAGAAGTAGACGAAGCTGTCGTCCCAATCGAAAATTCGCTCGGTGGCACGATCATCGAAGTGGTCGACTATCTGATCAAGTCTAAAAATGCCTACATCATCGCCGAGATTCTTCTACCGATCGATCACTGTCTCATTACTCGACCAGGCGTCCAGCTCAGCGACATACGGGTCGTAAAATCGAAGCAAGAGGCACTTACGCAGTGTCGTGAGTTTCTATCTAATGAGCTCAGGCACGCAGAGCAGATAGCGACTACAAGCACAGCTCTAGCCGTAACCGATCTCAAAGAATCTGATGATCGCACAGCAGCAATCGGCCCTCGTCGGTCTGCCGAACTCGTCGGACTCCCTATATTTAAACAGGGCATCCAAGATCGCCAGAACAACGTCACACGGTTCGCTGTTTTGAGTTCAAATGGTGGTGTAAATACTGGAAGCGACAAAACTTCTATTGCGTTCGATTTTGATCGAGCGGACGGACCGGGGCTGGTCTACGGAGCGCTTAGTCCGTTCGCTGATCGCGGCATCAACCTGCTGAAAATCGAGTCACGCCCAACCGGCAAAGGGATGGGCAACTACATCTTCCTTCTCGATTTCGAAGGCCAGATCGATGATGAGCATGTTCAGGAAGCCATCACTGAACTAAGGAAACACACGTCGACGTTCAAGGTTTTCGGGTCGTATCCCAGAGCCACAGAGCTGTCGATAAAGTAACTCTGTTGTCGCATTCAGAGGGCGAGTTTTATTTCCGAGATTCAGGAAATTCCCTATGCCGCCTAGAGTTCTTCGTCGTCCAGATCCAGATCATCGAAGCCATCGTCGTCACGCATCTGCGATGCCGCACGCCTCCCCTCGGTCGCCGCAGTCGCCATACGTTGTCGAGTCTCTGAAGTAAGTTCGTCAGCCTTATCGCGCCATTCGCGACTTTGATCGAGGATAAAGGCACGAGTTTCCTCGCCCGATTTTGGGGCGAGAATCATCCCGGCCACAAAACCGCCGACGCCACCCATTAGCAATCCGAGAAGGAATCCCGCTCCTCCGCCGCCGTTGTCTCTATCAGCCATTGCTTACCTCTTGGCCTCTACATAGTTCGAATTCGAGCCAGGTATAAGTTCGTTCATTACCAAATACGATCCACTGACTTAGGTACTGGGTTCATCAGTGTCTTTAGATTTCGAGCTGCCACCGCCACCGAACAGGCGCCCGACACCTTGTAAAGCACTCATGATTCCTAACCCTTGCGCAACGGGTTTTAGAACGGATGCAGCATCTTCGACTACTTGACGAGCCACAGCCACTCTGCCGAACGTCTCTTCAAAGCCATCTGCGACCTTCTCCATGCGATCCATGAAGCGATTCATTCGGCTGTGCAAACGCATTAATGTGACAGTTACATACGCCACGACCACGAACGAGAACAGCAAAAAGACGATCACGACAATGTCTTTTATCTGGGCTATGTTTTCGGCAAATGTCATAGGAGTTTTTTGCTACCAAACTACGTCGACCGTACGATTCTCAGACAAAAACCTACAAGACCGACTGTTTAATCGTAGCAGCGATCTGAACGAAACAGCAAATATCTAAAGCATTTCATTAATAACTATATGATATACAACAATCCAGCGCCTTGCTGATTGACACGTTCTGTAGCAGTCAGCAAGGCGCGACAAATGAATGTCTTAGATGATTACGAGATACGAGCTTCTTCAATTCCGTGGAAAACAGTTTTCAGCGAACTGCCGACTAGTGTGCATTAAAGCACCGATGCAACAGGGAATTGCCTATTAGAGGAAGTCGCGCAGCTTTTTAGACCGAGTTGGGTGACGCAGCTTTCGAAGCGCCTTCGCTTCGATCTGACGAATTCGTTCACGAGTCACGCCGAACTCTCGCCCAACCTCTTCCAACGTGCGGCTTCGTCCGTCTTCGAGACCGAATCGCAACTGCAGCACACGTCGTTCACGCTGGTTGATCGAATCAAGCACGTCGTCCACCTGCTCTTTTAGTAACTGGTATGAAGCAGCATCGGCAGGTGCCTGTGTGTTGTTGTCAGGAATGAAATCGCCAAGCGAAGAGTCTTCCTCTTCACCGATCGGCGTTTCAAGTGAAATCGGCTCTTGAGAGATTTTCAGAATCTCCCGAACTCGATCTGCCGGCATATCCATCTCGCGGCCGATCTCGTCAGATGTTGGCTCTCGACCAAATTCCTGAACAAGACGCCGACTAACACGAAGCAGTTTGTTGATCGTTTCGACCATGTGTACCGGAATGCGAATCGTCCGTGCCTGATCGGCTATTGAACGAGTTATCGCCTGCCTGATCCACCACGTAGCGTACGTACTGAACTTGTAGCCTTTGCGATAGTCGAATTTTTCTACGGCACGAATCAGGCCGATGTTGCCTTCCTGAATTAGATCCAGAAGCGACATGCCCCGTCCGATGTACTTTTTCGCAACCGAAACAACTAATCTCAGGTTAGCTTCCGTCAGATGGCGTTCTGAACGTTCCGCCTGGTTTTGGATACGTGAGAAATGAGCACCAAGCAGGAATTCGTAAACGACCAACTGTTCGTTGTACGCCTTCGACCCTTTTACCAACTTATCTAAACGAGGGTCGTGATCAAGTGCATCGAGAGTTTCGTGTGCAATTAGGGCGGAGTCAATTGAAAGGTCCTTGACCATCTTTTGAGCCGGCTCCAACTCGCAGTTGAACGCATCTGACAGGAACGCCAACAAATCATCGTTGTGCGGACCATCGATCAGATCGCGGAGCTCGGGAATACCAAGAACCGTTCCGAGTGTCACGTTCTTAGGAAGACCTATGAATCCAGCAATTGCTGAAGCAACTTCATGCTGGAATCCTAATCGGCTAAGCAGCTCACGTGTGGTGTCGGACGCAGTGGGTAGCCGACCCGTTTGAGCTGCCATCTCAGCCTGAATATCCGAAAGTTTTTGCGATATTTCCATGCCTCTAGCAAGGAATCGCTCGTCCTTCGCGGTAAGAAGCCCAACCCGCCCAATCTCACGCAAGTACATGCGAACGGGGTCATCTGATATTTCAGAATCTTCTACAGATTGATTGAAACTAAGAGCGGCAAAGCCTTCCGACTGCTTCGACCCCCAAGTTTCCAGTTCTGAGACGTTCGCGGCCACTGCGGATGACCGGAGCACAGCAGGAGCGGCACGATCACCGGTATCGTCATCGTCGGATTGCCCTCCGTCCACGTTGTTATTGCTATTTGATAGCAACAACTCGCCCGAGTTCACGAGATCTTGAAGCTGGTCTTCATTGTCGGCTGGCTGGGTGGTTCGTGCCATCTTTATGCCCGCCCTGTCATTACTTTACGTAGATTCTCGTTCGGCAGGAGCGATTGATCCAAAAGCTCCGCTGCTTCGTCACCCTCCAACTCTTTGAACCGTTCGGTCTGTGATTTCTTGATCTGTCGAAAGTGCCGTTCTCTCAACCGCATCACGCACTGCGTGACATCCTCAACATGGCGAGCCTGATCCGACGGAGGAAGTTCATGTTCGGCAAGTCGATGTGCCTTTTCCGTTAAATCTTCACCAAGTTCGTGTGAGATTTCGCCTAGGTTAGATGAGGATTTCCACGCCGTAAACAAAGCACGATTATCCGAGTGATGCAAAAACTCCGGCGGCATAGCAATTGCGTGCTCTCGCAAATCTTCTAATTGCAGTACGAGCGCAAGCAAGTGCTCCTCAAGTGCATCACCACCGGTCGTGTTGAGCACTTCCGATACTTGCTCCGACGAAATTCGTCCCGAATCCATGAATTGCGAACTATTTCCCCGTTTGAACGAACCATTTCGCCGTGCACCATTACCGAATCCACTTCGAGGGCCTTTACGCGAAGTTGAACGAGGCTTATCGACGATCGACTTCAGCCGTTGTTCGGTAACTCCTGCGAGCTTTGAAATCGTCGACCAGTATCGATCCTGATCGTAATCGTTCGATATGTTGTAAATAAGCGGAGCAACGCTGTTTGCAAAGTCAGCAATTCCTCGGCCGGACTCCAAGTTATGAAGCTTTGACTTCGCAACTATGAGATAGTCGAGCAACGGTTCCGCAGCCGTCAACGAAGCGCGCCAACTATCCGGATCTGATCGAATCGCTTCGTCAGGGTCTTTTCCGCCATCGGGACGAGCAACTTTAACTTCCAGACCTTTTCTACGACCGCTATTCAGTTCAGCTGTCACGCTTTCGAGTGCCCGCATCGTCGCTGCTTCACCTGCGGCGTCGGAGTCGAGACACAGGATGATCGTTCCGATACCGCCTGCAGTTGCGTGGCGTGACAAAGAGTCGAGTTGTTGGCCAGTTACTGCCGTTCCCATCGAGGCCACAACGTTAGTGAAGCCGTGCTCATGAGCGGCGATAACGTCCATATACCCTTCGACAACCACAGCTTCGTTTGACGCTCTAATCGACTCTGCAGCCCAGTTCAGCCCGTACATAATCGAAGACTTGTCGAAAGCATCGGTTTGCGGGGTGTTTAGATATTTTGGCTCGGAGCCATCGAGTGCTCGAGCGCCGTAGCCGATGATCCGATCTCGTGCGTCTCGAATTTCTATCGTCAGGCGCCCAGTAAACATATCTCGCCAAGAGCCGTCATCTTTGCGAGTGATCAAACCAGCATCGCGAGCCGTTCGTGCCTGAACGTTCCTTGTTCGCAGATGACCAGAAAGAGTCTCCATGCCACTTGGAGCCAACCCTAGCCCGCGACGAACAGCAGTTTCGATATCGATTCCTCGATCTTTCAGGTATTCAAGCGTTTCTTCGCCAACAGGAGCCTTCAACCTTGAAAGGAAGTACTCAGAGGCGATTTCGTTAGCTTCAATAAGACCGGTGATCGGCTTCTTGCGCGGCTCGTTCTTACGCTCTTCAACCTTGATCCCGGCACGATTCGCCAGATTCTCAAGTGCTTCTACAAACGACAAATTCTCCTTTTTCATGATGAAGGAGATAACGTCGCCACCCTCGGCGCACGAACCGAAACAGCGCCAACTGCCCGATTCGGGGTATATCACAAACGAAGGCGAACGTTCAGAGTGGAACGGGCAAAGGGCTTTTGGCTGGCGCGACGAAGTATCCAAGTCCACATAATCTGAAATGACTTGAACAATATCGGACCGGCTTTTTACCTCGTCGACTAACGCCATATCTTTGAAACTCAACGCATCCTAAGGGATGCTGCCATGAACTCTTACCGGGGATGTCACATCCCATAGCTAGAGTTCAGATTTCACACGGATGCGGATAGGCAGAACTATCCGAGAGTATACGGGCAGTATTTTCCCAGCGGAGCCAAACCGGGGGTAAATTTTAGTGAATTCTAAATTCGACCCTGAAACACACCGTCGCTCAACCCTGGCTTGACTTGTTCAGCCACCATCAGGGCGTAGTTGTCGGTCATTCCACACACTAAGTCGGCGGCGGCCCGCTCTGTCGATCCTGATAGCTCTCTCAGCCATGCGGGGATCAACTCGGGCTTGCGATTGTAGTGTTCGAACAACACTCCAACTATGGCGGCAGCCTTACGACCTTCAACCGAAGCGCTAATCGGGTGGTAGAACTTGTCGAACATGAACACCCTGAGGTCGGTAATGATCTTGCCTAGCTCCGGCGACATTCTGATCCACGGCTGATCGCCACCCTCAACTTGGATTTCACCCGTGCAATCCCACGACGACTCTACGACATCTCGAATCACGGCATCGATTCGCTGCGAGTGCCTCACACCAAGTGCGTCTACTGCCTCAGTCGGCAAATCTTCGATCTTGATGTAGTCCGAACGAAGCGCATCGAGAATGTCATGTGCGAGATAGGCGAGTGCGTCGGATATTCGAACGATCTGAGCTTCCAAAGAAAGATTAGCTACTGCTTCTTTCGAAAGGAATTTACCTTCTGGCTTCGAGTGATTTCTTATGCCATCGATCACATGCTCGGTCAGATTCAGGCCTTTGCCATCTTTTTCGAGCAGTGTGATTAGTCGAACCGAGTGCCGACTGTGATGAAATCCGCCAGAAATCATCTGGTTCAGCACGCTCTCGCCGATATGCCCGAACGGTGTATGCCCAAGATCATGCCCAAGGCCAATTGCCTCTACGAGATCTTCGTTCAGATTAAGCCCCCGAGCTATCGATCGACCTACCTGGGACACCTCAATAACGTGAGTTAGCCGAGTGGTGAAATGGTCGCCCTGAGGAGCGACGAACACCTGACTCTTATGCTTGAGCCGACGAAACGAATTCGTGTGAATCACTCGATCACGATCGCGCTGAAATTCGGTCCGGGTATCTGAAGGTTCTTCAGCTATTGCCCGTACTGAATCAACAGAACGAGATGCGAACGGCGACAAAAGCTCTTCACGCTTTTCAAGCCGCTCACGCACTGCACTTAAGTTAGGTTTCGTATATTTAAACTTCGGTTCCATAAGATTCAAGACTATATGCGCAGTCTATTTCGGTCACCTGTCTTGCGTCGGATCTTCATGCAAATTTCTTACTTTTCGTTGAGTGAGAAAAATTACAGAGATCATCACCAACATTATCGCTGGCCCAACCATCATTCCAGCTCGAAGACCTATCACGGTCGCCAAGCTACCTGTCCAAAGCCCGCCGAGTATTCCTACGCTTTGCGAGATTGCGAACACTCCCATCACTCGCCCACGAATATTCTCGGGCACACGTAATTGAACGGTGACTATCGAAGAAATATTGAACAAGCCATTCCCAAAGTGAGCCAGTGCAGCCAGCGGCATTGCGAGTGCCAACGAGGGTGAATTTGAAACTATCAACATGATCGTTGAGAACGATGCCGCCCCCCCAAGAATCATCCAACCCAACCGTCGACCTGGTGACAATCGACCGGCAACGATTATTCCGCTCAACGCCCCTATACCTGCCGACGAAAACATGAAGCCAACTTCTCGTTTGCCGCCGCCGAACAGCTCGACGTATGCCGGCAACATACCGATCCACCCGAACACCATCAGCATGTTCGAGAAAGCGAGAATTAGCAGCACCAACAGCACTCGATGACTTTTGATGTATCCAATTCCGGTGCCAAGATCGCGAAGCACGCTTCGCTGGACGATCGATGTTCCTCGTCGAGGCAGCACAACGGTTGCTGCGAACATGGCGAACCAGCCAAGCGCAGCGATGAAGAAGCCAAACGGCGTACCGAATTCGGCCATCAACAATCCACCCACGGTAGGCGCAACCACTGACGCTGAAGCCATGAGCGATCCGTTGATCGTCACAGCGCTTTTCATTGCCGATTTTGGCACTAGCGAAGGAAAATACGCCTGACGCGATGGCTGATCGGCCCCCGATACAAATCCAGCGAATATCGCTATCGAAAATATGTGCCAAGGGCGGACGGTATCGGTGAAGTCCAACACGCCTAGCAATACAAATAACAAAGCACCGATGAACGCCGATCCACCGAGCAGGAATTTCGCCTCATATCGATCGGCAAACACACCACCAAAGATGTTCACTAGCATCATTGGGATCGCCGTTGCGGCCGCGACTCCACCAAGGCTAAGCGGCGATCCGGTCAACTCCCACATCAACAGACCTTGAGCCACCGCTCCGAGCCTGAGAGCGTTCATGGCAAGAACAGTGCCACCGAAGTAGATACGAAACGGCTTGAACGATAACGCGCTCGTACGGCGTTCGATCTTCGAATCGGCGTTTGCGGCAGTTTCCGATTTCGAGCTGCTCACGAATCGGACAATTTGGATCCGTCCAAATTACGAATTATCGGCTGCGTAACGCCAACAATCACGAAGATCGTCGCAAGTATTACCGCACCAACGAAGACTGCAACTCGCTCGTCGTAGATCGATGCGACTGTTCCGCCCATCAGTGCTCCCAAAGGAATCAGACTGAAAGTGATCGTGTACACGCCCATTACACGCCCGCGCATCCGCTCCGGAACCCGCAGTTGGAGCACTGTCATCGCCACAACAAAGTAGATCGTGTTCGCCAGCCCGGCGATGTAGAGGAAAACTAGCGCAACAAGGAATTTCGGTGCGTAAGCGAACCCTGCTATTGCCGCCGTGAATATCAACGAGCCTCCAAGCATGATGTAGCCAATCTTTGGATGACTCCTGACGCGCCCTACGACGAAAGTCCCGGTCAAAGCACCTAGTCCAACGATCGAAAACATCGTTCCATAACCAGCTTCATCAACTCCGAATCGCTCTACGAAGAAAGGCATTAGCTGCATGTACTGCATGCCGAAGAAATGGGTGGCGTAAGTAAGTCCGATCAGCAAGACAAAATCGCGCCTTGAAAGAACGAATCTCACGCCTTCAACCATGTCTTCGACAACGTTTCGAGTTTTATCGGGTGGTGGCGACTGAACTCGGAGAGAAATCATCACCAATAACATGCTCACCCAGCCAACGACACCGACGTAGAAGACCGACTCAGTTCCGCCGTATAGAATCAGAAATCCACCCACTATCGGGGTGACGAGCCGACTGAACTGCCACATGATCGATCCAAGCGCCACTGCGCTCATCATGTGCTTACGATCGATCAAAAGTGGGAAGTACGAACTACGAACTGGGCCATCGAACCCCATCACAAGTCCCTGAACTGATCCGATGGCGACGACGTGCCATATTTTGATCTGGTCGGTTGAATCAAGTACAGCGAGAAGCAGTAGCAACAACGACGAGGCTGCCGATACAGACATGATTAGCTTGCGACGGTCGACTCGGTCGGCCAAAACTCCACCGAACAAGTTAACTAGAATCGTGGGTATGGCGGTTGCAGCGCCTAAAAATCCGATCGCAAGTGGCGATCCGCCCAGCTTGTCAACGATAAGCCAGCCTTGCGCCATCCACGCAATCTGAATTGCACCTACAGAACCAAGCGAACCTAGCCAGTATCGTCGGTATTTAGCGTTGCTGAGTGCGCCGGCTTTTTCGGCGAATTTCGCCCTGAACCCTTTTGGAGCCTGATGTTCTGGTGTTGTCGCCACGCTAAATAAGATCGATTCGAGTAGTGGAAACAGCCGAGTAAATCAAAGCGCTTCCCAATAGAGCGACGATATTACGCCTCATTCATCGCGATTAGTGTCGATCAGTGCTGGCAGACTATTCGACTGTGACTGTCTTAGCGAGATTGCGTGGCTTGTCAGGGTCACGGTCAAGCGCGAGTGCGGCGCGATAGGCGAGGATCTGTAGTGGAATCAGCGTTACAAACGGTTGGATTAGCTCTGGACATTCGGGAACCCGAATTACGTGATCTGCGACGCGTTCCATCGTTTCGTCATTTTCGCTGATTATGGCGATGACTTCACCCCCGCGCGCTTTCACTTCGCTGATATTCGAAAGCATCTTCGCGTACAGATCATTTTGAGGAGCACAGACGATCGTTGCCATGTCGGGACCCAATAACGCGTTCATCCCGTGCTTCATTTCGCCAGCAGGGTTGCCTTCGGCATGGATGTAGGCAATCTCTTTCATCTTCAGAGCGCCTTCAAGAGCCATCGGCAACTGCGCACCTCGACCCAAATAAAGCAAATCTTCGTATTTGGAAAGACGATCAGCCAGCACAGTAATCTCGCCGTTGAGGTCGAGTGTAGAAGAAATGAGCGATGGCAGCTCCGCCATTTGACCGACGATCTCTTTCACCCGATCGGCATCGATAACGCCGCGCACCTGCGCTAGAAATACCGCAAATTCCAACAAAGTCGTCATGCTGGCGATCATCGTTTTGGTCGATGCAACGCAAATTTCCTGGCCAGCCTTCACACCCAAAGTGAAGTCAGCGAGTCGAGTCGCCTGTGATCCTTCCATTTCCAAGACGACGCCTAATAGCGCACCCGCCTGTCGCGCATGCTCCATCGCTGCCAAAGTATCGGCAGTTTCACCCGATTGAGTCATAGCGATTACGAGGGTGTTCGAGTCTAGAACAGGATTTCTGTACCTGAGTTCAGATGAGTTCTCACAAACCGATGGGATACGTGCGAGTGATTCGATCACAGATGCTCCGAACATTCCGGTGTGCATCGACGTACCCATGCCGGTAAGAATCACCCGATCAATCGACCTAATTTGGTCGAGGGTAAGCGTGATTTCAGGAAGAGAAATTGTTCCGTTCGCAAAATCCGCCCTGCCTCGCATCGCAGCTTGAACAGCATCAGGCTCCTCAGATATTTCCTTCGACATGAAGTGAGGATGATTCCCTTTTTGAGCAGCCTCAAAGTTCTGACCGGTAACAACCGCATCACGAGAAATAGAATTGCCTTCGAGATCGAATAGCTGAACATCGCCCTTACGAATCTCCACAACTTCACCGGGCTCAAGATAGATAACTTCTGACGTATATGGGAGAAGGGCGATCGTATCGGATGCCATCACAGCAGCGTCGTCGTTTTTTCCAACAACAATTCCGCCAGCATTACCTACCCGGAGCCCAACAACAATGTCGGGTTCAGCGATAGAAACGGCAACGACAGCGGTATTGCCTTTTATCCGACTCGCCGCGCCAATCACAGCCCCTCTCAAGCTCATTCCGGAATTGACGCTGTACCCAATTAAGTGAGCCAGCACTTCGGAATCGGTTTCGGACTTGAACTGAACACCGGCATCAACCAGTTCATCTTTAAGTTCAAGAAAATTCTCAATGATTCCGTTGTGCGCAATCGAAACCGCCCCACTGATAGATGCATGCGGGTGCGAGTTTTGTTGATTGACCAGACCGTGAGTCGCCCATCGGGTATGACCAATGCCAACTACCCCGGAAAGCTCTCCGCTTGCAACTTCGGACGCAAGGTTTTCGAGCGATGCCTTGTGATCGCCCCGTTTGGCCGTCTGAATCGCACCGGATGAATCGATCACCGATATTCCCGCTGAGTCGTACCCGCGGTACTCGACCGAGCGAAGCCCATCTATCAGCAGCGGAACTGCGTTTTCGGTTCCGGCATATGCAAATATTCCACACACTTAGGCGAATACCTCACTGGTCGACCAGGTGAAATCGGACGTTTCTTTTAATTCGATACCGCATTTATCAGCGTACGCGCCCCGTTTGTCTTCGGGGAGCATGCGTGCGATCCGAACCATAGTTTCAGTAGTAACAGCAGCAGCTTTTCTTCTGGCTGCGCTTCCCTCAGCACTCGAAGCAGTGAATGACTTGCCAATCTTCAATCTCAATGTAGCTGTTGGCTTGAACACTTTGATCGGATTCTGCAAATTTTCCGAGCCTGTGAGCGCAACTGGAATGATCGGAACCCCGGTCGACATCGCAATGTGCGCGAGTCCGGGCTGACCTTTCATGAGGATGCCCTCCTTATTCCGAGTTCCTTCGGGGAACACGATTGATATTCGGTGTTCACTTAATAACATCCGAGTTATCCAGTTAAGCGCTCGAACGTCGGCACGATGACGATCCACCGGAAACGCTCCGTAACCCCTCATGAAAATCGAACCGATGCCGTACTTGAACAGCTCTTTTTTCGCCATAAATACCGGCGGACGAGGAAGAGCAGCCGCAACAATGGCTGGATCAAGATTGGAAATATGATTCGAAGCGACAAGAAGTGGTCCTGATTTGGGTATGTTCTCCTGTCCCTCGATTTCAAAATCTGAGAACAGCTTGAGTGTGGTTTTGAACCCAACGTTTAATGCAGGGAACAGCCACTGTGCCATTAGAGAACATCCTTAGCAAGTTCGACTAGATGGTTCACAACTTCGTCGAACGTCAAATCGTCGGTATCGACAATACGAGCATCGTCAGCGGGTCTCAACGGTGAATTCTCACGAGAAGAATCGATGAGATCTCGCTGCTCCATCGAACGAAGAATATCCTCAAATTCGATCTCGGTGCCTTCTGCGATGAAGTCCCGATGTCGACGATTTGCGCGAGTTCGAACGGTCGCAGTTAGATAAATCTTGAGTGGAGCTTCGGGAATAACGACCGTTCCTATGTCTCGACCAACCATCACGATCGCACCGCCACTAGCCAATTTACGTTGCTCGGCTACCATGATTTCCCTGACTCTCCCAACGGAAGCCACTGACGAAACAGAGTCGTCGACCACCGGTGCATGCAGGTACTTCGTCACATCTTCACCATTCACAACGATCAGGTTGACGCCAGTTTCTCCATTTGAAACTGCGAAATCCATGCGTTCGGCTGCTTGAGCGACCGCTACCGGATCGTTCACGTCGACGTCCTTTTTTATGGCGTTCCAAGTTGCAGCACGGTACATGAGACCGGTATCTAAGAAACGATATCCGATGTGGCTTGCAAGCGATCGCCCAACAGATGATTTTCCAGAAACAGCAGGTCCATCAATTGCGATCGGCGGGCGGGCAGGACCTGTATTCAACAAACGTTCTCCGTTCAAAATTTAACTCGGTATTACCTATATTTGACCACATCCGCAGACGTTCCACTCTAAGTAGCTTAACTGGCTGCTGCTAAAATCTCGTTCACCTGACATATACGCGTTATCAATATTTACGTAACGCTTCGACGATACCATCTTGTAATTGATTACAAAAACTCGGCCACTGACCTTGGATATTTGAAGAAATGAACGTTCTAGATTGGATTCTGATTGTCGCCTTTGCTGCAACCGCGCTCTGGGGATACAAAACGGGGTTAGTCTCGGCGGTGTTGAATGCAGCGGCGATCTACGTCGGCATGTTACTCAGCGGACTGTTCGCCGGCCAAGTTCTATCGCTCATCTGGGACGGAGTCGAAAGCCAAGCTGTTTCTACCGCTATCGGTTACGTAATCATATTCTCTGGTGTCTTCATCGCCAGCCGCATCGTCGCCTCGATAATCAAAAAGGCTCTAAAAGTTACGTTTATGAGCTGGGTAGATAGTCTCGTCGGCATAGTCGTTGGACTCGTCGCCGGTGTACTGATCGCAGGCGGAATAATGACCGTTGTAGCTCGATACTCCTTCGTAGAGGACGTAGCAGCAACCGAAATTGGCGTCGGCGATATCATGACCGACGGCACCGAAGGCATCACCGACAAGATCACAGGCAACACAATCGCGTTCGCCAAGAATCTTGGCCAAGATAAGGGTCGAGATTTCCTACTCGAATCGACGATAGTTCCATCGCTCATTGATATACGATCTGTTGTCACCGCATTCGCACCGGCAGAATTCGCCGCGGCACTAGAATTACTCGAACAGGCGATAGACGAACAAGAATAGCTTCCGCCTGTTCACCTTTGAAACTAGAATCAACTAAGTAGACGTTAAATAAATAGCCAGTAAGCTCACTCACAAATAGGTCTATCCAAGTCGAGGATCGAAAACGGAAAACCGCATGAGCGAAAGCACTCGTTCACCTGTATTGGTGCTCAATCAGAACTATCAGCCGCTCAACATCTGCGATATTCGCAGGGCGGTGAAACTTGTGGGTAAAGGCAAGGCCGAATCAGTTCAAGATACCGGTCAATACGTTCACACCGTCACCGATATTTTTGACCGACCTGACGTGATTCGACTGGTCTACATGGTCAGGCGACCGCTCCAGCGGCGGAAGATGTCGCGCAACGAAATATTCTCTCGTGACAACAACTCTTGTCAATACTGCGGTGACAAACCGCGGGATATGACTATCGACCACGTTAACCCTCGCTGCAAAGGCGGCGAATTCACATGGGAGAACGTTGTTAGCGCCTGCAAGGCTTGTAACCACCGCAAGGCTGCTCGAACGCCCCAAGAAGCGGGCATGAGGCTGCGAAACAAACCCTACGAGCCTCGCCCCAACCCATACTCGTTCCTGAAACTCGAATCACTCAGGAAGACATGGCTGCCGTTCGTACCTTGGATGGTTACTGAATCGAATCCGGTGAAAGGTGAGCTTGCGACGGTAACTCCTCTGGGCGACTAACTAATCTTCAGTGTCGTCACTATCGTCAAAAGTAAGCGATGGGACTTTCGCCGGGTCGGCCCACGGCAGATCGAGCATAAGCACTTCGAGCGTCAGCTGTGGAACTGCGTTCGCTTCTAAAGCGATCGTCGCATACTGAATTGAAGTAACTGCTGCAGAAATCTGAGACTCTTTCAGCTGACTAGCGATTTCCGAGAGCAGCTCTGCCCATTCAGTGTTAGTGGCATGGTCGTCTAGCTTGTGACGCATCATCGCCACGTCTCGCCACCACTCGAGCCAGCGTTGCATCTCTGCCAACACTGCGTCGCGATCTCGCCAGAACTGTCCACCAGTCTGACGTGCATATCTGAATCGTTCTTCAATATTGCCTGTAACGATCTCAGCAAACCGGAGTACTGCCTGATTATGACCGTCGACAATCGTCGAATCGTTTAAAGCGTCAATTGCCCAGCCCGGGCAGCCACGAGCGAGCCGTGAAAGCGAACGAGCTTGCGATACTTCTGCTTCAAATCTTTCGATCAGCTCAGATTCGATCACTTCCGGATCGACCGGTCGAAGATCTATCCGTTGACATCTTGAAACTACCGTCTCAGGCAGTGCCTCGTCGGTTGGCGACGTGAGAATAATAAAAGTATCGTCGGCAGGCTCTTCGAGCGTCTTGAGAAGCGTGTTCGCTGCCTCAATGGTCATCCGCTGAGCATCATCGATGATGAACACCTTGCTCGATCCCTCGAACGGCTTCGTTGCAGAATCACGAATCATCTCACGTATGTGATTGATCGAAATGTTCTGACGCCCTCGCCCACTGCTCTCTTCACCGTCGCCGCCAGAACCAGAACCTTTGGAGTCTTTTTCCAACTCGGTATTCACATCGATGATCCGAACGTCCGAGTGAATTCCTTTTCGAATTCGTTCCGCTTGGTGAGATGTAGCGAGATCGATGCTGTCGGCAGCACCAAACATATCGATCACTGCTTCGCTGTTGACCATGCAGGCGATATCGATCGCCAAAGTGCGCTTGCCAACTTTGTCAGGACCAGTGATCAGATAAGCATGAGCCAATCGACCTGTCTCGGAAGAACGAGAAAGCAGCCGCGTCGCGCCGGGATGGCCAAACGTAGTCCACCCAACAACGGGGGGGCGTGTCACTTCGGGTGAAACGGGATCAGTCAAGATCGAGGCTCGATGCGAGTAGGTCCGCGTAGGTTTCACGTCGGCGGATTAGTCGGGCTTCGCCATCATTCACCATCACGACCGCCGGGCGAGTCTGCATGTTGTAATTGCTCGCCATCATCAGGCAGTAAGCACCGGAAGCCGGGAGAGCCAACAACTCACCAGTTTCGACCTCTGGAAGATCAACGTCCCGAGCCAGAACATCGCCAGATTCACAGAATTTCCCTGCGACCGTCACGGTCTGGTTTCGAGTGGCTGTTGGACGATCAACCGGCACTACTGCGTACTCAGAGTCGTACAGCGCAGGACGAATGTTGTCGCCCATTCCGCCGTCCACGCTCACATACGTCCGAACGTTCGGGATGGTCTTGATTCCACCAACTGTGTACACCGCAACGCCGGCACGACCTACGATCGCACGGCCAGGCTCGACTGAAACAACAGGCTCGTCGAGTCCGTATGTGTCGCAGCCTTTTCGAATGGCTACTGCGATCTCTTTTGCGTAGTCACTCATCGATGGAGGAAGCGTTTCGGATACATATCCGATGGCAAACCCACCACCGGGACTAAACCTCTTCAGCTCAAGACCGTATTTATCTCGCATGTCAGCAGAGAACTTCAAGACGTAATCGATCGCCTCGGAGTACGGCTCCAACTCAAATATTGGTGACCCAAGATGAAAGTGAACGCCAACAACGTCGAGATTGTCTTGTTCTAACGCCTGTTTGACCGCGACTTCTGCGTCCCCGGTCTCAATTGAGAATCCAAATTTCGAATCTAGAATTCCGGTCGAAGTGAGCATGTGCGTGTGCGGATCGATGCTCGGCGAAAGTCGAAGCATTACCTGCTGTTTCAAGCCAAGTTCACCGGCGACTTCGTTCAGCAGTTCTATCTCAGCGAAAGAGTCGAGCGTGATCAGTCCAATGCCGTAACGAAGCGCTTCAGCGAGCTCTTCACGACCCTTGTTGTTGCCATGAAAGTTCATGCGCTCGGCAGGAAAGTAGGCAGCAATCGCAACGGCGAGTTCACCGCCGGTCACGACGTCCATGTCGAGACCTTCTTCTTCGATGATTTTCGAAACCGCAGGGTTGGCGAAGGCTTTTGAAGAATATTCGATGTGCGTGTTCGGATACTCGGCAGTGAAGCTTCCGACAAAATCTCGGCAAACATCGCGAAGCGTCGCCTCGTCGTAGATGTACAGCGGGCTGCCGTACTTCTCAACAAGATCACGAACATCACAACCGCCGATCGCCAATCGACCTTCGTCGCTAAGGTCGGCTGTTATCGGAAGTATTTCAGATTCTGGGATTCTGGACATTACGGTTTTCATATCTGCCCTGCTCGCTGATTGCGGCCGGATGAGGTGATGTTAAACGAGGCAGCCACCAAGTGTAAGCCCGTGGGTGCGATTGAAATTCAAGAACCCAATTGTCGTTCCCTCGAATACCGCCGTCAATTTGAATTGGCAGGTTCATTTTGTAAATGAATGAACTATAGATCGACTAAGAACAATCTGACTAACTAGATACTGCCACACGATGTGCAACATCCGCATCTTGTTGGTGTGTATTTATTCACTCTGGTGTGGCACGATTCAATAACTATGAGTGAAAAGACTGTACGACTAACCGAACTGGCAACCTGCGCCGGTTGAGCTGGAAAGCTCAGCGCGAGTGAACTTGCCCAGGTTTTGGGCAAGCTGCCAACACCGACCATCACCGATCCGAACGTGCTGGTTGGAACCGAAACCGGAGATGACGCTGCTATCTACCGGATAGACGATCGCGTCGCCCTCGTACTCACAAATGACTTCTTTGCACCTATCGTCGACGATCCGTTCGACTACGGCCAAATCGCTGCCGCAAACGCTCTAAGCGATATTTACGCAGTTGGTGGCACGCCTATCACAGCGTTGAACATTGCAGCGTTCCCTCGTGATCTCGGCTCAAATGTAATCGCCAAGATTCTCGAAGGTGGACAGGCAAAAGCTGAAGAAGCAGGGATTTTGATCATTGGCGGTCACACCGTCGACGACAAAGAGCCTAAATATGGTCTCGCAGCAGTCGGTATTGTCACCCCCGGTCAACAAATCACCAACGCAAACTCTCAACCGGGCGATGTTTTGATTCTTACTAAAGCAATCGGTTCAGGGTTCATAACGACCGCTGGAAAATTTGGTACTGCCCCTGACGAATCGATCGCAGCCGCCGTGAAGTCGATGGCGACTCTAAATAAGGGCGCAGCCGTGGCTATGCAAGAAGTCGGAGTGAACGCTGCGACTGATGTGACCGGATTCGGCCTGCTGGGTCATTTAGCCCAAATGATGAAAGCAAGTGGCACTTCGGCCACGGTTAGCTGGTCGGCGATTCCGTTCTTGCCGGGAGCGCTTGATCTGGCACATGCTGGGTCTGCCTCAGGCGGGACTCGCCGAAACATGGAATCTCTCGAAGATAGAGTCCTCTATGGCGAGGGAATATCCGAGTTCGAGTTCATGGTTTTGGCCGATGCCCAAACATCAGGCGGCATGCTGATTTCAGTTCCAGAAGAACGATCTGAAGCCCTTGTAAAGTGCTTAGTTGCCAACCAAACACTTTACAGTGAGGTAATAGGGCGAATCGACAACGATGGGCAAGTTGGCACTGTCACGATCGAGAAGTAGCCTCAGCTTTCGCTTTCGGCCTTGTCCCAAATTCTTGCCCGTTGAATATCGGGCAGATCGGCTAATACTTCGTCACCAGCCAACTCTTCGGCGCGCAAAACATGGTCACGTAAGTTCACCGTCGCCTTACGCAAAGCTGTTTCAGCGTCGATTCCAGCTGCATGTACTTGTCTAGCAACCGACATCAGATACTCGCCCGCACGCTCTTCGCCATCTTCGAGTGATTCGCCCTCAATCGACCCAAATGCCAGTGACATTGCGTGCTTCTCTGGCCAAGGTAATCCCGCACGCATCACACGACGTTGCACTGAAGATGAATAAGCCAACGCTGGCATCGCTGATGGTAACGAAGCGACTATCGAGCGCTTTCCGCCCGACTCAGCCCTTTTCAAAGCCTCCCAACGATCGACAACCTGCTCCGAATCCTTTGCAGGCTCTTCGTCGCCAAACACATGCGGGTGCCTTACGATCATCTTGTTCCGAATTACCTCACATACCGACGCAGCGTCGAAGTTGTCTTCCCGACGAGCGATATCGGCGTGAAACAAGATCTGAATAATGATGTCGCCCAATTCCTCTTCAAGATTTTTGGGATCGCCAGAATCGATAGCCTCAAGCGTCTCGTATGTCTCTTCTAGCAAGTTCGGTCGAAGAGAAACGTGCGTCTGCTCGGCGTCCCAAGGACAGCCTCCCGGGTTCCTCAACAACTCGACAGTCGCTGTCAACTCGGTAAACGCCTCTCCGGCCGCTTTCGCTTGTTCGCTAGGTGAACTCAAAGGATTCTCCGTATTTCGTGCGTTGCGCATCCCGCGGACACGCCATTTCAATAGATGCCACGTATCCTAACCGTGATGCCATCCAAATCGAAGTCAAATGCCGACCAACGACGCTCAGGTTCTCACGAACCAGGAAAGCACACAATTCTGCTTGTCGGAGCCGCTCTTTTTGCGATCGTTCTTCCGCTTTTCTTGATTTTGTTCAATACGAGCTACATCACGAACAGTGAGTGGCTATATGACTACGGATGGTGGCGAAACGATATTCCCAATAGGACCGGGTTGCCCGCGGATCAACTGAACCGTGGCGCCGACCAAATCAAGGAATACTTCAACAACGACGAAGAATTCCTTGATTTACAGGTCGAGTACGCCGGGGCAGATGTCTCGCTTTACAAAGAGCGCGAAGTACTCCACATGGTCGATGTGAAAGCTTTGATGCAAAGTGTATTCGCCATCGCAAACTGGTCGGGAGTCGTGCTTCTGTTTCTGCTTGCGGTCGGACTAATTACGCTGAAAGAGGATGTGTTTCCACTGTTGTTGCGATCGCTCAAATGGTCGGCAATTGGCACGGGGACGTTCTTAGTCATCTTCGGAGGAACGGCTGCCATCGATTTCGGTTGGCTGTTCACGCAGTTCCACTTCTTGAGTTTTGCGAACGACCTGTGGCTGCTCGATCCGTACAACGACTATCTGATCATCATGTTCCCGCAGCAGTTCTTCTTCGAAGCAACGCTATTTATCGGCTTCCTAACAGTCGTTGATTTTGGATTGATTGTGTTCGCTGCGAGAATCGGTCGTAAGCGACTTGGGTAGCGGTCAGCTATCCAACGACGCTAGCCATTCGTCGATAATCGCTGGTAATTCAATAACGGAATCTACCGAGTAGTTCGGCTCGATGTTAGTCTCCACCGGAGAATTCGTTCCGCACCTCACCCAAACCGTCGACATGCCGACTGCGGCAGCGCCCGCAACATCGGCGTGCATGTTGTCGCCAACGTGAATCGATCGTTTCGCCTTTACTCCCAAGTTGGCAAGGGTGACCTCGAATATAGCTGGCTCTGGCTTAGCAACTGATTGCCCGTTCGAGAACGCAAGAAAATCAAACCTTTCGAAAATTCCCCGTTGAGCGAACCACGTTTCGTAAGTTTGCGGACTGGTAAGACCGGTATTTGATATCAGACCGATCTTTAAACCACGATTTTTGAGTTCACCCAACAGTTCTTTCGTTCCTTCGAGCAATTTAGGTGGTGTGTCGAGGAATGTCTGGTCGACCAACTTGCCAATATTTGCGATTTCTCCAGAGCCGATTTGCGCTGATAAACCTGGCGCCAACCTATCGACCAGAATCTTTATCCAGTCTTCATACGGAGCATCGTTACCGTGGTCGTGACCGGCAGTAATTTCATTGGAGAGGACGTTGAAAGTCTCTATTGCTACCGAAAGCTCGAGCTCCACACCCAGTTGCGACAGCCGTTGAACCATCAGTTCAGATCGAGATTCTCGGCGTACCGTCGAAGTTGAGGTGCCATCCGCTTCAAACACCAACGTCTGCCACAAATCGAAAGTAACAGCGGCGTTTTTTGAACTTGTTGAAGCACTCAAACCTAGTACTTAACCATGCTGAAAACATCGACATCGTTTGGCAGTACAGATCGGCCGTTTAAGAACTCGAGTTCGACAAGAAACGCTATCGAAACGACTTGAGCACCTAGTTCGGTTACTAGCTTCACCCCAGCTCCGGCTGAGCCGCCGGTGGCGAGCAGGTCATCTACGACAGCCACTCGTTGTCCTTTTTCGACCGCAGTAGTCGTCAGTTCCAATCGAGCTGATCCGTATTCAAGAGAATAATCAACACCGACAACAGGAGGCGGAAGTTTTCCAGCCTTGCGAATCGGCAAGAATGGAATATCGAGGACTGATGCAACGGGAGCACCGAAAATGAATCCGCGCGAATCGATTGCAGCAAGCGCTTCGACATTCAACGACCGCAAATGGTCCGACAGCGTCTTGGTGATGTATTGCATCGCCGGTGGATCTGCCATAACGGGCGTCAGATCGCGAAAAAGTATTCCCGCGGAAGGATAGTCAGGAACATCACGAATCAGCGATTTCAGATCCAAATAACACCACCAGAATGTCTTATATCCAATTAACTCAAAACATTCTAGCCGTACGCAGTAATACATTCGATGCCACGTATTGGTCTTTCGGATACAACACGATGCTAAAATTCTGCGTCATTGAACTAGAATCTCATCTGCACGTTCCAAGCACGGTCATTTAGCTAAAAAGTAAAGGGCACTCCGATCTACCTATCTCGGCTATCGCTAACTGGTTTTAGAAACCACACAAATACCGAGCTAGAGCTGCGACCCGGACTAACGTTGTTCCAGGGTCGAAACGGCCACGGTAAAAGTAACCTTCTGGAAGCGGCGTACATGCTGGCGATCGCAAAATCGTCCCGATCTTCGCACGAACGAGAGCTCGTCAATTGGTCGCTGGGTGAAACCGGCGGACACATGCAGGTGCTCGGAGTAGGTCGACAGGGTGACACGACTACACAAGCGCAAATCGATGTCGATGTAACTGCTGCAACAGCCGCAAACGGCAACGTTGGCTTCCGTAAGGGACTTCGCGTCAACGGAATCAAACGTTCAGCAATCGATTTCGTCGGCAACTTGAATATCGTGTTTTTCGAGGCTGACGATCTCGAAATAATTCACGGATCGCCAGGTCGACGTCGTCGATACCTCGACATTCTCATTTCGCAATCCGACCCCGCCTATCTGAAATCGCTCCAGCGATATGGTCAAGTAGTTACCCAGCGCAACCAGCTCTTACGCAGAGTTCGTGAAGGCCTATCTGAGCCTGATGAACTAAAGTTTTGGGACGATCGGCTGGCGTACGAAGGCGCACGAGTCACCGATTCCCGCAGACGATCTATTGACGGACTCAACGAGCACGCAGTTCCTTCCCACAGCGATCTAACCAACGGTGACAAGCTCGAACTTGAATATCGCCCACGAATCACGGCATCCTCTGACGACCGGCCAGACGTTAGTGCCATGACCGCTGAAATGATCGAGCAAGAGATGAAGAAAGCCTTACCCGAATTACGTCGACGCGAAATTGCGCAAGGGGTAACGGTTATGGGACCACATAGAGACGATATCGAAATTCGCCTGAACGACAAACCTGCCCAGAACCTTGCTTCACGTGGGCAATCTCGAACTATAGCTCTGTCCCTAAAGCTGGCTGAAGCAATATTCGTGACTCGCTCGACAGGTCGAACGCCCGTCCTTGTACTTGACGATATTCTTTCTGAGCTTGACCCCGAAAGACGAATATTGGTGCTCGAAGCTGCGACAAAGCATGAGCAAGTCCTACTCACATCGACCGAGCAGGGCATCGTTCCGCAGGACTATCTCGAAACCGCCGATATCTACACCGTCATGAACGGTCGAGTTACACGAGACGCCATCGCTAGCCCTCCTTCAAATGATTAACAATCAAGCAAGCGATTCACCAAGCTCTCAACTCCAGCACGGCATCCAACGAATTGCCGAGATAGTCAGGGAATCGAGCTACGTCGTTGGAATGACCGGAGCCGGCATGTCGGTCGAAAGCGGAATACCTCCGTTCCGTGGAGCCGATGGTCTCTGGACTAAATACGGCACTCCGCGCATGGACGGGTATTCGCAGTTCAAAAAAGACCCCGCTAGCTGGTGGAATCGTCGAACAAACGAAAAGATCGACGCACACATAATCGAGCTACGTGATGCGCTATCGAACGCTGAGCCGCACGCCGGACACTACGCTCTCGCAGAACTTGAGAAAACCGGCTCAATAAAAGCGTTGGTAACTCAAAATATCGATGCGCTCGACGAAAAAGCCGGATTCGAAAATCTCATCGAAATACACGGCAATCGAACAAAGCTCCGCTGTATCGAATGCGGCGATCGAGTATCGCTAAACGATTTCGTGCCGCTGTACGCACCCGACCCGTGCAAAAAGTGCGATGGGCTCGTCAAATTCGACACCGTTATGTTCGGCGAACCGATACCCGACGACGTGATGGTCGCTGCTAGAGCGGAAATCGACAAAGCCGACTGTGTGCTGGCAATTGGCACTTCGGCCACCGTTAGACCTGCCAGCGGGCTACTATGGATCGCTGAGGCATCTGGCGCAACTATTATTGAGATCAACCCCACTGAAACAAAACTTACGCCGATTTGTCAGGTATCTTTGCGCTCGACCGCGGGAGAAGCGCTGCCAATGTTGCTTAATTCGCTCTCAGCCTGATCGAAAACAGCCTGTTAGAAGACAAGCAAGAATTTCGAAATGACTACTCCACTAGCTACCGCCCTTGAACGCGAAATCGTCAACTACACTGTGGGCAATCCTAAATCGGCAGAGTTGCACGAAAAAGCAACACACTTCATGCCAGGTAGCGACACTCGAAATTCGATCTACTGGGATCCGTTCCCGCTCTATATCACCGACGGAACAGGCACGACTCTGACCGACGCCAATGACAACAGTGGAATGGGCAGTTATCACTCAACCGACATGTCAGTTGAGCTATCTACGACAAATGAGACGAAATGGTGGCAATTAGCCGCGAATGCGTAGCCATAAAAGCGCAAAGAATGCTTCAACAATAATACCAAAAGACATCTTAGATTTGCCGGCAGTTCTTTCCATGAAGATATACGGGAGTTCGACAACATTCATGTCAGCCTGCTGACATCGATACGCAACTTCCGCTTGAAACCCGAAGCCCGTGAGCGTTAACCGATCAATTCCAATCGATTCAAGGGCTTTTCGTCGAAATCCCTTGAACCCAGCAGTTGCATCTTTCACCTTCAACCCAAGTATCGTGCGGATACCAACATTGCCCCAATAGCTGATCTGCCTGCGGCCCCAGCTCCATTCAGGATCGACCCCGCCACCGCTCACATAGCGAGAAGCAACTGCCACGTCGGCGCCATAGAGTTCACCGATAAGCCCTCGCAAGACCTCAGGTGGATGCGAAAGATCCGCGTCCATTTCGACAATTTGGTCAGCGCCAGAATCTAGTGCGATCTGGAATCCGGCCATGTAAGCAGTACCAAGCCCCTGCTTGCCCTCACGATGCAGAACGATGAATACGCCATCGAACTCGTCTGCGAGTCGATCGGCTATTTCGCCAGTTCCATCGGGTGAGCCGTCATCGACGACAACAAATCCGATTCCGTCGATATTCTGCTCAAGGACCTTTTCGATCAAAACAGGCAAGGTTTCGGATTCGTTGTAAGTCGGAACAACAATGGCAACCTTGAGTGAGCTGTTAGAAGTATCGTTCATTTTCGCGTTTTCGCCGGTCAACCCTAAAAACCCAACTTCATCGATTTATGCTCAACCATAATGCAGGAATCCATGATCACTTTGATCCCAGCATCAGATACGATTTCTGCCGCATCTTCGTTGACAATCCCTTGCTGAAGCCACATTACCTTCGCCCCAGCTTCCACCACATCACCCGCGAGGGGCAGAACCTGCGATGATCTCCTGAAAACATCCACAATATCGACCGTTTCAGGAAGATCAACGACCGAGTCGTAAGCTTTCAAGCCGTTCCAGCTATCAAGATTGGGATTCACTGGGTAGATCGTGTAACCCTCGCGCTGCATGTACTCAGAAACGTACTTGCTAGCTCGTGTGTCACGTTCAGAAATTCCAACCACGGCGATAGTTTTTGAATCTTGGAGAATTTTGCGAATTTTGGCTGTCGAAGGGTTTGAAAACATAGTTACCCTCCTTGCTTCTTCTCGACGATTCGATACTTCTTCATCAGATTATTAAGACCGACTTTCGCAACATCCAAAACGGCGAAAACTCCTCTTGTGAGAGTCATTTTTGAGCCTTCACCGTAGTACCAATCGATCGGCACTTCACCTACCGTGAACTTCGCGTTCTTAGCCATTACAAGCAGTTCGACATCGAACGCCCAGCCATCGAGTGATTGATGTGGAAATAGCTTCTGTGCCGATTCAGCCGAGAAAAGCTTGAATCCGCACTGAGTGTCTTCTATCCCTCGAATTGCGAGTAACTTGACTGCGAAGTTGAAAAGCCGACCTTTGATATGCCGACTTCGTGGTTCGTTAAATCGTTGGGCACCAGAAGCTTCACGAGAACCTATTGAAATGTCGTACGCTGGATGCCCACCGCTTTCGCCAAAGAAACGACCCAAATTGTCGACCGGCATCGAAAGATCCGCATCGCAAAGGAACCGCCAATCACCCGTCGCTTCGTCCATTCCCCGTCGAACGGAAGCACCTTTGCCACCGTGAGGAGCGTCTATGAGGCGAACGTGAGCGTCGGTTGACGCTATTTCGGAAACAATCTTGGCAGTCGAATCGGTTGAACCGTCGCTTACGACGATTAGCTCCCACTCACGATCTGCCGCCTTGGACGACCATATCGCCAGATACCCTACCAATGCCTTTACGGTCAACGCGATCCGAGCCTCTTCGTTGTAGGCGGGAATCAAGACGCTTAAGTACGGGTGGTTCAAATTACGATATCGTGGGAAAATTGCTTTTGATGGCTAGTCCGAGGAGAGTCTACTCGGATTTTTCTAGTTCAAACGCGTCGTGCAATGCCTGAACTGCTTTCTGAACCTGATCTCGATCAATGATCGTAGTGATCCGGATTTCAGATGTCGTGATCATATCGATGTTCACACCAACTTCGGATAGCGTAGAGAACATTCTTGCGGCGTATCCGGGCGCATTTTCCATTCCCGTGCCAACAATACTCACTTTGGCGAGATCGGAACCAGTGACGACCTCGGCGTACTCGACAGTTGAGTCGCTTTCGATCACTTCAGCAGCTTTGTCTACGCTCGCCTGAGCGACTGTGAATGTGAAGTCGGTCGTGCCGTCGGAACTGGCGTTCTGAACGATAACGTCGACGCTTACACCCGCATCTGCGAGTGGTTGCAGCAACCCAGCTGCGACTCCGGGTCGATCGATAACCCCTCGAACGGTGATCTTGCCAACGTTTCGGTCGACTGCGATTCCAGTAACCGCCTTGCGGACTTCCATTGTGTGCTCTCCTCCGTGGATAAGCGTGCCAGGTTCGTTCGAGAATGATGACGCAACGTAAACCGGCATATCGTAAACAGCGCCCAGTTCAATCGAACGTGGGTTCATTTTGGCTCCAAGAACGGCCATTTCCAGCATTTCTTGGAATCCTATTTCAGAGAGCTTGCGCGCCTTATCGGTTAGTCGTGGGTCGGTTGTGTAGATCCCATCAACGTCAGTATAAATCTCACAGCGTTCTGCTTCAGCAGCGACTGCAAGTGCAACTGCTGTAGTGTCTGATCCGCCTCTACCAAGAGTCGTTATATCGCCAGACTCCGCCAAACCCTGGAAACCAGCAACAATCACGATTCGGCCCTTATCGAGCTCTCGACGCAGGCGATCAGTATTAATATCTGCGATTCGAGCAGAACCGTGGACCATGTCGGTCTTGATACCTGCCTGGATACCGCTCAAGCTAATCGAATCGTAGCCGCGCGCATTAAGCGCCATCGCCATAAGAGTCGAACTAACGAGTTCGCCTGTGGAAAGCAGCGTGTCCATCTCTCGGGCATCAGGAGTTTGCCCGTTC
Organism: uncultured bacterium; assembly: GCA_963932695.1. Classification (GTDB taxonomy): domain Bacteria; phylum Chloroflexota; class Dehalococcoidia; order Lucifugimonadales; family Lucifugimonadaceae; genus Lucifugimonas. The sequence goes on along the minus strand of CAWVRY010000012.1, from coordinate 14,609 downwards.
GTGACGGCATCTGAGAGCGCGATTAGATCGTCGGTTGAATCGCCCATCGCCGAAACGACAACGATTACGTCGACGCCATCGTCTTTGCGAGCCTGAATACGAGCAGCGACCTTGTGGATATGTTCTGCTGTGGCGAGCGAACTGCCACCATACTTCTGGACAATAACCGGACGTAGGCCCGTTCCTTCAGCAGACGTCATGAACTCGAGACCACGGATGCGCCTTCGTGCGCAACGCCAACGATCATCGGCTTGCCTGCGACGCCCAAAATACGAGCAGACTCAGCCATTTCGTAGCTGATCGTAACTTCACGCCCTGTCGCCAACGCGAGCACCGTAGGTCCGGCACCAGAAAGGAAAGCGCCATGAGCGCCACCCTTCATTGCCGCTTCGATGAGGTGAGGCATGGCGGTAAACGCCTGCGCACGATGTGGCTGATGCAGTCGATCGTCGGTTGCATATTTCAACAATTCCAAACGCCCTGATGAAAGAGCGTTCACCAGAAGTGCAGCTCGTCCTATGTTGTAAACAGCATCGGTTCGGCTTATCTGGTCAGGAAGGCGAGCTCTAGATTCGTGAGTGTTCATCTCCATTTCAGGAACAAAAAGCACTGCGTAAAGCTCTTCAGGTAATTTGACCTGATCGACAATCCATTTGTCCGCCCCGTTCCGAACACCAACGGTGCACCCGCCGTAAATTGCCGGTGCAACGTTGTCGGGGTGGCCTTCGATGTCGGCGGCCAAGATGGTTAGTTCTTCTTTCGAAAGATCAGCACCCGAAATAGCCGAACCAGCTACCAAACCGGTCACGATCGCCGAAGAACTACTACCCATTCCGCGAGAAAATGGAACCCGATTAAGCTGTTCATACTGCAGCGCAGGAACTGGCTCACCAATGTGGTTGAACACCGCCTCAACACCTGTCACGGCGAGGTTGCGGGTATCATGCGGAACCAAATCGGCGCCTTCGCCGGTCGCCGACACACTGAACTCTCCTCGGGTGAGAGTGAGTTCATTCCACACGTCGATTGCCATGCCGATGCTATCGAAACCGGGTCCGAGATTAGCCGTTGTTGCAGGAGCGCGTACTGTTACTGAATTCAAATTCGTAGTTATAAGAAGTTATTTGTAGTTTTGAATAATCGACCGTTGCTAGTGATCACACTGCGACAACGGATTCGCCAGTTCGAAAATTTAGTTGTATTTCGAATCAACCTTGTAAGTATAATCTGCCGTCGTACCTACAGACGCTATTTTAGTAATCCGTTTTTACCATCTAGCCCGCACATAGTCACCAAGCCTAAGCAAAGCAGTTCAAAACATGTCGAACATCGCAGTAATCATCGGTCCTGACAATGAGGGATCACAAATCCGATTCAAAGAAACATCGGAAGCTGCCGAAAAGGTAGGAGGCATCGATCTCCGATTCGTCGATAGCACGCAGTCATTCGACGATATCGTGGAGCAGTGCGCAGGCGCTGTGGTATTGCTGCCGACAGGTCACCTCAAGGGGATGGCTGAACTCGCCGAGAAGGTAGGAACGGTAAAACTGGTTCAGACGTTCAGCGCTGGCACCGACTACATCGACAAGGCAGGACTCGCCGAAATGGGAGTCAATGTTTCAAACAACGGTGGAGCCAATGCCGTCGCAGTTGCCGAGCACGCTATCGGTCTAATGTTCTCGACCAACCGCAAGCTCGACGTTCAGATCCAAAGCGTGAAAGACGGTACCTGGATGGCGGGTGTCGAAGGCGACCGGGCAGAATTTCACACGCTTGTCGGAAAACGAATCGGAATTGTCGGCCTTGGGCGAATCGGTTCACGGGTTGCCAAGCGACTCGCTGGATGGGAGTGCGAACTCGTCTACCACGATGTAATTGAACACGATGCCGAGTACGTTGCTGCGACCGGAGCCAAGAGAGTCAGCTTCGACGAGCTTGTATCGACCTGCGACATCATCACTCTTCACGTTCCGCTCGATCGTGTGACCGAGCACATTATGTCGGATCGTGAGTTCGAAATGATGAAGCCGACCGCTATCCTCATAAACACTTGCCGCGGCCCCGTGGTCGACGAATCTGCGCTGGTTCGGGCGCTCGAGTCTAATGCGATATTCGCTGCCGGGCTCGACGTTACAGAAATCGAGCCTATTGAAGCCGACAATCCGCTTCCGACGATGACGAACGTCGTAGTGACGCCTCACTTAGCGACTCGTGCAATCGAATCCGAGTGGAACGCAGCTCAGTTCACGATGGAAAACGTCGGTCGAATAGTTCGAGGCGAAGACGCAGACTGGATCGTAAAACCAGTTTAGGTCGAGTGAAGCCGCTACCTCTCCGCTCCTCCCTCCCAGAGTGGGAAGGAAGGGGGTGGGGTATTGTGACTTGGATCCGAGTGACAAGTCACGAGCGCGACCACTGTCACCCAAACGTGCCATCCATCCCCGCTGCCCGAGATCCCTCGGATGCCACTCGGGACACGCAAACCTCAATCGAACCCTCGCTATAATCAGATCGCGCGACAAGTCGGGGTGTGGCGCAGCTCGGTAGCGCGCTTCGTTCGGGACGAAGAGGTCCTCGGTTCAAATCCGAGCACCCCGACCATATTTTACAAACTAGGCTCCAGAGACACGAACGAAAGCGCCCCTACCGAGTCCGAGTCGTAATGTTGGACACTAAGAGGTCATCTCGACAGTTTCCACGTTCGCGTTTTACTTAGGCTCATACCAAGAGACCGTATGTAAACGGAAATCTACCGAACGAATCGATCGAACATCCACAGTACGATCAACATCATCACCGAACCTATCACCAGTGAAATACTGACCGCTTCAAGCCCAACTGTAGCAGCGATGATCCCAACTCCCGCTGGCAGCAATCCACCACCAATAGCCGATGCGCCCATCTGAATTCCCATCGAATTCTGTGTGTGACGCTTGCCGACGTAGCGCGGAGTTGCCGAAACCAATGTCGGAAATATCGGACCCAATCCGAACCCCAGCAATACAAGTCCAACGAAGCTCAATTCAACCACGGTGAACTGCCAGAACAGCAGTGTGCCTAGCAACGAAAGCACTCCCGCAATCCGAAACAACGAACTCAGCGACAATTTACCGGCGAACGTCCCAAGCACAACCCGTCCTGCAACCAATCCTCCAAAGTAAGCCGTAACCCAAAGCCCTGCCGAACCGACCGATAAGCCACGAGCTTCAGTGAGTAAAGTAAACGACCAGACACCCGCAGCCACTTCGAGTGCCGTGTGCAGAACGAAAGCCGCAATACCCATCCAAACACCAGGAACCCTAAGAGTCTCGAAAGTTCCGGCTGTAGCAACATCCTGTGCTTCATCATCTTTACCGTTTGACCAGCGTGATCGTGTTGCCGTAAACCCAAAAAACAAAACAATGAACGGCGCAGCGACGATTCCGTAGCCCCACTCCCAACCTATACCGACTAACAAAATACCGGTCATCATGCTCGAACCACCGAGAGAACCGAGTCCGAAAAAAGCATGAATCCAATTGGTCATACGAGCGTTAAGCTGGGTCGCTGCATAAAGATTTATTCCAGTATCTAGATAGCCGTGCCCCGCTCCGGCCATTACCGAAACAGCCAGCAACATCCACCAACTGGGCACTAAAGCGAAAGCCACGTATCCCAATGCCGCAATGGCAGCGCCAAAAGTCAGGAAAAACGCAAAACTGCTGGCACGAAGAATCCATCCACTCGAAAAGCTCGAAATAGTGTAGCCAACTGTGTACGCGGCAACTACGGTTCCGAGCGAGGTGACCGCAACTCCGAACGTATCGCTAATCGATGGCCACGCAACCGACAGCACACCCGTTGGTAGACCGAATCCGATCATCGCCAGCGCTGCAAGCGCTATCAAAATACTCAATTTATTTTGCGTTCCGTTGGTAGGTATGGGGCGTAGACGAACTATCTATCCGTTGGATACTGTCACCAACTACTATTGTTCGATCATCGATTACCGACGCATTCGCCTATATTAATGCCGCCGACGAAATTGCCGATCACACTGTGAATATCGGGTATACACTCTCCCCAAACGGCAATCGATAGTGAGAACACCTCGAAAAGCCGAGCAGAAAAATAAAATATCCGAGGGTAGCAAGTTGAAAGTCACTGGCGTCAAGACAACAGTTGTTGAAAACGAAGCTCCATACATTGGCGGTAAATATTTCCTGTTTCTGGAAGTCGAAACCGATGAAGGAATCACCGGGTTAGGCGAGAAGGTAACCGGCAGTTCATTCAACAACAGCGGCTGGAAAGCGTTCACCTCGCAAATTCAGCTAATTCACGAAACCTCTGAAGCGTTCCTTATCGGTCAAGATCCGTTCAATATCGAGAAGATCTGGTCAGACGCCTACGGCAGTCGCCACGACTATCGACACCCGAGCCTGCACTACACGTCGGTTCTAGCCGCAATAGATATGGCGTGCTGGGACATCGTCGGCAAGGCATCGAATCAGCCCATTTACAACCTACTCGGCGGTAAGTTTCACGAAAAACTTCGTGCGTACGCATACATGCCTTCGGGATGGCAGGACAGCCCCCAAAGAGCCGGCGAAATTGCTCGACAGCTGCTTGAAGAAGGCAATAGCGCCTGTAAGCTCGATCCTTTCACACCGCTTCACCCTGGTCCTCGTGACATCTCTCTTCCAGAAATCCGAAAAGCTGCCAACATCTTTGAAGCAATTCGCAAAGAAGTTGGCGACGATCTTGAAGTAGGAATCGGTACTCACGGCCAGCTAACCACCTACTCCGCCATTCGAGTCGCAAATATTCTTGAGGAGTACAACCCGTTCTGGTTCGAAGAGCCAGTTCCGCCCGAAAACTACGATGAGATGGCTCGTGTTGCCGCTCACACCAGCATCCCTATCGCTTCTGGCGAACGACTCGCCACCAAGTACGAATTCGCACAATTAATCGAAAAGGGAGCCGCATCGATCATTCAGATCGACGTTGGGCAGGCTGGAGGAATTCTCGAAGCGAAGAAAGTTGCAGCAATAGCCGAAGCGCACTACGCGTTGATCGCCCCGCACATGTACTGCGGACCTATCGCCGCGGCTGCCGCCATCCAGATCGACACCTGCTCACCGAATTTCCTCATTCAGGAAGCCAACCAAGGGCCACTCCACAAGACGATATTCAAAGAGCCGCTAGCATTCCAGAACGGTTTCATCACGCCGCCAACAGGCCCCGGCCTCGGCATAGAACTCGATATGGACGTGATGAAAAACCGAATTGTGAGTTAACTGTTTGCGGCCTGGATAATTCCTACTCACTTTGTGTAATGGAAACGAGTCACTATAAGCATTGTGTAAAACAATACAGTGAATTGCTTTACACAATGCACCCGCCCAGTCACCACGCTATTCTCACAAAACTGCTCCTAGCTAAGGTTGCTTATGAAAGCGTCGACGAGTTTTTCCGCATCAGTTACATCTGATTTTGTACCCCAAACTCTGGAGAGGAAGAAACCTCCACCCAGAGATCCTAAGAACATGACCACTGAATCAACGGTAAATGCCGGTCCAATGTCGCCTTCCATTTTGGCTTGATTAACCAAATCGGAGAACCGACGACTCGATTGCTCACAAAGTCGGGCCTGATTTTTTGCCACAGCAGGGTTGATCAACACTTCCGCCCAAACAAACATCCCCAACCTAGCCGAATCACCGAAATCCACACGCTGTGATCGACGAATCGTCGCTTTCACAATGTGCGTCACACCATTTATCGCTCTCGGCATCGCCTCAGCAGCATCGAGTACCTCATCGTCGGTCGTATGCCACCGCTGACTCAATCCGTCGATCATCGCTTCTTTCGAATCGAAATGAATGTAGATCGAGCCTTTTGAGACTTCCGCCGCGGTCGCAATGTCATCGAGCGTGGCAGCGTGAAATCCCTTTTCGGAGAACACTTTAGTCGCGGCGTCGAGAATTTTTCTCCGACGTTGCAACATGTATTCGGCGCTAACTTTAGGTGACATTCTTACTGTTCATTCGTGTTCATGAAGACCAAAACTGACCGACCAGTCACTATTCTGCGCTGCCTCTGTAAATCATGCAAGTAAGATTCAGGGAATAGCATCAATCGCTTGTTCGTTTCGGTACACATTGCGAGCATGTTCTTTAGAATCGTTCGCTGAACTTCATGACCTGCCCAAACCTTAAATGGACTGCGCAGGGTATCGACGAACTAGGAATAACTTTGCAACACCACAGTGTGATTATTGCGGGAGGCGGACCCGGCGGTCTTGGTGTCGCCGCAACTCTCGAAGGCTGGTATCCACGCTTCGAGGGTGATTACGAGTTCCCTTCGCCTGAAGTTCAAACATTCGCAAGAACGCACGAGCAAAACCCGTTAGCGTTTGATCCGCACGAGCTGCTAGAACGTGGACATCGCCCGATCGAATTCTACAGAATGCGTCATCATCCGATTCAAGGCGCACTCCCTCTCGAAGAGTGGACTTTGAAATTCACGAAGAACGACCGCGTTGATTGGCTGATGTTTACTACCGAAGGCCCCGGCGGACTTTGGAATAACACCCCAAAAGAGCAGATGACGCTAGGTCCTGCGCACTGGATGGAACTTGCTCATTACCCAATTGGAAAGTTCTACGAACAGACGGATCGAGACCGTGATATCAACGCTTTGATTCATAGGAACGATCTCGTTTCTTACTATCAAGCATTCGCTGAAGAACTCGGACTAAACGACCACATACGCTCTGGCGTAAAGGTCACTAACGTTTCACCGGCCGATGAAAACATCGAAGCACGGTTCATCGTTGAAGCGGTCGATCAAACTACCGGTCTCGAGATAAAATATTCCTGTGACTATGTCGTTTTCGGCGTCGGGCCACGCTCATCCATCCGAAAGCTAGATGCCCACGGAACCGACCAAAACTACGTTTCGCTTGCGTATACGCACCCCGACGACTATCCCGGAGAGCGTGTGATGGTCGTTGGCGGTGGAAGATCTGCCGACTGGGCGGCGCAGGAACTACACGACGCAGGAAAAATCGTTGTGTACGTGATGCGGCAAAAGCCAGAATCGCACCTGAAACTCATAAATGAGTCACAGTTCCTTCCGTACTATCAACGGTGGGGAGAAATACTCGATGGCAAGCAAGAGCGAATGGGCTTGTTGTACGAATCGAACGTCACAGTGTTCGAATCTGGCGGACTGGCTACTATTAGTACCAACGAAGGGCTAATACAGCTTCAGGTCGACCACGCCGTAGTTGAGATAGGCGGCGATCCCGATTACGAAATTCTCAGATCATATAGTGACCTGACGTTCCACGCTAAACGCGACAATTTCCGGTTCCAGCTAAACCAACTAGTAGTCGACCAGGCAACGTTCGAGTCTGTCGATATTCCCGGTCTTTACCCAGCCGGATACTCGGCACAGGGGACGGGTCTTAGCGTTATAGGATTCCACGCCGGTTGCTTCTTGATTGCTGGCGATATTCTTCGTAAATCTGGCGCTATCTAGCCGGTAGCGAACGAACTTAGTCGTCTGAATTCTGTAGCTCGCATTCCGAGTAAATCCTCACTTGCTCCCTCCGGAATTCAACTCAGCAGCACTCCAAAGACGCCCTCCGATCGTGCAGTGTGAAATAACAACTTTCACCTCGCTTAGCGGAGAGTCTCACTGCAAATACAAATTCGAAGCACCTCTATAACTCCCACCGGTTCCGGTTATCTGAGCGTCGAAGGATTGGTCACTTTAGTTGGGATCCCTCTCGCATGTATCTCGCCTGTCGTAATCCAAAAATACATTCCTATGAGTCCGGAAATAATTGTTCAATAGGAATCACAACGAAACTAATAACTATCAAAGCAGTTAATCGCCGGAAACTCCAGCAGGTGTCGATGTTTCGGCTTCTTGCCAGCCCGACTTCACTTCCAACACATGCTGGTAGGCAGAAAGGGCAGCTATCGCCCCTTGAGCCGCAGCCGTAATGGTCTGCTTGAGTTCTGTGCCGTCTGTTAGATCGCCAGCTGCATAGATGCCTTGAACCGAAGTGTTGAGAGCTTTATCTACATGAACTTCGCCCGTGTCGGGGTTTATTTCCAATCCCAACTGATTTGGAATCTCTAGACGTGGGTCAGCACCAGCTTCGACGAACAATCCGTCGATCGTCAGTTCATCCTGGCCTTCCCAAGGCTGGTTAATACGAATTCCCGTAAGACCCGCATCGTCTGAACCAAGAAGTTCGACAACTTCCGTCGAATACAGCACTTTGATGTTCTCGGCTTGGCTGAGGACCTTCAACAAAATAGGTTCTGGTCGAGTGAACTTGTCCCGTCGGTAGATGAGGTAAACCGTCTCTGCATACTTGGCCAAAAGCACTGCACCTTCAACCGCTGCATTACCTCCGCCAACAACAGCCGCAGCTTTCTTGTTTCGGTAGAGAGGAGCGTCGCAAGTAGAACAGTAAGAAACCCCGTTTCCTGACCACTCTTCTTCTTTGGGCAGAAGGAGCTTTCGGCGCTCACGTCCAACAGCCAAGATGATGGATATTGCATCGACTTGAGTACCGTTTTCGAGGGTGGCTCGATATACGTCGCCGTTCTTTTCGACCGCTGTGACGTTCGAGTGTTCGGTAGGAGTTTCGAGCTTGTCGACCTGCTCCTTGAACTTCATCATCAAATCGAAGCCATCCATATCAGGCTGGCCCGGATAGTTTTCTATCATTCCGCCAATCGCCGTTTCGCCGCCGAACTGCTCACCTGCAATCAGTGTTTCCACCTGATAACGGGATGAGTAGAGACCAGCAGCAAACGCCGCTGCGCCTTGCCCAGCAATCAGTACATCAATTTGCTTTACTTCGCTCATGTTTCCTCACAAAGCCCTGTACAGACTTCATCCCAACGCGGTTCACTAGTGTCTAGCTTAGAAGCACCACGCATTTGTGTCGATAGGTGCCATACCTAATAAGACCCAGCATTAACCAAATCCAAGTGCTCTGAGCACGCGTGTTTGCTGGTTGTCTAAATTCTTAGATGCAACCGAGGTGCAAAAAGTTCACACGTCTCTCACTGCTACTACTACTGAGCATACGGATCCACGTCTTTGCCTTATGATCGAATATATCAGGCTCATATCGACCTCATTTTCCTCGAAGTCGATTGGGATATCGGCTTCGCCCTCGAGGGTTCCAGAACCGAATTGGATCAGGTTTACTTCTGTTAGATCGTTATCGAGCTCGTCGAGAGATAACTCGATTGGTAATGAACGAAGTCTCGGACGTCGAATCCGCAGCCTAATTTCTGAAAAATTCGCCCGACCATCTGCTGTATACTCCCTATTCGATTTGAACTGCCAAAGTTCGATTGTTTGATCGACCTAATCGACTGCTATCGATTTCTATCTGACCATACGAACAAGTGCCGTACTAAATCTAACGGGTTTTCTAATTTCACTCACACAAACTTAAGTATTTGCTAGTTTGTGATTACAGCTAACTGCTGTGCTCACTTGCAGGCAACCTTACGAATCACTTCAATACTCGCTATGACACTCTCTATCGCATCAGTTCCAAACGGCACAATTACGTCGCCAAAAGGCTTCTCAGCTGGCGGAATCTTCGCTGGGATCAAAACTCCCGGTGCCGATAAAAAAGACATCGGGGTGCTCTTCTCTGAACGAGCCTGTGTAACTGCCGGAACGTTTTCTCAGAACAGCATTATCTCGCCTACCGTCACTCTTGATAGAGAACGGGTCGGTATCAACAATAAGATTCACGCCGTCGTTGTAAACAGTGGCTGTGCCAACACCGCCGTCGGCGATCAGGGCTTGATCGACGCTAAAGAGATGACCGATATCACAGCTGCTCATCTCGGTGTAACCAGCGAACAGACGCTGGTGAGTTCAACCGGAGTAATCGGCGTCGAAATTCCGATGGCTCTTATGCGCGAATTCATCCCGCAGATCCAAGTCAGCGCAGACGGTGGCGGAGAGTTCGCCAAAGCGATTCTCACCACCGACAAACGCACTAAAGAAATCGCCGTTTCGTTCGATGTCGACGGCGTGACTCACACCGTTGGCGGAGTTTCGAAGGGTTCGGGAATGATTCACCCGAACATGGCGACGATGCTGGCGTACGTAACGACCGATGCCGATGTCGACCCTGCCTTCTTGCAGAAAACACTCTCGGAATCAGTAAAACTATCTTTCAACCAGATCGACGTTGATGGCGACCAGAGCACGAACGACACCGTACTGCTCATGGCGAACAGTGCAGCCGGTGGATCTGTAATTTCCGGCGGAAACGACGCTTCAACAGCGTTTGCTGAAGCCGTTCGTCAAGTAACGCAGTATCTCGCTATCGAAATCGCACGCGACGGTGAAGGTGCAACCAAGCTGATCGAAGTAACCGTCAATGGTGCGCATTCGGTTGATGACGCTCTGAAGGCTTCTCGCTCATGTGCGGCATCAATGCTAGTCAAAACCGCCGTCTACGGACGTGACCCAAACTGGGGTCGAATTTTCATGGCGGTCGGCAAGGCGCAGATTCCACTCGATGAATCGAAAATCGACTGCTTCGTGAACGACATTCAGATTGTCCACGCAGGCAAGGCGATTTCCTACAACATCCAAAGCGTAGTCAGTGCGCTAGCGGGCGACGAGGTGCGGCTTCGGGTCGATCTCAACGTTGGCGATGGAACGGGCGTTGCGTGGGGATGTGACCTCACCGAAGAGTACGTGGTCTTCAACTCGGCTTACACGACGTAACCGTCATCAAAGGGACATCGTTGTGACAGGCGCAGGCCAACCTCATAGGGGAGAGCTATTGCTCATTAACCCCACCCATTCGTTTTCAGGCAATTCGGTGAATTGCGTTTCTAAAGTGGTGTCAGCATGACCACTTCGAACAAACGCGATCTGTCGGGTAAGACGATCGTGATCAAAATCGGTGGCAGCACTCTGGGCGAGGGCGATAGCACCGTTCCAGATATTATCGATCTATGGAAGCAAGGCGCACGCCCCGTTGTCGTTCACGGCGGCGGCAAGGTCATCAGCAGCTGGGTAGGCAAGCAGGGCATACATCCTGAGTTCGTTCGCGGACTAAGACGCACAGATGAAGCGACGCTCGAAGTGGCGATCGCCGTTCTTGCTGGACTCGTCAATTCGCAGCTCGTGGCTGAGTTCCAAGCAAACGGTGCCGACGCAACCGGAATTTCTGGCGTCTCGGGCGGATTACTTCAGGCCGAAGTGCTCGATCCCGACCTTGGCTACGTAGGTAAAATCGTAAAAGCCAACGCTAAGCCAATCGAAACTATTCTCAACTCGGGCAGCATCCCTGTGATCGCTCCCACAGCGCTTCATTTGTTCCCTTCGGGATCTGGTGAAGACCGAATATTGAACGTAAATGCCGATACGTCAGCTGGTCACATTGCAAAAGCAGTCGGTGCCGACCAACTGGTTTTCCAAACCGACGTTGAAGGTGTTCTCGACGCCCGCAGAAGGCTTATCCCAAGGATGACTCGCGGGCAGGCAAGAGACTTGATCGCTGGTGGAATCGCAGCCGGAGGCATGATTCCCAAGATAGAGGCATGCGCCGACGCTGTTTCAGTCGTCGGATCAGGTCACATTATCGACGGTCGACTCGCCGGGGCACTGCTAGCCTGTGCACGTGGCGAGGATATCGGAACTCGCATTATCTAATCGACAGTTCTAGTCGCCGGCACCAGATCAGAACTCAGGAACTTTAGCCATGGACACAGCCGTTCTCGTCGTCGCGATGCTGATATTCGGCTATTTGTTGGGATCGATTCCGTTTGCCAAGCTGTTCACGATGCGGGCAGGGGTCGACCTATTCGAAACCGGAACCGGTAACCCCGGTGCTGCAAACGTATTTCGCAAAGTCGACAGAAGAATCGGCGCTGCCGTGTTCATCGCCGACGGTCTCAAAGGTGCGCTTCCTATCTTGGTAGCGTGGTCGATAGGCATGTCGGAAGATTTCTGGTTTGTCGGAGGATTCGCGGCTGTATTGGGTCACTGGTACCCGGTATTCAATCGATTCCGCGGCGGAGCAGGACTCGCAAGCGGAGCCGGCGTTGCAATCGCATTATTGCCACTGCCCGGCTTAATCGGTGTGACATTGGGAATGCTCGTAATTCTGAAGTTGAAAAGCAGCGGTCACGGAGCACTCACAGGCTTAGTAACTATCCTAATCGCCGCCGTATTGATCGATAAAGACTGGCCTCTAGGCGCTGAATTGCCAGCAATGGCAGCCATGGTCATCCTCGCATTCATCCTCTTCGGACGAGCCGCAGCACGAGGCTGGAAACCGGGCCGAAAAGACCAAGACTAGCCGAAAAAATATCACAGCGATGAGCCTACCCTGAGCCAACGCGGCAATGACAGGTGGCAAAACCCCGCTTGCTCACCCCCTGCGATATAGTTCTCGTTCTGTAAATCGCGGTTTGTGATTCGCAGTGCTCGCCACTATTAGGCGGCAGTCTTCGTACTTGCGAACGTTCGGGAGAGTCATTCCGGACCTCAACTCGCAAGATAGATAAAAAAGAGAAGAACAATGACTACCTCGGATGACTATAAAGCCCTCGAATCTAAGTACTACATGCAAGTGGTCAATCGGATGCCACCTGTCCTAGTTCGAGGCGAAGGCACCCGAGTGTTCGACAACGATGGCAAGAGCTATCTCGACTTCACGGCCGGCTGGGCAGTCCTAAACATCGGACACAACCACCCTGCCGTTACAGAAGCCATTCGTGACCAGGCAGGAAAAATCCTGCAGATGTCGAACCTGTTCTACACAACTCCGCAGCTTCCGCTAGCGAAGATCCTCATCGACAACTCCGACGTCGATCGCGTCTTCTTCTGCAACTCTGGTGCTGAAGCCAACGAAGGCGCCTGCAAAGTCGCTCGCAAATGGGGCAAGACCAAGCTCGACGGCGCCTACGAGATCATCACAACGTTCGATTCGTTCCACGGTCGAACCCAGGCAATGATGGCCGCAACCGGTCAGCCTGCGTATCAGGAAAAATGGACCCCGCTAATGCCGGGATTTGTAAACGTGGCCTACAACGATGTTCAGGCGATCAAAGACGCATACGTCGAAGGACGAACATGTGCAGTAATGCTCGAGCCGATCCAAGGTGAAGGCGGAGTAAACATTCCTTCCGAGAACTACCTGAAGGACGTTATGGATTTCTGCCACGAGAAGAACATTCTGTTCATGCTCGACGAAGTTCAAACCGGAATGGGTCGAATCGGAACCCTGTTCGGTTACCAGCAGTTCACGGGTGTTGAACCTGATGTAATGACGCTGGCAAAGGCTCTTGGTTCAGGTGCTCCTCTTGGCGCATTCCTCACAAAGGAATTCTGCTCGGTTCTCGAGCCAGGCGACCACGGATCGACGTTTGGCGGAAACGCTCTGACGACTGCCGCAGGTGCTGCAGCAGCCAAAGTTATCGTCGATGAGAACATCCCAGAACTCGCAAAAGAAACCGGTGCTTACTTCCAAGGCAAGCTAAACGGTCTCGCCGAGAAGTACGATTTCATAACCGAAGTTCGTGGAATGGGTCTTCTGATCGCACTACAGATGAACAAGGAAATCGCAGGAGCTACGGTTACAGCCGCACTGCCTGAGGGACTCCTCATCAACGCAGTTCGACCCAACATGATTCGCTTCATGCCGCCTCTGAACGCAACACGAGACGAAATCGACGAAGCAATAGCGATTTTGGACAAGGTCCTAGCAGTTACTGGCGCTTAGTCTCCTGAATTAGTTGAAATGAAGCAGCCCCTGCCGATTCGTTCGACAGGGGCTGTTTAATTTTTGTCACAAATCTAACTATTGAGAGACCGGAGTCAGACTCTCCACAGCAGCTTTCAGACCGTCCAGGACATCGGAAAGCGACTTTGCGACCATCTCATCGATAACTTCGCCATCGCTACTAACGCGGTGAGGAGCGTTACCAAGGGTCAATTTCCGGTTGATCACATGTGCGCTCATTGCTTCCAGAATATTGGAAGTCATCTCAACAGCTCGAGAAGCGCCGTACAGACTAGGACTTGCCCCAACAACAGCAACCACCTTGCCGTTGAACGCACCCTGCCCATACGGACGTGATCCCCAATCGAGAAGATTTTTGAGTCCACCGGGAATCGAACCGTTGTACTCCGGGGTCGATATCAACACTGCGTCGGTTTCGAGAACTGCCTTACCAAGCTCGAACGCAGCATCCGGAATGTTTTCGCCTTCGAGATCTTGACTAAAAATCGGCAAGTTAGCCAAATTTTCGTAACTGTTGAATTCGAATTTATCGGTTGATATCTTTCTCGCAGTTCTCAAAAGATCACTGTTCACAGAGTCTTTTCGCACGGATCCGGAGATCGTTAGTATTTTCAATTTCGGGTCAGTCATTGCCTGTTTCTCTTTAATCCAAACTGCAGAGTCGCTATAGCAATAATACCTGCTTACTAAATATTAGCAACTCTATTATTTATAGCTGCCGCCAAAGACCATGTAGTCACGTCAGTACTACTTACAAAATGTTAGTTACTTCTTTACGGCGTAATTTTGGTGTAGGGTTGAGTACGTGACG
>CAWVRY010000011.1:0-49247 GCA_963932695.1 uncultured bacterium | reverse complement strand
AACACAGCTCTATGGGAGAACGTTATCGTTATGCCATAGAGCTGTTGCAGCTTTAGAACACTTGTGCTAATCTGCCTTACATTGCGGTCGTATTGCACTGCATGTCCGGCCATTAGGTAGCCCAGAAAGAAGAGCGACGTTGGCTGTTAAGAAAGCAACAAAAACCGTCTCAATTAACGGATCAGGCGGCGACAGAGAAAAAACTCTCGAGCTAGCTCTTGCACAGATCGAAAAAGCATTCGGCCGGGGCGCAGTTATGCGCATGGGCGAATCTGGCGGATCCGACGGTATCAAGACTGTATCTACAGGATCGATTGCTCTCGATCTCGCACTCGGTGTCGGTGGACTTCCTCGTGGTCGAATCATTGAAATTTTCGGTGCTGAATCGGCTGGTAAGACAACTCTTGCGATGGCAGCAGTAGCTGAAGCTCAAGCTGCCGGCGGACAAGCCGCTTTCATCGACGTAGAACACGCCATGGATCCAGCATACGCACGCTTGATTGGCGTTGATGTCGACAAGCTTCTCATTTCACAGCCAGACTCTGCGGAGCAGGCTCTAGAGATCACCGAATACCTGATTCGCAGTGGTGCTCTCGATATCATTGTCATCGACAGTGTCGCTGCTCTTGTCCCTTCAGCTGAACTTGAAGGAAATATGGGTGACATGCAAATTGGTCTGCAAGCACGAATCATGTCGCAGGCTCTTCGTAAGCTCACTGGAATTATTCACAAGACAGATACTGTCTGTATTTTCATCAACCAGCTTCGTGAAAAAGTTGGTGTTGTGTTCGGCAGCCCCGAGGTAACTCCTGGTGGCCGTGCCCTCAAGTTCTACAGCTCGGTTCGTATCGACCTGCGTCGAGTTGAAGCCGTCAAGGTTGGCCAGGACATCGTGGGTAATCGCGTCAGGGCTCGTGTCGTGAAGAACAAAGTTGCTCCGCCTTTCCGAAAAGCTGAGATAGAGATTATGTTCAACGAAGGAATCAGCAAAGAAGGTAGTTTGCTCGATCTCGGTGACGAAAAGGGTGTCATTACTAAGAGCGGATCGTTCTACTCGTATGGTGATACACGTCTTGGTCAGGGTCGAGAAGCTTCCCGCAAGTTCCTGAAGGCCAATACTGACATTCGAGACGAGATCGAACTTAAGATTCGCCGCAGTGAAGCCGGTATTCCGCTGGACGGCGAATCCGCCGAGGCTCCAGTGGCTGATTAGGCAGTGTTAGCGGTTACCCTCAGAGTCGATAGATCAATTCAGGCGTAACTGGCAATTTTCTGCCAGTTGCGTTCTGGTGGTCATTGCCCGCTAAACTTGATGAAGAGAGGTTTGCTGTCTTGTTGACAGTGCCGCTCATGGAATCAAGTGACCACTTCAATTGTAATAATCGTAATCGGTCTGCTTGGCAGCGCATTTATTAGCGCTACCGAGGCAGCCGTATTAGGCGCGAGCCGATACCGAATTGAGCATCGCGGTGAAGAGGGTGACAAGCGGGCGCAGCTGGTTGTCACAATCTACCAGCAGTATGAAAAGTTCTTCGGAACGATTTTGCTTGTTGGAAACCTGTTCAACATCATGGTCGCAACCGTTGGAACAACCTTGGCTATCTCGACCATTGGAGACAATGGGCAAGCAACGCTGCTCTCAACCGTCGTAGCCACTGGGATCGCAACAATAGCGATCGTTATCGTCGGTGAGCTGACTCCAAAGACGCTGGCAATTCTTGCGCCCGAAAAATGGTCGCTCATTACCGCACGAATCGTCCTCGTCTTGATGACGATCACATGGCCTGTTGTATTCGCATTCACTCTTGTACCACGCGGCATCATCCGATTGCTGGGCGGTAAGGATTCCCTAACGAGTCCGATCGTCACTTCTGGTGAACTACGAACACTGATCGACCTTGGTGAAGCTGAAGGTACGGTCGAAGAAAACACCGGTGAAATGCTCGAAAACATCTTCCGCTTCGGAGAGATGGAAGTTCGAGACGTAATGACACCTCGACCCGAAATCATTTGGATTCGAGCTGATGCAACGTATCGGAATTTCATGGAGATGTACCAAGTTTCGCCGCACACAAGATTCCCAGTTTTCGATACAGACCATGATGACGTAGTTGGTATTTTCTCGGTCAAGGACGTGTTGGCATCGCTATCGGAAGGATCGCTTGATCCTGATTTTTCAGTAATCAATTTACTTAGGCAGGCAAACTTTGTTCCGGAAACAAAGCGGCTCGATGACCTGTTTGATGAGATGCAGGAATCAGGACACAAAATTTCACTCGTTGTGGACGAATTCGGTGGCATCGCAGGTTTAATCACCTTGTCACGATTAGTCGAGCAGATAGTCGGACGAACCGGTGAAGAAGGTAACAAGCCCGACCGTAGATTCGTCATGGTCAATGAAAATACGTTCGTCCTCGACGGCGGTTTAGAGATCGGCGAAGCTAACGACGAGCTTGGATTAGAGATTCCCGAGGGAGATTACGAGACCATCGCCGGTTTCTTCCTTGAGCAGGCTCAAAAGATTCCTGATCCCGGCACCCGTGTTCGCTTCGGCAACCTGCGCATGCAAATTGGCGATATGGACGGTTCGAAAATCAACAGCATTCAAGTACGACGGGTGACTGAGGTCGCCGAAGTCGGTCAGTAGACGGAACCCAATGTCTACGAACTCGAAATTTATCGACCTCCTCGCAAATGGACTTGACCGAGCCGGTGTTCAACCCGGATCAAAATTGGTCGTAGCGTTCTCAGGCGGTCCCGATTCCAGTGCTTTGCTTGCTGGTCTAACTGAACTTTCCGATCAACGTCGACTGACATTGGTCGCAGCGCACGTAAATCATCAGATTCGTGCGGAATCGTCAGACGCTAATCATGCATCTTCTCAGCTAATTGCGAAAAATCTAAACGTTGAGTTTGTCGCATCAGCAGTAGATGTTCCACAGTTCGCGGCAGAGCAAAAAATCTCGATCGAATCGGCGGCCAGAATTTCTCGCTATCTAGCACTGGTAGATGTCGCCAACTCATATGGCGCACTTGGGGTCGTCACCGGTCATACGCTTGACGATCAAGCAGAAACCGTATTGCAGCACGCCGCCAGAGGCGCTGGGTTACGGGGTGTTTCAGGAATGCGGTTCAACTCCGTCCTAAAAATCCCAAATTCCGATATCGAACTAAATGTTCTGCGCCCGATGCTCGATACACCTCGGACGGAATGCATCGAATACTGTCAACAGCTTGGCATCAATCCCGTAATCGACGAGTCGAACGCAAGCCGCGACTACACCCGCAATAAGCTCCGACTCGACGTATTGCCTCAGCTAAACGCCGCCATCCCTGAAGCGTCGCAATCTTTGGCTCGGCTCGCCAAAAACTCAACCGACGATTTGAACATCATCGAATGGGTTGTCAAACAGAATCTTGCGAACTCACGAATCGACAAACATCGTTACTCTCGAAAGGATCTTGCCAATCTTCCAAATAGCCTCGTCGGAAGAATGTTGATGCGGGCGTACGAACTTCACGTCGGCCATGCCCTAAATCTTGAACGAACTCATGTTTCTAAGATGGTCAGCTTGCTATTAGGAAAAAGCGGCACATCGATAGAGCTTCCGAATGCGACAGCGTTTTACGTTGATAAGAACGACTTCGGCTTCCGTTCTGATGATCACGACGACTGCCCGTACCCAAGTTCGATTGAGCTTCAGAAGCTAAATGCTCCCGGTGCTACTGAACTTGACTCAGGTGTAACGCTTCAAGCCGAACTGATAGACCGGCCGTTAAATCTCGATCACAAAAACCAGCATGTGACTTACGCTGCTCCCGATCTGCTCGCAAGCGATCTCAACTTGCGCAACCGAATCAATGGAGACCGTTTTCAACCTCTCGGGATGAATTCGCACGTCAAACTGCAAGATTTCTTCGTCGATTTGGCGGTACCTGAACGTTGGAGAAACCGGGTTCCTATCATCGATTCTGCGAAAGGCATTGTATGGATCGCCGGTTACCGACTTGCTGATTGGGCGAAGGTGTTGCCTGAGCATCAGACAGTGGCGAGATTCGAACTCACTGGCTCAAAAGAGCGCTAGCGACAAGAGTCAGCCGCTGAGTTCACTGAACCAACAAGCGAGAAGGATTTCTCGCTCTAAGCCTAAAGAACCTGCGATAGTCGAGGATTTACCGAAAGACCAGGGATCCGACCACGCTTGGCGATTGCTTTGCCGTCGATCTCTTTGATGTCGGCAGTGAACGAAATCGGACTCGCAGCAGCGATGTAGTACCCGACTGCGAACACGCTAACCGGCGCATCAGCATCGACAAACTCTCGAATTCGTTCAGGTGTAATTCCGCCACTGACGAAAATATCGACGTGGGAGTGTCCACCTTGATCAAGCCGAGCTCGAATTTCGTGAACTAACTCGGGAGTTACTCCACCCCGCTCTTTTGGCGTGTCGAGCCTGATTCCACGAAGTCGCTCTCTTAGCGCCTTAGCAACGGCGAGAGACTCTTCAGCTTCGTCCTTGAACGTGTCGACGAGAGCCACACGTGGAACCTCAGGAGGCATGTGCTTGTCGAAGGCAAGAATAGATCGCACCGTGTCGCCCATAAGCAGCACGAGCGAGTGCGGCATAGTTCCCGACGGTGTTAGGCCGTGGAGTTGCTGACCAACGACTGACGAGCTTGATGCGCACTTCCCGACAACGGCCGAGTAGTCCATTACGCCAACCACTTCAGGGTGAACGTGCCGAGCGCCGTAAGCGATCACCGGAATGCCGTCACCAGAGTCGACGCACTCGGATGCGGCGGTTGCCCAACCCGTGCAAGATGCGAGCGTGCCAAGAATGGCGGTTTCAAATAGTCCGAACGATGCGTAAGGGGCTCTGATTCGTAGAGCGACTTCGCCACCGGTTACGGTCACGCCTTCATCCAGCGCCCATACTTCTCGCCCAGTTTCAGGTAGTACCCGATCAAGAAGAGTCTTTACTTCTGTGATGCCACAGAACACTCCGTCACGTTCCGCTGTGACCTCAACCACAACTTCTGGGTTGACGCCTTCGTTACGAAGGATGGTCAACGCTCTGTGTAGTTCGTTGTCGGCTGTGTACCCGGTTAGTACCGAGCGGCCAATTTCAAAATCGCCGGGAGTAATCATATTTTGCGGTTCTGGGTGAGTAGTGCGTTCATGTAGCTACGCGCGTAACCAACTCTAGCGACCATGCAATTCAGCGGTCAAGATGCAGATGTCGGAACTGGGCGACCTTTAAACCTCAACCGTAGTAGGCCTTTTACGTCTTCCCACGCTGTCGAAACGATTTTCACTCGGGTGTCTGGGTCGTCTTCCCAGTGCACCGGTATCTCTTTTATGTCATAGCCAGCCTTACCGGCAAGTAACAGAAGTTCGGTATCGAGGAACCACGCATTGTCTTTGACGAGAGGTAATACTTTCTCGGCCGTGCGTCGCGAGATCGCTTTGAACCCGCACTGGGCATCTTTCCACTTTGTGAGAGGAAAGAAGAGATGAATCAAAAAGTTGTAACCACGCGAAGTGATTTCACGCTTCAAAGTTCTATCGACGACTTCAGAGCCTTTGGTCAGTCGTGACCCGATCGCTACATCGTAACCATCGTCCGCAATGGCAGCAACCATTCGAGGCAGCGCCTTTAGATCGGTGGAGAGATCTACGTCCATATACAGCCTTACATCGGCGTTACTTTCACCCCATGCCTTCTTTAGAGCCCGGCCTCGGCCCCGCTGTTCTAGCCGTGACAGCGATATATTCGAATGCGTTTCGGAAAGTGCACTGGCAATGTCAGTCGTGCGATCGGTCGATCCGTTGTCCGCGACAACAATTCGCCATTCTCGCTCTGGACAGTCATCAGTAAACGCCAAAAGCTTTTCGATGCAGGAAGATAGAGCCATTTCCTCATTGAGAACTGGAATGACTATGTCTACTGTTGTTGCCATAGAGAGTAACCTACGTAGAGCGTGATACGAGCGTTCGGAGAAAGACTTCCTGCACCCATATTAGAGCCAATTTAGTGATAGAAGTGGCGTGTACCGGTGAACAGCATTACCAGGCCAAGTCGGTCCGCTGCTTTGATAACTTCTTGATCCTTCACCGATCCGCCCGGCTGTACAACCGCAACGGCGCCCGCCTCTGCAGCACCTTCGATACCGTCTGGAAACGGGAAGAAAGCGTCGCTTGCCATTACGCAACCTGCCGCTTCATCTCCAGCGGCTCGTGCTGCAAGATAAACACTGATCGCCCTGTTCGGCTGACCCGCGCCCATCCCTTGCAGCATCGAGTTCTTGGCGAAAACGATCGCGTTCGAGTGAACCAATTGGCAAGCCTTCCAAGCGAAGGCCATGTCGGAGAGCTGCTGATCAATAGGTTGTTTCTTGGTAACCACTGTCCATGATGATGGATCTTCGACGATATTGTCGGGCTGTTGAACGAGTGCGCCGCCAGTTACGTTTCGGACGTTAAATATCGGTGTTTCTGAAGGCTGAACTTCGAGAACACGAGTGCGCTTTCGCTTACTGAGGATCTCGAGTGCCTCAGGTTCGTAACCCGGCGCTACGATGTTGTCGTAAAGGACACCCTTCATTGCCTTCGCTGTCTCAGCGGTGACAATCGTGTTGAATCCTACAATTCCACCAAAAGCCGAGATCGTGTCACCTGCATATGCCTTGCGATACGCCTCTGTCTGGTCTTCGTCGGTGGCGAGTCCGCATGGGTTAGCGTGCTTGACCACTGATACGCAATGCTGACCGAGAGCCTGGAACGAATTAGCTGAAACCCACGCAGCGTCGGCATCGAAGTAGTTGAGGTACGACATGTCGATGCCGTGCAACTTCTTTGCATTGACGATTCCGCCGGTTTCTCCGGGAGTTACATAGATCCCGCCCGCCTGGTGCGGATTCTCACCGTATCGAGGAATGGCCACTCGATTCCAACCGAACGTGAGTTCCTGAGGGAAAAGCTTGGTTTTATCTTCACCGGCAGAATCTGGCTCACGCAAGTACGCAGAGATCAACGTGTCGTAGCCAGCTACGTGTTGAAACGCTTTTGCAGCTAGTCGACGTCGTTCGTCGATCGAAACTTCCCCACTAGCCAGCATTTCGCCAATTGTTCCGTAGTCGGAAGGGTCGACGATGATTACTACGTCTGGAAAATTCTTAGCAGCGGCTCGAGTCATCGCTGGACCACCGATGTCGATATTCTCCAGCGCGTCGTCGAGAGTCACATCGGGGTTGGCTATGGTCTGCTGGAACGGATAGAGGTTGTTCACAACGACATCGATACCCTCGATGCCTTGTTCTTTCATTTCCGCGACGTGAGCAGGGTTATTGCGTTTACCGAGCAGTCCACCGTGAATTCGAGGGTGAAGGGTTTTTACTCGGCCATCGAGAATCTCTGGCGCCCCGGTTACAGATGCAACTTCAGTGATATCGAGACCGGCTTGTTTAAGCTCGTTCGCTGTGCCACCGGTACTCAGGAGTTCAAAACCGGCGTCGGCCAACACCTTGGCGAAGTCGACGAGTCCGGTTCGGTCGAATGCAGAAAGTAGCGCCCTCAAATTATTCTCGTTTCTCTTCGTTCTTTATGTTCTCGTCGTGTTAGGTCTTGATATGGCAGGTGTTCTACCGCTCTAAAAGCCTCGGCTAAAGACCGATAAGCTTCGTGCGTTCTTCACCTGGCGCACGCTTTACCACTTCACCCACTCGGAACGCACCCGACACGCTGTTAAGCACATCATCGGCAAGACCCGGCTCGACGATAATTGTCATACCAACGCCCATGTTGAAGACTCTGAACATTTCCTGATCTTCGACTTTGCCGGTTTCCTGAATAAATCTGAACAACGGTGGCACATCCCAAGTTGAGATGTCGACGTCAGCACCAAGATCGTCGGCGAGTGCTCGTGGAATGTTCTTGTAGAAGCTTCCGCCCGTGATATGACCCAATCCCTTGATCCTGTCGAGAACAGGGCTGAGCGCATTCAGGTAGCTCAGGTGGGGGCGCAAAAGCATCTCGCCGAGGGTGTTTGAAGTTTCAGGAACGTTCGTTGCGAGTACGGATGAGTTCTGGTCGGATTCAAATATTGATCGAACCAGCGAATATCCGTTGGTGTGAAGCCCATCCGAAGCCAACGCCAGAATCACATCTCCTTCACTGGTGTTTTCAGGCTTCAGCAGTGCGTCTTTTCTAACTGTTCCGACAATGAATCCGGCTAGGTCATAGTCATTGCCGTGGTAGATGTCGGGCATTGTCGCCGTCTCACCACCGAGCAATGCGCAACCAGCGTCGGCACATGCCTTTGCAAGACCCGAAACGATCTGTGCAATCTTGTCTGGATCGAATCGGCTAAGACCAATGTAGTCGAGAAAGAATAGCGGTCGTGCGCCTGCGGGAAGAATATCGTTGATGCAGTGGTTCACGATGCTGGCACCGATCGTATCGTGAGCACCTAGAGCATCAGCTATTCGCAATTTAGTCCCGACGCCATCGGTGCTTGCCACCAGTAACATATCGCCAGCAGGGTCGGGATCTATCACTCCACCAAATCCGCCAGGACCGGCGATGACTGAGGCTCCCAAAGTCGCTGCTGCGATGTCTTTGATGGTGCTCTTTACCGAGGCCGCCGCATCTAGGTCTACACCTGCATCAGCGTAGGTCTTGCCTGCTGGGCGATCAGTCATGATGTCGGCTCCCGTGAACGAATTTGTCTGTCACAAATCAGACGCGTAATAATCAGCCGATAAGTATACGTTCAGGAGGGATACTAAAGAGCCTCTAAATGCACCAACTGGCACTAAGAGAATTACCCCAATTAGTCGGTGCTTACAGCTTCGAATCCCATTTTGTTCATTTCAAGCTGAACAGGGATTGGATAGTTGCCTGTGAAGCAGCCCGTGCAATAGGAGTTTTTGGGTGCTCGTACCGCTCGAAGAAGACCGTCGACCGACAAGTAAGCGAGTGAGTCCGCATCGATGTACTTAGTGATTTCTTCGATCGTCATGTTGGCTGCGATCAGCTCGCTTAGAGTCGCCATGTCGACGCCAAAGTGACAGGTAGATTTTATCGGCGGAGAGGCAACGCGAACGTGCACTTCAGCAGCGCCCGCGTGACGCAACATCTTGATAACGCGAGTAATGGTCGTGCTTCGAACGATCGAATCGTCGACAACCAATAATCGCTTGCCTTCGACAACACCACGCATGGCGTTGAATTTAGTCTGTACGCCCTGTGCTCGCGCCTTTTGATCGGGTTCGATAAATGTGCGACCGACGTATCGGTTACGAATGATTGCTTCTGCGTACGGAATCTTCGCAGCGGCGGCGAGACCGACTGCGTGCGGAGTTGATGAGTCAGGAATTCCCACCACGATATCGGCATCTACGGGATGCTCTCGATAGACTTCAGCACCAAGGCGCTGTCGCGTTTCGTATGCGAGTTCACCGTTGAGAATACTGTCTGGCCGTGCAAAATAAATCTGCTCGAACACACACATAGCGTGCGTCGAACGTGCACCAGACCATATTTTCGACTCGACACCGTTTTCGTCGATTACGAGGGTTTCGCCGTTTTCGAGTTCGCGAACAAACTCGGCTCCAAGGTTGTCGAGAGCGGCAGTTTCTGAAGCTACAACCCAACCACCGTTCAAAGTACCGAGGCACAATGGACGGATTCCAAGCGGATCACGAACAGCGATCAGCTTGTCTTTAGTCATGATTGTTAGCGAATAGGCACCCTTGAGGCGACGCATTGCATAGGCAGAAACTTCGAACCAGTCGTTACCGGGGGCTTTGGCAAATAATTCGGCAATAACCTCAGTATCGGAAGTCTTCTCAAACGTCGACCCGAACTCCTCGGCCATTTCGACCCGAAGTGCGGCAGCGTTTATTACGTTTCCGTTGTGCCCGACTGCGATCTGACCTCGTTGTCCATCAGAAATCAACGGCTGTGCGTTGTATTCCTTACTGCCACCCATAGTCGAGTAGCGGGTATGACCTATTCCCAAGTGGCCGGGTAATCCGGCGAGGGTATCTTCTCGGAATACCTGAGATACAAGGCCCATCTTTGCTTTGAGATGGATCTTGTCGCCCTGAGATGTAGCAATTCCGGCGCTTTCCTGACCGCGGTGCTGTAGAGCAAATAGCCCAAAGAATGCGGTGCGAGCTACACTTTCGCCGGGTACGTAAGCACCAACGATGCCGCACTCTTCATGCGGCTTGTCGTCGGATTCGGGGATGATCGGGCCTGGGGTCTCTATCACAGATATAAATGCTCGAGATCGGTCCGTTCAGTTCCTTGGACGCAAAATTACGTCGCAAGTATCGAGTTCGCCGGATAGCTCAGTAACTCGAAGGCGAATGAAGCGCTAATTTTAACGTTCTCAACGGGGTCGGTCAACGCAAACACAGGCGTAACCATGCTATTTCCAACGAAGGTAGGCTTTAAGGTTCGAGATGTAGTAGAAACTCTTTGTTTCCCTTGTCGCCCAGTATGCCTGAGTTCGTAAGATTCCGAACACGTATATGCGAATCTCCGGCCCATTTCACAAATCGACCGATCACCGCGGCATGGATCATCGGATCGGTGATGACGCCGCCTCTAGGAACCTCTGTTTTTTTCGCTTCAAATTGCGGTTTAAGAAGAACCACAGCTTGCCCGTCTGTTTTGAGTTGATCGAAGGCCGTCGGCAGTACCGATTCCAACGACGTAAATGACACGTCGGCTACGACCAAATCAACCTGCTCGGGAAGTCCGTTTCCATCAACCAAGTTCGTTCGTTCCATGCTCACGACTCGTTCATCACTCAGTAGCTTCTGATGAAGCTGACCACGGCCAGTATCGACGGCGTAGACCTTCGTGGCTCCCAATTGCAGCAAACAATCGGTAAAACCACCGGTCGATGCTCCAACGTCTAAGCACGTCAGACCACTTGCCTCTACATCAAACACTCGAAATGCTCGGGAAAGTTTCTCACCTCCGCGCGAAACGAATCGTTTATCGGGAACGACCGAAATGTCTATATCAGTCCGAACTTGCATCCCGGGGGTGGGCGAACGACGTTCATTAGGCACTAAGACTTTTCCTGCCATAACCAGTGCAGTCGCCTCATTAATGTCGGGAGCGAGCCCTCTCTCAAGAATTAACCTGTCGAGTCGTATTTTCGGGTTAGCTGGCATATTTTTAGGTAATTCTCGTCCGCGTCTCAATTGACCTAGATTTCCTGTAGCACCTATCATCGCTTATATGGCAGCAGAACAGGAAGTAATTAACCAAACAGCGCGTATTCCGAGTTTTAAGGCAATCATCAAGGAATCGCGTCCTAAACAGATGGTCAAGAACGGCCTCGTTCTCGTCCCTCTATTCTTCACTATCAATATTTGGTACAGCGGTGAGGATATTGGCGGCATGGCCGCCATCATTGGAAGGGCTTTCACGGCCCTGGGAATTTTCGTACTTCTCTCGGCTGCGATTTACTTCATTAATGATTCGGTCGATGCCGAACACGATCGTGCACATGCACGTAAGAAGTTCCGGCCTATTGCAGCTGGAAGAATCAGTGTTCCGTGGGCAATTGGTATTGCCGTAACCATGATCGTCGCAGCAATGGCGATTTCAACGCTTATTTCTCTTCCCATGGTGATTACTGCTGCGGCGTATTTAACAACAAACATTGCTTATAGCTGGTGGCTTAAGCACATCGTTTTGCTCGACGTTATGACAGTGGCGTCCGGATTCGTTATACGTGCGGTTGCAGGGTCAATTGCCATCGATCACGCAATCATCGGTCAGTCCGGTTCTCCAATTGAATTGGATCTGACCATTTCGCCGTGGTTATATGTCGTCACAGCTCTCGGCGCACTATTTATTGCTCTCGCTAAACGGCGCAATGAGCTTTCTATCGCAGGCATTAGCTCAGAGGCACAACGCTCGATTCTTAGCGAATACACGGTGCCGCTACTCGACAATCTAATCAACGTCGTCGCTGCGGCAACTCTTATTTCGTACACACTCTACACATTCAGCACTGGTGTGACTGAAGCAAACGTGCCGAGCGATCATTCAATGATGCTCACGATTCCGTTCGTGGCTTACGGTGTATTACGCTATCTGTACTTGATTCACGTCAAAGGCGTAGGCGAGGCACCAGAAGAGATTCTGATCAAAGATAAGCCGCTTATGATAAACATCTTCCTTTGGCTATTAACCGGTTCTTCAGTACTTATGTGGACCCGTCTCATCAACTAGATCGACCTGCCTAAGCGATTGCGTACGCTCGCTCGTTCTTTAATCGGTTCATGTTGGCAATATTTGTCTACCAAGCGGCATCAGAGGCGACACAAACCTCGGGCAGTACGTAAACTGCCCCCATTCACGATTTCAAGCATCATCCGAGCTATCTAGCTGGGGACGAAAGTACGGTCATGTCAGAATTCGCCGGTCGCACTGAGTTTTGGAACATCGGCTATCCATTCACCGGAGCGTTGGTCTACCTCATCGCCCCAATCGCGCTAGCATCGATCGTATACGCACTCCGACGCCGCTGGAAGATGTGGCACACCGCAGCTGCCGATGTCGACCTTGGCTCGACGTCCGAACGCTGGAAAGCGTTCCTTGCTCTACTTACAGTTGGACTCTTCGCCCACAAGCAGTTCGTACGGAGACGTAGCCTCTACCCGGGAATCATGCACTTCTCGATATTTTGGGGATTCTCGATTCTGCTTATCGCAACGACGATTGCCGCTTTCGAGTTCAACGCCGAGAAATATCTCAATTGGACATGGCCGACTGCCCACGCCCGCGTGCCGCTCGGTTTCGTATGGGATGTCTTCGGAGGCGGACTCGCCGCTGTCGGATTATCAATGGCAGCATGGCGGCGTTATGTGATTCGCCCCGGTCGCTTAAACACAGCACTCGACGACGGAATCGTTATCTCTTTCTTGTTTGCACTCCTCATCAGCGGCTTCCTTATCGAAGGGCTGCGCATTGGTGCGACTGAACTAAACCCGTCGTCTAGCTACTACGACACGTCAGTCGCTGTCTGGTCGCCAATTGGATGGGTCTTCGCCAAAGCATTGCTGGGCATGGGCTTTAGTTCGTCATCTCTCGAATCGACCCATGCCGCAACGTGGTGGGTTCATGCGGGAATATTCGTATCGGCAATTATTTACGCCTCGGCAAGATTCAGTAAATTCACTCACATGATAGTTAGTCCGATGAACTGGTATTACCGATCGCTCCGACCCCGGGGTGCACTAAAGCCTATGGGCGATTTCGAAACACTCGAAACGTTCGGTGCGAAAGACATTCCTGACCTTCAGTGGACACAAGCCCTGAGCTTCGACGCCTGTACCAATTGCGGTCGATGTCAGGACGCCTGTCCTGCATGGGCGTCGGGCAAGCCGTTATCACCGCGAAAACTAATCCAAGACATGCGCGGGTATATGGAAGAGCGATCTCCTGTTTTGCTGGGTACGCCTGAAGGCGAAACCCCTCCCGAGCCTGCGACATCGATGGTGCACGACGCTATTGGAGACGACGTTCTCTGGAGCTGCCTAACTTGCGCGGCGTGTCTCGACGCCTGCCCGGTAGAGATCAACCCGATCGATGCAATCGTAGATATGCGTCGTTACCTCACTCTTGAAGAAGCAAGCACTCCCGACACTGCACAGTCGGCATTGCAATCGATCGAGCAGCGTGGTCACCCTTGGCGTGGCACGACTCTCACACGTACTTCGTGGATGGACGGGTTAGACATTCCGACTCTCGCCGAAAAACCAGATTCGGATGTGCTGTTCTGGGTCGGGTGTTCAGGTGCGCTCGTTCAACGAGGAGTCGACACGACGCGATCGATGGCTTCTGTATTGCGGAAGGCTGGAGTAGATTTTGCCGTGCTTGGCGACGAAGAAACTTGCACCGGCGATCCTGCACGTCGATTAGGCAACGAATATCTGTTCCAAATTCAGGCCGAAACGAATATTGGCACGTTCAAACAATACGATGTGAAGAAGATCATCACTACCTGCCCGCACTGCTTCAACACGATGAAGAACGAATACCCACAGCTTGGCGGAAACTACGACGTGATCCACTACACGGCATTCGTCGGCGAGCTGCTTAAAGATGGCAAGCTAAAGCCGACAGAAGCTGGCATCGGGAAAATCGGTACGGTCACGTATCACGACTCTTGCTATCTCGGACGTCACAACGGCGAGTTCGGTGCGCCTCGGGAGATCATGAGCTCTATCCCCGGTTTGGACTTCGTCGAGATGGATCAAAATCAGGAACAAGCGTTCTGCTGCGGTGCTGGCGGTGGTCGGATGTGGATGGAGGAGGAAGGCGAACGTGTGAATCACATGCGAACCGATCAGTTCCTCGAAACCGGCGCCGATACTGTGGCAGTTTCGTGTCCGTTCTGTATCCAGATGTTCGACGAAGGCATTACAGCCAAGGGTGCGGAAGGTGGCAAAAAAGCTGTCGACCTCATCAGCATCTTGGATCAGGCCACCGAGTAATCGCGCCTAATCTATAGGCATTGGTGCAACTTAGATTCGCGCTCGCTCGCGGCAACTGCTAGCATCCTTCTAACAAGATGCCACGTCGTTCAAAAGCTGCTCCAAAACAGCGCCCAACAAGTACCTCTGCCTTCGGGACTAACGGAAGATTCAGCCACGATTCTTCCGAATACTATGCTCGTGCGCTTCAGCCCGACGACAGAGAAAGTCTGGATAAGAAACCTGAACCTGAACAGTCAGTGCCAGCCAAATTCCTCGACTCGTTCATTGCTCATTCCAGCGAGAAAATGTCCGAACTTCCCGACCGTTCCGTTCACCTCATGGTCACCTCGCCTCCGTACAACGTTGGCAAGGATTACGACGACGATCTGACGCACGAGCAATACATGCAACTGATCGGTAACGTCTTGGAAGAGACGTTCCGCGTGTTGGTCGACGGTGGACGAGCTTTGGTCAATGTCGCAAATCTCGGACGCAAGCCGTACATACCTCTTCACGCCTACATCATCGAACAGGCCGCAAACGTCGGGTTCCATATGCGTGGAGAAGTGATCTGGAATAAATCGGCAGGTGCTGGATCTTCGACCGCATGGGGCAGTTGGATGTCGGCGTCGAACCCGACCCTTCGTGACACACACGAATACATATTGGTTTTCCAAAAACCACCGTTCGGTCGAAAAGCGATCGAAGAGCGTGAATCAACGATTACGCGTGACGAATTTCTCGAATTCACAAAGAGCGTTTGGGAATTCGCTCCGCAATCAGCGAAGCAAGTCGGACACCCTGCGCCATTCCCTGAAGAACTTCCTAGACGAGCGCTTCAGCTATACACATTTACTAATGAAATAGTGCTCGATCCGTTTATGGGAACTGGCTCCACAGCCCTCGCCGCCGTGAAGAACGGTCGTCATTTTGTTGGGTATGACGTATCGTCTGAGTACATCGAGCTCTCCAAACAGCGTTTGGAAGCACACGCCTCAGGCAAGAAATTCAAGCCACCGCCAGCCGTCAAAACGGCAAAGAAGTCTGGCAAGAAATAATGACTCGCACACTGACCGAACTTTCCAGCGACGAGCGTGAATCCGTGATTTTCACTGTTCATAAAGAAGCTGAAGCTTCGGGTTGGTCCCAGTTGAGCAACTCTCGCAAGTCGGCACTCTATTCCGCTTGGGAATCGCAATTCGATCTTTCGCACGCCACGCTCAAAGACGGAATCATGAAGGGCTTCGACGCCGCTCAGGGAATCCCGAAAAAGGCCGAAGCCGAAATTCAGGAAGAAGTCACACGAATATTCCGACTCGCCGGTATTAATGCGATCGAACAGGCTCCGATGTGGACTGGCAAGGAGCGTGCGGATCTTTTAATTGGCTATAGCTCTAAATTCCCAACGCACGTGATCGAGATCGAACGTGCCGACTCGTGGTCGGAGGGTCTGAGGCAGGCTCTTTGGTATCAGGCGGCAATATTTCAGGCAGAGCATCGCCACGTACTTCCCGTTCTCATACTTTTCGGCAACACCTCGGCAGATCGCTTCGAGCAGATTTTAGCGACGTGCGATCACAATCACGTGACACTTAGCACGCACCGCCTTGAGTTAGATGGCGAACTGGAAAGCGAGTACTCGCTTGGTACGCTGCTGAACGGCTCGATGCTGGAATAGTTGGCAATAACGTCTTTTCACCAAAAGTTTCTCGCGTCGATTTTCAATCCAGTGAATCTAACTTCACGTAGTACCAAGCACGCGAACCAATAATCACGCCCGAACAGAGATTTAAATTGCTCGAATTTTTCAACCATTACTCGGCATTCATAACGATTCCGGGAATCATTGTTCTGATGATTACGTTGCTGCCGATCAAAGGCAAACGCAAGCACATTTCTATCTACTCAATCGCGGCAATTGTCGCTTTGAGTGCCGTGCTCTTCCTTCGACCCGGTGACAGCAGTGTTGCAACCGAAACGGAAGCGCAAACTGTCATCACTTCAGGAAGCCCAGTGTTCGTTGAGTTCTTTTCGAATTCGTGTACTGCGTGCTTAGCTTCGCAGCCGATCGTCAAAAGTCTTGAGGGGGAACTAGATGACGACGTGCAAATTCTCAAACTCAACGTTCAGGATTCGCTGGCGTCGCAGTTGATGCAAGACTACAGAGCGTACTTGACTCCGACATTTGTGGTCATCGGGCGAGATGGAGAAGTGGTGTGGCGTCAATCTGGCGGATTATTGGACAAAGGAGCGGCACTCGAAGCGCTTGAAGCGGCCTAGTCGCTAGGTTAGACCTATCCGAGTCGAGCTTGGATTTGGTCGCGAGAAGGGCATCCGCTGAGGCCAATCGACTCTATGGCTATCGCTGAAGCAATAGCGGCGTAGAGGCCGGCCTGCGCAATCGGTTGACCCTCGCTAATCGCTATTGCGAATGCGGTCGCCCATATGTCGCCAGCCCCGGTGAAATCGACCGGATTCGAATACACCACAGGTACCTCGATCCACGATCCTTCATGCCAAATACGAGAGCCTTTATCACCTCTGGTTACGCAGACGATGTCGCCGATATCGAAAAGCTGCTGTTCAGGCAGGGTCTCTATTTCAGATTCCGAAACGACGATGATGTCCCACTTTTTTCCTCGAAACGGAGGAAGCGTATCGGCGTGCGATATAGCGCCATCAGGCCCCCAGCGGCGCAGCCACCCTGACGGAAGTAGACACGATAGCTTTGGATTGAACCAATTCACGCAATCGGTTGGAAGCTCATGCAGTAATGGTCCTACGAAGAGGATTTCTGGGTCGGTCCAACCTTCAGGAATCGAAGATTGAGGGATTCGATTCCCTGACGCTATCAATACTTGTGTTCGGTCTTCAGAATCGTAGTAGTTGGCAAACGTAGCGGTGTGCTCGCTTTCGACGACCTGGACATCGATGCCTTTCAGGATCAGGTCGACCGGATAGTCCTCGCCAACAGAGCTAATCACACCCGTCGAAATATCGTGCTTATGGGAGGTCAGTGCGGCGTAAGCAGCCGCCCCGCCCGGTATGTGGCTGGTCGGCGTTCCGCTGTCGACGATGTTGACGTCGAACGTGAGGTGACCAATCGCGATAAAAGATGGGGTTAATGGCATAACCAACTGAGGTTACTTTCTGTTGCGAGCGACGAATGTATCAGAGCGGAACGACGAAATTGAAGATACCACTTGAATCGAAATTTTCGCAGCGTTGAAGCAGCTTGGATTACCAATACGGGGACAACAAATACGCCTGAAGCCACATTACTGCGACTCAGGCGTATTTGATTAATTTTTCAGAAAACGTGACTATGGCACCTTAGTCAGTTGGGAAGATTACTACCCGACGCTGGTTGCCTTCGCCTTCAGATTCGGTACGAACTTCTGGATGACCTGCGAGAGCCATGTGAACGATTCGACGTTCTGCTGGCGACATCGGCTCGAGACTGTCGTCACGACCGCTTGATGCGACTCGCCCTGCAGTTCGACTTGCTAGTCGGCGTAGCATCTGAACACGTCGCTCTCGGTAGTCTTCTATGTCGATAACAACGTACGCTTTTCTACCGAGCTGTCGGTTGGTGACCATTCGAATCAGGAACTGAAGTGCCTGAAGCGTTTCGCCACGTCGACCGATCAGCAATCCGGCATCCTGACCTTCGATTTCGAAAGTCATCGAACCTTCGTCATCGTCCTCACGAATGTAAGTTTCGGCTACGACACCCATTGCTCCGAGGAAGTAGTCGATAAGTTCAGATACGAGCTGTTCAGCTTCTTCGTCTTTTTCACGAATAATCGGTTGAGAATCTTCGTTACGCTGCGGGCGTTCTGATCGTTCCTCTCGCTGTGGGCGATCATCTTGATCATCTCGCTCAGGGCGTGCCTGAGCTTCGGGACGTTCGTCACGTTCGTTTGAAGGTGAACGTTTTGCATCCCGACCGCCGCGAGCGCCTCTGCGACCTCGACGTCCGTTTGAAGGCGTCTCTTCATCGGTTGCTTCTACTGTCGGTGCTTCAGATGAAAATTCAACAGCTTCTGGCTGCTGCTCTTCATAGCCGTCTCGGTCGCTGCGACCACGTCCGCGTCCAC
Source organism: uncultured bacterium (assembly GCA_963932695.1). GTDB lineage: Bacteria > Chloroflexota > Dehalococcoidia > Lucifugimonadales > Lucifugimonadaceae > Lucifugimonas. Next base: position 30,636 of record CAWVRY010000011.1, on the reverse strand, counting down.
GATTACGATTTCGACTCCGACCACGATTTCGTGGCGTTGCTTCTTCGGAATCTGCTGATGCTGATCTTGGGGCAGACTCGGCAGATTCTTCCGGTGAATCGGCTACTGCCTCTTCGTCGAAGTCATCACTAAAGGACGAACGACCATCACTGAGAAGTGAAATTTCAATCTCAGCGGGTTCACCACCAAAGCCGAGAATTCCCGACCTTCCGGTGCTAACTACCTTTATTTCGACGTCTTCGAGTTCGGCGTCCAGATCGGCGAGAGCGATTTCTGTCGCTTCGTCGACCGTCTTGCCCGCGTACTTCCGTGCTCTGATCATCGTCGTCTGACTCCTCAGGATCTGGTTTCGGTGCGCTACCGGCAGTAGCTTCTGCAGCTACCTGAGCAGATCGTTCTGCTCTACTGGCGTCGGTACCGAGGAAAGATCGTCCGAATAATTCAATAGGTTGCTTGCCACTGACGTAGTACTGAATTACTACTCCAATAACGTTTGAGAACAGGATGTAAACAGCCAGTCCAGCTGGGAACTGCCACGTGAATGCACCGAACATAATCGGCATCATCCAGAGCATCATCTGGTTTGTCTGTTTCTGGCGTGGATCCGTGGATGGGTTCGTAGTCATCTTCTGCTGAAGGAACATTGAAGCACCCACCAAAACTGGCAGGGCATAGTTCCACGGCAAAGCCGCAGCAGAAACGAGATCCACAAGAGATAGGCCCAGGAAATGACTATTGAATGGAACCGAGGCGATTGCCGGGTTCCAGCCGTAGAACAGATCAGAGAGATTCGCCATGCCTTCTGGTGTAGACGGCATGGTGCGTAGGATTGCCCTGTAGAAACCGATCCAGATTGGCATCTGGATGATCATTGGGCCGAGACAACCGACAGGGCTTACACCTGCGTCTTTGTACAGACCCATCGTTTCTGAAGACATCTTGCGACGATCGTCGCCCTTTTTGCCTTTGTACTTGTCTTGAATCACCTTCAGCTTTGGCTGAATCAATTGCATTTTCTTCATCTGCCGGGTCTGCCGCACGGTCAGTGGGATCATTGCAAGACGGATGAGAACTGTAAATACGATGATGCTGAGTCCGAAGTTCGAAAACAACAGCTGATACAACAACGCAAGGATGTTGATCATCGGGCGCATGATTACTTCTTGCCAGAGCATGCCAAAAATTTCCATTAGATGCCCCCCCCTTTAGAAGTAGTGTGATTTTGTAGAACGATTAGTCGCATCGTCCACCACCCTTCAAATCGACACACCCTCTTTGGGTCGTATCGTCGACTGAGAACCACTTGAGATCACCGTTCAACGCGTGAACGTATAGATTGTCGTTGTAGATGAGAGGAGTCGACTTGACGGGCCCGTCGGTGACGAACACTCCAAGCTCTCGACCATCGATGACTGAAATAACCCAAACGTTCTCCTCGCCCGACGGCACGGCAAGTGCGCGTTCGCGGGTGTCACCACGCTTGCGGTCGAACAGAGTTGGTGAGGAAACGATCTGACCTGCTATCAACGAAGACCAGTTCTCGGAGCCTGTCGCTTCATCGAGTGCGAAGATCGCTCCGTCCAGTGCAGATACGTAAACAACTCCGTCTTCAATGACAGGAGCCGCCCATACCCATGCTCCGGCATCGAACACCCATTCGCCGTCAGAAGAATTCACGCCAGAATCTTGCGACGATCGTGATCGCGACGATACGTTGAGCTTATATACGTTGCTACCAAGATCACCAAAGTACAAGTTGCCGTTCTCGACGTGAATTGGGCCAGCAATAGCGCCATCAGCATGGAACGTCCACTTGATACGGTCTTCCGGGTTGGCGGAATCATCTACGTTTGTAATATCGATGGCGTAGAGCGTGCCCTCCATTGTTGCTATGAAGGCGGTCGAGCCATCCACTGCCACACCGCTGAACGAGTTAGCGTCGAGAGGTACTCGCCATTTGGTGATTGAAGAGGTGTCGGCCGCAGAGTCGAGTGCGTAGAAGTAGCCTTCAGCGCCGTCTTCTTCGTCACCGATTGCGGTTGTTCCTACAAATATCGTGTCTTCGGAAACCCCGATACTACCTACGAGTTTAGTCTTAAGCTCCAAGCCGTTTTGGCCCCAGATGGGTGACCCATCGGCTAGGTTCAGACCGAATATCTCTCCGTCACACTTGTCGCCTTTGCACGTATATCCGACGTTGTAGATGTTTTCGCCGATAACAACAGAATTGCTGTACATCGCACCAAGACCATCGTCATCACCACGGGGGTAACGCCAGCTGTTGTCGAGATTTCCAGATCCAGGGTCGAATCGAACAAGCCGGCCGTCACCGTTACCAATGAATAGCTGGTCATCCTGCTCAACAGGGCCCGACCATCCGCCTGCAGGCGTCAGGTCGTTCACACAGGCAACTGCTGCAATCATCACGAGGAAGAGAGCGAGCACGAGAGGCAGTCTTTTTCGACTGCCAGAGAGATTTTGTTTCGACATAGATCCGACTTCAGTTTTGCGAATCTTGCCTGTTATTGACGGTGGCGTTTTGAGCCTCCGGGAGTAGTAGGCAGGTGAGGTTTAGCGTTTACCGCTTTGCCACGACCAGCCCAGATTGTTGTCGTTATTTAGATAATTGCTTTTCCGGGACGGGATCGTAACCCCGCGATCGACCGGGATGACACCGACCGATCCTTCCTAGTGCGAGCCATGATCCGCGAATCGAACCATGAGTTTTGATCGCATTCGTTGCAAACTCAGAACATGTTGGGTCATATCGACACTGACCAGGCCAGTACGGCGAGATCCCCAACTTGTAGAACCTAATGAACATGAGAAGGGCGATTCGCATTACACGACCGTCCTTGTCTGAATTGACGCACCCTCGGTAACCCTGACACCAACTCGTTCGATCGTTTTTTTGATCGCTCGATCTAGCTCGGTGAACGGAACATCTGAGGATCCGGGTTTCGCAGTTACTACTACGTCCCATCCCTTAGATACGTTCATATTGGTGAACGTGCTTCGGATACGTCGCTTTACAAGATTTCGCGTTACAGCGTTGCCAACCCTCTTACTAACTGCCAATCCGACTCGCAAATAAGGCAGATAGTTCGGCTTGGCGACGACGTTCGTGAATTCATTCGATGAACGACGCCCCCGCGCAAAGACGGCGCGGAATTCCGCTGGCCGTCTAATTCGCTGGTTGGTGGGTAGTGACAAAGGACTTGGCTGACTAAACGGTGAGCCGCATCCTGCCCTTGCCTCGGCGTCGAGCAAGAACCGCACGCCCGCCTTTGGTGCTCATACGTGATCGGAAGCCGTGAACGCGCTGGCGTCGTCGTGATTTTGGTTGGTAGGTACGCTTTGGCATATTAGTGGTAGGAAGCTTTCAGGATCTCCAATTAGGAATCCCAATTGCGATGTGGCCCGATTTATTACAGGTGGGTAAAGATTGATTTTAAGTTCGAGACCCCAGAGGTGTCAAACGAAATTTCGACGAATTATTTGCGGTCTCAAATCTTTGAGGACTATTATTAAAGGATTGTTCTCCTGAAATCCAACAGTGGGAAACAGGTTAAACCTGCTCTCACAGAAATAGGCAAAACATGGCAACCAAGTCTGAAGCACCGGAAACTACACAGGAAGAACAAGCGATTTTATCGCTGAATGAAGCGTTTCAGACATATGTCCGCCAGATGCCAAAAGACACGAAGAAGGCCGCACAGCCTGAAATCGCAAAATTTGTCCGCTGGATTGGCCCGACCCGTTTGATCGACACGATCATCCCATCTGAAATCGGTGAGTACAACGAGATTTTCGGTGCTAAGACCGCAACTCGTGACGCTACCGAACGACTCAGTGCAGTGAAGCTTTTCCTGACTTTCCTTAAGAAAAAGGATCACATTGAGGTCAACCTTGCGCAGCACCTTCGCCTTCGAAAGTCACGAACAGCAGCTTCAAAAGCTGTTTCGATGATCGACTCGACACGAAGTGTCAGCCTGACCCAAAGCGGTTACAACGAAATGACGAAGCAGCTCACATCGTTGAATGAAGAGCGAGTTCGAATCGTTGAAGACATTCAGCGTGCCGCAGCTGACGGTGACGTACGTGAAAACGCCCCTCTGGAAGCTGCACGAGAAGCTCAGGGAATGACTATCGGTAAGATTCGTGAATTAGAAGCCACCTTGAAAGTGGCCGTGATTATCGATGCGAAGTCTCAAGACAGCGGCCGTGTTCATATCGGTTCCAAAGTCGAATTAACCGAGACCACATCGAACAAGACTGTGAAATACCAACTTGTGGAGCCGAACGAAGCGAACCCACTTGCAAGCAAGATTTCGATCGTCTCGCCAGTCGGTTCAGCCATTCTTGGTCATAAACTGAGCGAAGAGGTAAAAGTAAAAACCCCTCGCGGCCAGCAGGTTTACAAGATCAGCAAAATTTCGTAACTGGGGAATCACACCAGCCGATTTCTTATTCAAGGTAAGTTACACCGACTCGTGTTCGTGTGTGCTAATTTAGTCGACTTATTATCACGTCAACTTTTCCTGCTCAGCCCAAATTTAGAAAGAAGTATCTCTGTTGCTCGAGAGCTTTAACCACTGGCTAATTTTCAACGTAGCCCTCGTTATCCTCCTGGTGTTTGATCTACTGATTCTCACCAAGAACGACAAAGAAGTCAGCATGAAGAATGCTGCTTGGCTAACGGCGTTTTGGTGGGGAGTTGCAACTGTATGCGGTATCTGGATTTTCAGTCAGGGTACGTCAGAGCAAGGCGTTAACTACGCCACTGCATTCGTTGTTGAAAAGGCTCTGAGCATCGACAACCTTTTTGTCTTCCTCGTTATATTTACCTACTTCCGATTGCCGGGCGATATACGTCTGCGAGCTCTGTTCTTCGGAATCATAGGCGCATTGCTTGCAAGGGCAATTTTTATTGCCGTAGGTATCAGCGTTATCACCGCCTTTTCTTGGATTCTGTTCGTACTCGGAGCGTTCTTGATCTATACGGGATACAAGATCGCGTTTGTCGGCGATTCGGAAGTCGACCCCGGACAAAACCCTGTAGTCAAAATTTTCCGAAAGTTCATGCCCGTCACCGATGAATATGACGGTCACAGTTTTTTCAAGCGTCTTCCCAACGGGACGAAAGCCGCCACACCTTTCTTGCTGGTAATCATTGCTCTAGGGACGACTGATATTGTGTTCGCAATCGACTCGATCCCGACCGTGTTCGGAATTACACAGGATCCATTCATTGTTTGGACATCCAACGCGATGGCAGTACTCGGACTTCGACCGTTATTCTTCTTGCTCTCTGGGTTGGTGAAAATTTTCCGATTCCTGCAATACGCACTGTCGGTCGTTCTGGTACTAATCGGAATAAAAATGGTGTTGGAAGAAGCGGCGCACACCTTTGACTTTCACCTTCCAGAGATCATGGAAGCACCATTCCTTTCTCTGGGAGTGATCACGGTGATTTTCACGGTCGCTATCGTTCTATCCAAGATATTCCCGGCTCCAGAAGAAGCCGTATTAGCAACAGGATCGGAAGAGTAAGAGTGGTCGTTTCTTCGGGCTGGAAAACGAACTCATCAACAAAAGACCTTGAAGCCGATTTACGAGCATCTGTAGACGGCGAAGTACGGTTCGACAGCATCTCGAAGCAGATGTATTCCACTGATGCTTCGATATATCAGATGGAACCGATTGGTGTTGTGATTCCGCGCGATGCTGGCGATGTGCAAGCCGTTCTTGAAATCGCTGGCAAGAATGGTGTTTCGGTACTGCCTCGCGGTGGCGGGACCGGACTTTCGGGGCAGACGGTGAATCACTCGGTGGTAATTGACTTTTCGAAGTACATGCACGATGTGATCGAGATTAATAAAGAAGAACAATGGGTACGCACCCAGCCGGGCGTCACGATCGACGAGTTGAATCGTCAACTCAAGCCGTCAGGACTGTTTTTCACCCCCGACCCGAGCACTACTAACCGAGCCAACGTTGGCGGAGCTATGGGTAACAACTCCTGCGGAACCCACTCAATCATATACGGCAAGACTGTCGATCATGTGCTCGAAATGGACGTCACACTTTCCGATGGCACACAGACCAACTTCGGAATGAGAGATGCAGCTGCACTTGAAGGTTTACTGCGCAAGCAAGGACTCGAAGGCGACATTTACCGAGGTGTGACCGAGATTTCGGCCCGAGCAGCCGGACTGGTCGAATCCAAGTTCCCAAAAATTCTGCGACGAGTCGGTGGATACAACATCGACCGTACTCAGGACGCCTCGGCGCTGAATCTCACTCAGGTAATGGTTGGTTCTGAAGGAACGCTGGCAGCGGTAACAGCGGCCAAACTTAACCTTGTGAAAATTCCGAAGTACAAAGTTTTCGGAGTCGTACACTTCTCAAGCTTGATCGAATCGATGGAAGCGACCGTCGCGATTCTTGAAGAGTCGCCAGCAGCTATTGAGCACGTCGGTCAGTTGATTATCGATCAAGCTCGACGCTCATTAGGATTCGCACGAGCGATTGGATTTCTACAAGGCGAGCCAACCGACGTATTGGTCGTTGAATTCAGCGGTGATGATGAAGCCGAGACGCGCTCTCGACTCGACCATATGGTCGAAAAGCTTGACCGCCTGAAACTAGGGTTCACCACTACGAAGTTGTACTCAGCAGCTGAACAAGCCGAAGTGGCCGATTTCAGGCGTGCCGGGCTCGGGCTGCTAATGAACGTTGATGGACCAGCCAAGCCGCTAGCATTCGTGGAAGACACAGCTGTCTCCCCTGAAAAACTTCCCGCATATGTAGCTCGATTCGACGAAATCGTTAAGAGCCACGGTACAGAAGCCGGTTACTACGGTCACGCAAGTGTCGGCTGTCTCCACATACGTCCATTAATCAACATCAAAACACGGGACGGCATGGAGAAAATGGAGGCGATTGGAAATGACATTGCCGAGTTGGTTCAAGAATTCGACGGTGCATATTCAGGCGAACATGGCGACGGTATTGTTCGTGGATTCTTCACCGAAAAACTATTTGGTAAGGAACTCACAGACGCCTTCAGGGAAGTCAAAAAGGCGTTCGATCCAAGCAGGATCATGAACCCGGGAAAAATCTTCGATACTCCCGATATTAAAGAAAATCTTCGTTTCGGCGACACCTATCGAACTGCTGAAATCTCGACTCGTCTGGATTTCAAAAAAGAGGGTGGATTCGCCTCCGCTGTCGAAATGTGCAACGGCGTTGGCGCATGTCGGAAGGTTAACGCCGGTGCCATGTGCCCTTCGTTCATGGCGACCCGAGAAGAAAAACACACGACTCGTGGTCGTGCGAACGCTTTGCGGGGAGTTCTTTCAGGGTCGATACCAGCTGAAAGCTTTAGCTCGAAGAAAATGATCGACGTGCTCGATCTTTGTCTCGGGTGCAAATCGTGCAAATCTGAATGCCCTTCGAACGTCGACATGGCGAAAATCAAGTACGAATATCTGTATCAGTACTACAAAAATAAAAGGATTCCACTGAGCTCGAAGCTCGTGGCCGATATCCACCGAATCAGTTCAATTTCAGCTCCCCTGGCTCCGATTGCCAACGCTGTTACTCGTGCACTTCCTGTCCGATTGCTGTTCGAAAAAGTCGCCGGATTTGATCGCTCCCGACCTTCACCGAAAGTAGTTAGCAACACTTTCCAAAAGTGGTTCTCAAAGCACAAGCCGCAAAGCACGAACTCACGCGGCAAGATCGTTCTGTTCCACGATACGTTCATGAACTTCAACCACCCGACGATTGGAATGTCGGCAACCCGAGTGCTCGAAGCGCTTGGCTTCGAAGTTGTTGTGCTGAACGAACGCAAGTGTTGTGGGCGTCCTATGATTTCCAAAGGTCTACTCGATCAAGCTGGTGACAACGCCCGTCACAACGTCGATCTACTTCACCCGTACGTAGCTGAAGGCGTGAAAATCGTCGGCTGCGAGGCTAGCTGTGTTTCAGCGATGACCGACGATTGGCCCGATCTTCTGAATGGTGACGACAAGGCGAAACAGGTCGCTGCGTCAGTGGTAACAATCGAGGAATTACTCGTAGAAACCACGGGGGATGATGCCCAACAGATCGAGTGGACAAATCTTGAAAAGCAGGTGAAGTTCTTCGGACACTGTCACCAGCGCGCACTTACGGGGACGAAAAGTTCTATGGCTGCTTTAAACCTGCCGCCAAACTTCGAAGCCAGCGAGATTTCAGCCGGTTGCTGCGGTATGGCGGGTTCGTTCGGGTACGAGAAGAGCCACATTGCAGTTGCAACTGCGGCGGGCGAAGATCGATTGTTCCCGGCAGTTCGAGAAGCAGAACCGAACGTGGATATCGCCACTTCCGGCGTTTCGTGTAGAGAACAGATCGGGTTCAACACCGAGCGGGAATCACGCCATGTGGTAGAAATTCTCGCAGACGCCCTGTTCGACTAATCCATACCAGTAATCGCTAAGAAACCATTTAGCTATTCGAAAAACGTAACAGTGTAACCCGCCGATGGCATCAGTTAAACCGTTGGTTATATTCGGGTAGTGCTGAATGAATCGAACACGACGATGTCTGCAGTTTCTACGGAATTGACGATTTATACAATGTTTTTATCCAGCCCGACTGGGTTCTCAACCGCCTCACGAATCGCACTATCTTGATTCTCAAGTGATTTGTGATACTTCCATAGCATCACAATTTTGTCGAAACCTTCAATAGTTTCGGTCGAAGACTTTGCAGCCCGAAAGCGGTACACTTCCGCGATCAAATTAGTCAGTCTTATTTTCAGATCGTTGACGGCGTTGTCCGACGTCATTTACATTCAAAACAACTAGGGAGCATCGTTATGGCAACTAAGAACGAAACGTCTGCAAAGCTAACGGAACCGCTATTCGGATCAGCAGAAAACGCACGAATGACTGGTACAGGCCCATCGATTTGGCTTGCTGGTGACCCTGAAGATCTCCCTGAATGGCTAGATGCTGGAGCAGCTGGAATCGTTACGAACACAGTCGTGCTTAACGACATGGTGAAGAAGTACGGACAAATCACCGAGGTGACCAAAAAATACCTCGACATTACCGATAAGCCAGTTGTGATCGAAATCGATGGGCATTCTACTCAAGAGTTACTCGACGTTGGTGAAGTATTCACCAAAATGTCCGATCAGATCATTCTAAAAATCCCAGCTACAACCTATGCTCTTGGTGCATTCTCAGAATTAAAAAAAGCCGGTGTTCCGACTTTCTGTACAACGGTTTTTACGTTGAATCAGGCTGCTGCAGTTGCTCAAGCTGGGGTTACCCACGTACTGCCGTTTTGTGAGCCATTCAACGATGTTGGTGGCGACCCAACGAAGCTGATTCGTGACTGCCGTGAAATGTTCGATGGCTGGGCGGATAGGCCGTTCATCACAGCTGCGCTTGTGCGTTCAATCGAGACCGCAGATGCAGCTCTTCGTGATGGTGTCGATGGAATCATCGTCTTCTGGCCTGTGTTTAGAGACATGATGAAGAATCACCTGACCGATGAATGGAACAACACCTTTTTAGGCGAGTGGAATTCGATGAACGAAGCGGGTCTGCTGAAAGACCTTCCTGTTCAATCACACTAGAAACACGTTTACGGATAAGACGAAGTACGCAGTAGAAACCTGTGTCGATATCCAGTTCAAGGCAGGAATTTCAAGTGGGTAGGTAATACCTAAACCGTCTCATTTTCACTTTAGACATGAGCAACATCGGGGAATAACTTATTGAGCAAAGTTACGATACGTTTACTGTTGTACCCACACTACAAAAGTTCGAGTGAGAGTGAGTTCAAACGACCCGTGAAGGCTAGAGACTTGTCTAGCTGCGTAGGATCTCGTTCAAACGATCGGCAATAATCTTCTCTTCGCCGTCTTGAACATTGACCATGACAATGTTGATCTCTTGTCTGCCACCACCACCACCGACGAATATGCCAGGGTCACCAGCCTCAAGCTGCGCTTTGATCTTATCAACAGACGGTCCGGAGAATTCGTCATCGAAGTAGAGCACTGGTTGCGGTCCTTGGCGTTCCGCTGGATCATCTTCGATCTCAACTCGTAATCCGGTAATACCAGTGAGGCGCTCAGAGACGAATTCGGCTTTCGATTGCCATCCGTCCCATTCTGCGCCTTCGTCTGAATCGGTGAACAGCTGCAAGGCTGTGACTAGTCCAATAATGTTCTCTTTAGAAACCTTCATAGGTCGACCAATACCGGCAACAGATGAATCGAGATTCAGCGAGTTCATCACGACAGCTTCCATGAGATCTGCCTTACCGGCGAGAAGACCTGAAGACTGAGGGCCACCAATTCCCTTGCCACCGCTGAACGCAACCATGTCGGCACCCATCTTGTGGAATTTTGAGAGATTTGAACGGGGCGGTACTTCGGCAGCGGCATCGATGATTACAGGTATGCCATGTTCGTGCGCTACCCTAATCGTCTCTTCAAGCCCAATTCCTTGCGGCACGAATGGCGCGACTACATACGCAATACAAGCGGTATTTTCATTGATAGCAGTTTCAAGATCCTCTGTTGTTGCGGAATCAGTGGAACCAAACTCAACCAACGTTGCCCCAGCAGTCACGAACGCCTTGTCATAGCGATTTCGCTGGCCCTTGAACAATATGACTTCGTTCTTCATGCCAGTCGTATCGGGCAGTTTCTCAACGTTCTGCTCACTCTGACCCGTCATGCAAGCAGCGACCATCAAAACCTGGGCTGCCGAGCATCCTGCAGTAACCAACCCCCGTTCCGCCCCGCAAGATCGAGCAACGATCTCCCCGGCGGCGAGGTTTAGCTTTTTCACATCTACAAACGAGCTAGCCGCATCATCCATAGCCTGCAACACTTCGGGACGCATGATCGATCCGCCGAGAGCGGTCACCCAGCTCTGAGCGTTGATGATTGGCGCAATGCCGAGTTTCTTATAAACCTCGGGCCAAACACGACCGGTCATGAGGATTCTCCAATTCGTTATCTAAGAACGCCAAAAGCGACGCGGACAAGTTAGTACTTGCCGAACGCGGCGGAATTCTACAGACAATTTTTAGAGTTTGTGTAGGGAGCCAGAGCCTACGCTCCGAGAATATCAATCGCACGTTCACGGAGCTGACCACAGCCCGCGTTGATATCGATGCCCTTTTCCATTCGAACGGTCGATGGAATTCCGTACTGCTTCAGACCGCCTTGGAAGTCCTTCGCAGCCGTCATATCGGTGCGTTCGAACGGTCCTTGTTTAGTCGGATTCACAGGAATCAGATTCACGTGGCAGTGCAGACCGTTGAGGAGCCGCCCTAGTTTTTGAGCCTGCTCCACTGAATCGTTCTGCTCTTTAAGCAGCACGTACTCGAAGAAAATCCGTCGTCCAGTTGCATCGGCGTATTTGTGGCACGCACGCATCAGCTCTTCAACCGGGTAGCGTTTGTTGATTGGCATAGTCTGCGAGCGAGTCGCATTGTCTGGCGCGTGAAGTGAAATAGCCAGGTTTATCTGAAGTTCTTCTTCCGCCAACTGAAGAATCTGTGGAACTAAACCAACCGTCGAGACAGTGATATGCCGGGCACCAATGTTCAGCCCTTGGCCATCATTGAGAACTCGAATGGCACCTACGACGTTCCTGTAGTTGGCAAGAGGTTCGCCCATGCCCATGAACACCACGTTCGTAACGCCTTGAATATCGCCCTTACTTCGCTTGCCATCAGCCATTTGAGCTTCGTCTTCGGCACGAGCAATTTTCTGCATCTCGATAACCTGAGCGACAATTTCGCCTACGGTGAGATTACGGCGGAAACCCTGCTGACCGGTTGCGCAGAAAGTACAACCTAGTGCGCACCCAGCCTGAGTCGATATGCAGGCAGTCTTGCGATTACGACGGTGGCCGTCGGTTTCATATCGCATAAGAACGGTTTCGATCAACTCGCCATCGTGCAGCTTGTACAACGCCTTGCTGGTCGTTTTGTCGGCCGAAGTAAGGAACATTGCCTGCTCAAGAGCTGAGAATGTGTAACTCTCTTTCAGCTTTTCTCTGAAAGGTTTGCTCAAAGTCGACATCTCGTCGAAACTACCCAAAGTTTCGTGGTAGATCGAACGCCAAACCTGATCGGCGCGGAACTTCTTCTCACCCATTTCGATCAGAGTCGAAGTTAGGCGGTCACGTGAAAGATCTAGAATGGATGGGAGCGTAGCTGAGGCAATAGAAGCCTTTTCAGCCGTCGGCTCGGGAGAAGGGGACGGAGGAGTGGTCATCGGGAAGATATATCTAAAGGGGGGTAAACATTAAGTTTAGCAACGGACGGAGCGAATGGGTGCATGACATCTGAACCGACGTTGCCTAAACTCGGATCGTGGCATGCGTGGGAACAAATTCGGATGGACGACCACCTTAATTGCGATAGATCGTCGATTGAAAATTGCGGTCGATTTTCTTTCATTCTGTTAACGTTGTGCCACTAACATTCAATCTCACTAAATGAACGTATTTTGATCAGGCTCATTCGTGGAGTGACCAATGGCCCTCAATGACACCGACCTCCTTTCTCAGGCAGGATCGGTCGAAAATATCCTCAGATTTGATGACATTGAACCTGTCCTCGAATCGAACGACCTATCAGTTGCGTACGGCGGGCAAACTGCCGTTAGTGGCGTGTCGCTTCAGGTACCGAAGAACAGCGTCGTGTCACTCATCGGCCCTTCCGGTTGTGGCAAGAGCACGTTGCTGCGCTGCTTCAATCGTATGAACGACCTGATTCCGAGCGCTTCGGTCAAAGGCACCGTTAATTTCGCCGGTCAAAACATCTATGGCCCTGAAGTAGACCCGACCGAAATTCGGTTCCGTATCGGAATGGTGTTCCAACGCCCGAATCCGTTCCCAAAGAGCATCTACGAAAACGTGGCGTTCGGACCTCGAATTAACGGCATGACCGATGATCTCGACGAAGTAGTCGAAACTTCGCTCCGTCGAGCTGCCGTGTGGGATGAAGTGAAAGACCGCCTCAACGACAGCGGGCTCAGTGTTTCTGGTGGTCAGCAACAGCGGATTTGTATTGCACGAGCACTCGCAGTGAACCCTGAGATCGTTCTAATGGACGAACCGGCTTCAGCTCTAGACCCAATTTCGACGCAGGCTATCGAGCAGCTAATTAAAGAGCTCTCCAGCGAAGTCACCATCATCATCGTCACTCACAACATGCAGCAAGCGACTCGTATTTCCGACTACGCAGCGGTGATGATGGCCGGAGAAGAGCGAGTGGGACGGATGATCGAATACGGTACTAACCAGCAGGTTTTTGGTAACCCGAAAGACGAACGAACTGAAGCGTACGTAACGGGCCGAATCGGATAGCCGCAGGATTCCGTCATCACTGACCACCAAGGTATACAGTAGCGATCATGAACGAACATCAGAACAGTATTTTATCCACCGGTCGGCAGGAGTTCGATCGAGAACTTGGCAGGCTCGAAGCCGAGCTTATTTTGATGAGTGGCCTAGTCGAAAAGGCGATTTTCGATGCTCTTCAGGCTTTGAAAAACCGTGACATAGACAGGTCGCAGAAGGTCATCAACGAAGACGATCACATAGACCAGACTGAACTTGAGATCGAACGATACTGCATCGAACTGATCCGACGACAGTCGCCTGTGGCTGGTGACCTGCGGCGAATCGTCGCAAGTCTACAAATCGCTGGCGAACTTGAGCGAATTGGCGACTACGCCGAAGGCATTGCCAAAATCAGCATCAACATGGGCGGCCAACCTCCGCTCAAGGAATTGATCGACATCCCACGCATGGGTGATATGGCTGTCAGCATGCTCAAACGGTCGCTTGAAGCGTTCATTAGCCGGGATGCAGAATTTGTTCGAACGATCACTTCAGAACTCGAATCAGAAGACGACGAAGTCGATGATCTATACACCAAGGTTCAAGGCGACCTTATGGAACTCGTTAAGAGTGATCCTGATAACGCAGAGCGCGCCACATACCTGATGTGGGTCGCTCACAACGTTGAACGAGTTGCCGATCGGGCTATGAACATCTCAGAGCGCGCGCTCTTCCAGGCAACGGGCGAGTTGGTTAGTGGTTCCACGATGATCGACACGAACGTCGACTAATCGTCCGGTAACCTTGCTCGCGTCTCACCATCTGGCTATCCAAATAATGCAGCACCAGCGATCGACACAAACGAAGTGTCATCTTCATCCGCTTGGCACTGCTGATAACCATTCCATGTACCAATCGTCGTATCCGCAGCCCACAAGGTCATGTAGATCGGTGCGAGTCCGCAGATCCTATTGCGATCTTCATTGTTCTTGACTGCTTCGAAAAATCTACTTCGGCTGCCATTCACTATCGCCTCCAACAGCACTTCATCTTCTGCTTCTACTCGACGTCGATCCTCAGAATCTTTGGGCATGAGTTCCGTGTCGCCAAAGGCCGGACCAACGTGTGCAAGATCGGCTGCGGCAATAAACATGGTTCGACGTTCAGCTGACACCGATTGAAGTAGTCGCACTACTCGACTGATCTCTGGATGATCGTCGATATTTGACGCACCATCTTCCAGTAATTCACCGAATGAACCGCAAAGTATTGGCAGCATTTTTGCGTCTGAATTGCCTACAGCCCGATGGAGCCAGACCGTCGCAAGTTCGATCGAATGTTCGTTTGCATGATTGAACTCATCGGCGAACGGATGATCGTCGATCGTGTTGTCAGTAGACAGAATTTTCGCTATTTCATTAACCAACTCAGTGTCAGTTTCCAACATACCGAGAGGAGATCGATAATCCTGATTGGTGAGGGTTAGGCGAGGGCCTTCACCGTTGTGATCGGTACCAAATACAACGAACAACTCGACGTCTTTAAGTTGATCTCGCACTTGCTCCCAGATCATTCCGTAACTATCGCCACCGCGTTCAAAATCGATATGGGGCGAAACTATTGCCTTGAGTTCGACATCAACATCAGCTGCTAAATCATCATCTGCCATCGCATCGTCGTTCATGTACGGAAATGCAAAGCCGTCGAGGTACCCTCGAAGGTCGTCTGTATCCGATGGGTAAGCCAGATCAGCCAGGGCAGGTGTTCGTTCTGGCGCGCTCCTGAAATCATCGCGCAGTTGTTCGATTTCAACCGAATACTTGCCGTTTGACAGCAACAACATGTCGTCGAGTCGACCCATTAGTTCATCGAGGGTTTCTCGTGGAACCTCAGGTGCACCACCGTTAATCGCAGCTTTGGTGATCTCGTTCAGGGTGTTCGTACCGTCGACACCTTGAAGATATAAACCCAGCGGAACAGGAACCATCAGCGACTGGTCGTTGAGGCGACGAAGATCCTTTAACAAGAAGTAGTCGCTCCCCTCGTGGGTGACGCGAGTTACATCTATGGGTCTTAGTTTTGGGCGATCAGGAAAATTTAAATCTGATGTCATTCAGACAGTTTATCTGGAGATTGCCGAGCGAAAAACTCGAATCGGAGTTGCCCCAGTAATCGAATTAGCTAACTCCGAAACTGTCAGAGCTTCCGATCAACAGCTTAGGAAACGGTGTTCGCTCACGAAAAAGTGAACGCTCTGCAAGCTCGCTAAGCGAAATGATCGGTCCATCGTTTTCTTCAGTCACTGGTACTGGAGATGCGCCACCCCGTTGAACGATTCGATGAACCGTACGGGTACTAATGCCGAATCGCTCCGAAATTTCAGCTACCGACACACGATCTTTCCGTAATCGGAAGATTTCGTCATCACGAGTTCGACGGCTCTCGCTCTGCAACCAGCCCGGATCGTCGTACTTACAGAGCGTCAAAGGGCAATCTAAGCAGCTTGCCGCGGCATCACATCCATCGTCTTTGTATCGCGTGTTTTCTGGCAATGTGTCGGACCGAACTGGAGCCAGAATATCTGTGTAACCAAAGTTCAATGGGTTTGAAGGACCAACCGTCATGACCATAAAAAAAGTCTCCGAATTGACCGAAAATGAAACGGTCAGAAATAATTAACTGAAATGAACTCAGACAGCCGCCGAAACGGACCAGTTCAACTGACGTGACAAATGAATACCGCCGGATCGACCCGACAGGTTTCTAGTTCGTTCTCTCTTGAATACCGAACCTGCGTACTCAGCCCCCGGACTATTCGGGATGCCGAACATCACCGTGGTCATCCCAATCGAAGCAACTCGTGGACTCACCCGCTGGTCGTACCAAGAAGAACTGATCTTGTGCGCTGCAACGAGTTCTATAAGCGTGTCGGGCGCTGGGCTTCGATCCATCACTGGCATATCGACACTGACAAACATATGCCTTGCGTTACCTACACGAATCGATCGAGGACCATCCGGGCGCCAGTCTTCACTCGCTCCAGAACTCTGAAAGCCCTTCACAAGAGCGAGCATTGCCGGATACGTATCGTCTTGAAATGAAGGTGAAACCGTGGCGGAAACAGAACCTTCGTTCCGGTTCATGAACAGCAATAGCATTCGAAGTCGAGTCGAAAATTCCTGCACATTCTCACCTTTGGCGAGATCAACAGTGATGATCTTCGACTCGGCACTTTCGCTGCGATCAGTTACGCTCTGAACGATCTGTGCCAGCGCTAGATTGAGATCGTCACTCGAGGCAACAGTCTTCGAACCAGTTGAAATAGAAACTGGTGAAACCGTGCAGCGCCGATTCGAATCCTCAACATACGAAACATTTGCTGGTGAAATTACCGCCGTGGCTACTGGATTCATCTTGACCTCTTCAGACTTACTTTTGACCGCTTTATCAGAACGACTGTTCTATTATCGAACATTTGTTCTAATAAAGTCAAGTGGCATGGCGACACGTTAGCGCTCGTACTGGAATACGGCCCAGAATCAGTAAATCAAATTAACGATCTGGGAGCGGTTCGAATCGAAATTATCTGGACCTCACGACGCGAAGTGCATCATTCAACAACACCATTCCTTATACTTCCGCTATCGTATCCCCCCCCGCCATATTAGGAGAATGAGACCGATGCACGAGCGCCCTATGGAAGATGTCGCACGAAGGATCACGCAAATAGCCCACTTGACCGGTGAGTTCCGATTGCGCTCTGGAATCATCAGTGATCATTATTTTGATAAGTACCTGTTCGAATCTGATCCTCGTCTATTAGCCGATATATGTGAATTACTTGAACCGCTTGTGCCTGATACGGCTGAGGTACTAGTGGGAATGGAATTGGGCGGAGTTCCAATCGCTACGATTCTTTCTCAGCGGACAGGACTCCCATTAGCTCTGGCCCGCAAAGAAGCTAAGACGTACGGGACCGCCAAACAGATTGAAGGAGCGGACGTCCAAAATATGAACGTCTTGATTGTGGAAGATATCGTTACGTCTGGCGGGGCAGTCGCCGATTCAATCGATGCGCTGCGTGGCTTAGGAGCGAATGTCTCCCATGCGCTCTGCGTGATCAATCGCGGAGATGGCGATCCTGCGCTGTTCGCCGAGCGGAACGTGGCACTAGATGCGCTATTCACTGAGGCGACGTTAGCAGCCGGATAAAATTGAACATCGTTTTCGAATCTCAGAAAACCAGTTTGGGCAGCTTTGCTGTATGTACTGAGCAACGATCACGGCTCGCCTCGGCTACCGGTCCGCAATATAGGAACATAACCTTCACATGAATGCAGAAATCGTCTCCATTGGCTCGGAACTGCTGCTCGGCCAGATCGTCGACACTAACGCATCTTGGATTGCTCAGAGGTTGGCCGAAAGCGGTGTGAACCTCTTCTACAAAACTACCGTCGGAGACAACCTAAACCGCATGGTTGACATTCTCGATCAAGCACTCGATCGATCTGACGTTGTAATCACAGGCGGCGGCATCGGCCCTACTCAGGATGATCTCACTCGAGAAGCAATCGCCAAAGTAACGGGTCGTGAGGTAGTTACAGATGCCGAGTCGCTTGAAGAACTTCGAGAGCGGTTCCAGAAACGTGGGTTCATCCTTACAAAGAACAACGAACGTCAGGCCCAAATACCGAGCGGCGCAATTGTGGTTAAGAATCCGAATGGCACCGCCCCCGCTTTCATCGTCGAAACCGAACGAGGCGTAACGATCAGCCTTCCCGGTGTTCCATTCGAGATGAAATGGCTCGTTGAGAACGAGGTGATTCCTTACCTCCGAGAGAAATACAGTCTTACTCAGATGATCCACTACCGAGTGCTGAAAATCGCTGACATTGGAGAAAGCGCGGTCGATGATCGTATCGGTCACCTAATCGCTGATTCAAAGAATCCGACAGTCGGAGTGCTCGCTCATCCTGGCCAGGTCGACGTTCGAATCGCGGCTCTCGCAGAGAATATCGACGAAGCAAATGCACTAATCGATAAAGTCGACATCGAAGTGCGCAAACTGCTGGGCGACAACATATTTGCCGTAGATGGCGCAACGATCGAATCTGTAGTTGGCGAGCTTCTAACCAGCAAGAACGCTACCGTTGCGACCTGTGAAGATCTCAGTGGCGGATCAGTCGCATCCGCTATCCAAAAAGCAGCAGATACTGCGTTTTTGCAGAGTTCTATCGTAAATTCGAACGAAACCTTGGAAAATATAGCCCGATCTGGCGGTGAAACACCGCCGTTTGCCGACGGCGCCGAACGTGCATCAGCTCTTGCCCGATCAATTAGAAAAACAACCGGAGCCACCTACGGGCTCGCCGTTCACGGGACCGAAGAAGGCGACCAGCGAACTGAAAATCTAGGCAAAGGTGAAACCTACATCGTAGTGTCAGGCCCCGATGGCGAGCGAACCCGGCACGTCCGTTCCGCCGGCCGAGGCGGACCCGACAGGCAACGTGCAGCAATGGGGGCGCTGAACTTGTTCAGGCGTGAATTACTCGGTTTACCTGAGTAATTTCTCAGAATCCACTCGCCTCACTCACAGCGAACTGTAAAGAAACATAGGTGAAAAGGACCTAGTTAGAGAAATACAGCGGTAACGATTCGGATTTAAACTAAAAGCAGTTGTGGCACGTCACCGTGTTTTTACCCGCCTGTTTTATTCCCTTTTTGGGATGAAGAGATCCGAGATGATTCGCCAAAAGTTCATAATATTCCTAGCGATAACCGCATTAATGGCTGGCGCAATCGCATGTACCAGCAGTTCTGAGCCAACCGCTACCCCAGTTCCGTCGACGGCGCCCTCTGTTCCGACGGCAACGCCTGCGCCTGTCGCTCCGATAGAGATCGACCCAATCGCCGACCCTGTCGGATTCCTTAGTGCATTGCCAGCCGGTGAAGCTGCATGTGCTGCCGATGCTGTTGGCGGGGGGGATCGGGTGATCTCCATCTTGGAATCGAGCCTCGGAGACCAACGGCTTACTGTCGCTGAATCCGCCGCACTCGATAACTGCCTGAGTGAAGATACCGTCAACGCCATATTCATTGGTCAACTATCTCGGGAAGCCGGGACGTTGAGCGACGACACTATCGTCTGTATCGGTGAGCAAATCGGTGGAATGTCAGCAGCAGGACTCTTCCTAGAAGAGCCAGCATCGGACTTCATAATTAGCTCTCTTAAAGGCGTCTTCTGTCTCGCCAGCGACGAACGAGCTCGGATTTCGGCGAGCGAGGCTGCTTATGGATTCGGCGAATTAGGTGGAATCGATGCACTCGAGTGTGTTGTGAATGGCGTTGGACCTACTGGCCTTACCGATCTAGTCGATGTCTTATCGGGTGAGGGACCCGATTTCGAAGCTCTCGGTGAATTCTTCCCGCTGATGATCGAATGCGATGCGATCAGTGACGTTGAATTCGAAGAGCTTGGCGTGTCTGCCGATCAAGTCAGCTGCGTACTCGCCGAACTAGGCGAAGATGGACTGGCACTACTCGACCCGACGGCGGGAGAGCTTGATCTTTCGGACTTGGGCGCACTTCTCGGAACACTTTCGGAGTGCGGAACCGAACTTGACGATCTGCTCGAAGGATCGGAGCTTCCGATAGATCCAGGTGCTTTGATTGACCCAGTGATCTTGCCAACAGTTCTGGCCGAATTACCTCAAGGTCTCGAATACATCGAGCGTCCGTTCTCGGAAGAGCAGATCATCTGCCTGACTACAGAGATAGGCGAAGACCAAATCACCAATTTACTCGCAGGTGGGGCGCCCGATCTCAGTCTCTTCTCAGCACTAACGAAGTGCGAAGTAGACCTAAGCACGCTGCTCGGAAGATAAATGGTTACACATGTCGTAGTGAGGATTAGTTCGAATATTCCGAGAACATTCGCACTACGACAATTGGCGTGGCGGCGGCCAACAGGATTGCGATCATCAACCGCATCGTTGTGGCGCTTATCCTGCCCGTTTGCTTGGCGCCAATGAAGCTGCCAGCCATGCCAGCGATGCCCATTACGGCTAGAACCGCGACATCGAAGTTCATATTGATGGCGTGTCCTGCAAACCCGGAAATTCCGGCAAGAACGCCGATTGTGTTGTTCGACCCCGCAGCAGTACGCGGGTCCATGCGAAGTACGTTAATCAGAATCGGAAATCGTAACACAGCGAGAATCAGACCCGCTGCTCCGCCCAAGACACCGATCGCAAATCCGATCGATCCGTATAGCATCTGATTTTTTTGATTGATATTCACTCCGTCTCGCGTTACCGCAGGAGCGGTTGACGCATTCACATCTTCTGGCTGGCGAGATTTTCGAATCGCTCTCCACCAATGCCAAAACGATATCACTGAAGATATCGCCGATAATGAAGCGATCAGTCCCAGTAGAATCCACGCCTTCACATCGTTAGCAAAGAACCCACCAAGTAACGAGCCGATGATCGCCGGAATACCTATCACCAGAACTACGCGTCCAACGACTCTACCGTCACGCCAGTGAGGCCATGCAGCTGCAGTTCCGCCGAGAATGGTCACACCCAAATTCGTTCCAGCCGCAATTACCGGATTAAATCCCATCGCGAGCATTACAGGAAGACGAACTGCGCCAAGGGCAACGCCAACCATGCCCGCAAAAATCCCCATGACGAAAGTAAACGCGCCAAGGATTACCAATTGAGCAAGCGACGCATCAAGCGGAAATAATTCGATCATTTAAGTGGAAATTGGACCTGACAAAACGTGATGAGCAAACTGACAGTTCATGCAAGTCAGTGTAGCTTCCCCACTGATCACGATTCGCCCCACAACAGTGAAAGTTTTTGTCTGAGTTGATGGCCAAACGAATTTGCGATCATCTACAGTGCACGTTACCCCCTGCTAAACTTGCTGCCTATTCGATTCGTTCTTTATTAAGCATTACTAATAGCCGACCAATTGCGTTCGGCCGAGGAACAGACAACGATGAAAAGCAGAGCCGCTATTCATGTCGGACACGGCAAGGAACTTGTAGTCGACGAGGTCAACATTCCCGACCCTAAGCCCGACCAGGTCGTCGTGAAGCTCTATTCAAGTGGTGTCTGTCACTCGCAGTTACACCAGATGCACAATCCTGAGGGACCAACTCCTGCCCTGCTAGGGCATGAAGGTTTCGGAGTTGTGACTCAAATTGGTTCTGATATTACTCACCTCAAAGAGGGTGATGCCGCAATCGTTACGTGGGTCCCACGCGATCCAATTCAGGGTCGTTGGAAAGCTCCGTCTGCTGGGGTCACCTGGAACGAAGAACCACTTGAAGGCTCGACCTACACGTGGGGTGAAGACGCAATCGTTTGGGGCGGTTACGCAGTCAAGGTAGCTGATGACGCTCCCAGAGATCTTTCCTCAATCGTCGGTTGCGCAATTCTCACTGGAGCCGGAGCCGTTACCCACACGGCGAAAGTTCGACCCGAAGAATCGGTAGCCGTATTCGGCGTTGGGGGAGTCGGTCTGTCGGCGATTCAAATGGCAGCAGTGCTTCAGGCGTACCCGATCGTAGCTGTTGATATCGATGATGAAAAGCTTGAATTTGCAAAGCAGTTCGGTGCAACCCATACAGTGAATTCGTCGAAGGTCGACCCTGTAGCCACAATTATCGAAATGACCAACGGCGGTGTCGACTATGCGTTTGACGCAATAGGCCTAAAAATCACGAATGAGCAGATTCTGCCTGTAACGAAAAGCGGCGGTTCAGGTGCAGGAAACATCGGTGGAATGGCGGTTTTAATCGGCATGCCTGGGCCCGAAATGACTGTTTGGCCGGGACACTTTATGTTCCACCAGAGACAGTACCGTGGTTCGCTAGGTGCTACCTACCCTGACAAAGATTTCGACATGTACTTGCGGCTCTACAAAGAAGGCAAGTTCCCGCTCGATAAGCTTGTGACCAAGCGTTACAGCCTCGACCAGATCAACGAAGCCTGCGACGACCTACAGAGCGGCAAAATACTTGGTCGCGCAATCCTCGAATACTAAGAGAACCCTGTAAAAATTGCAGTACAGAAAACTTGGCGACACCGGCGTAGACGTTTCGCTCCTGAGCTACGGTACCGGTGGGCCATCGAAGTTCGGGCAAGCAACAGGTGTCGATGACGCTGGACGAGCAAGGCTAGTCAGTCGTGCGCTTGAACTCGGTGTAAACCTTTTCGACACGGCAGAAGCCTATGGCGAATCGGAAGCGATGCTGGGTCGTGCTGTTAAAGGTCATGCCCGCGACTCGTTCCTTATCGCAACCAAGTGGTCGTACCGAATTGCCGATGGCTTCGTTACCGATCCCGACGAGATCGTGAAGTCACTAGAGCAAAGCCTAGAACGTATGCAGACTGACTACGTGGATATTTTTCAGATTCACGGTATGTCGCGTCACAAATATGATGAACTCACTGAGGGTTACATCGAGGTAATGCAACGGCTCCAGCAGCAAGGTAAAACCCGTTTTCTGGGGATCACCCAAATGCTTACTCAAGACCCAAAAAACGAAGCCATGTCTCAGGCTATGGATCGCCACCCCGACGTTTGGGATTCGGTCATGTTCAAGTACGGCATCATGAATCAGTGGCCGGCGAAACGTTCGTTCCCGTTGGCTAAATCGTCAAAGACCGGAATTCTTAACATGGCGCCGGTTCGCCTCACTCTTACTCGACCAGAAAAGTTAAACGAGCGCATGACAGAGTGGGGCGACAATGACGGCGAGAATGCCCTCGACTGGCTCTCCGGTGGTGATCCGTCGGAGCTGATACGTAAGGGATATCAGTTCGCTGCCGAACCGCCCGAAGTAACTACGGTCATATCCGGAACATCAAGCATCGCCCACCTTGAATCGAACATTGCAGCACTTGATGGCACGCTCACCGATGAAGAGTTCACAAAGCTGAAATCTGCCTATGGCGACTCTGCCTCACCCGACTAAATTGCCTGCTTGAATCGACTCTCATGAGTTGGTGAAGATACGAACTACGGCAGCATATCGACCAGCGGCTGGATGTTTTTGGGCTCCCCTTTGAAATCGATTCCCAGATCATGAACGATCTCGACAATCTTGTCGTTGAAAGGAGTAGGCACCCCGAGCTTCTTGCCCATGTCCGACACGAGCCCATTTAGATAGTCTATTTCGTTGCGTCGGCCCTTTCGAACATCCTGACCAAACGACGGTACACCACCGGCTCCACCCCTTTTACCTGCCTCGACAAATGCGGCCTCGACCTCTTCAATATTCCGCCCCTCGGCAGCATCTACAATCGATTCAGCAGGAAGTTCGAGCACTGAAAACAGATTGATACCTTGAGCAAAAGCGACTCGCGCAACTTCTGCGCCCAACTGAATTCCAATTCGTAGAGGCTCAAGCTCCGAGCGCACTTCGGTTGTGCCATACCCGCTCACACCCGAGAGTGCGTTTGCCATGCAATTGACCATGAGCTTCGACCAGCGAGCGCCCCACAGGTCATCGGTAAATTCGGCGTCTGCAACAGCGCCCATAACTTCAACAAGCTCTCTAGCCCTGGGAGTGTCTGATCCATCATGTTCAGCGATTTTGAAACCAAGCGGGTAGTTATCCGTCCGGATACCGCGCCCTGGCTCCCACGCAGCAGCGCCGATCGTGATGATGCAGCCGAGCGAGCGTTCGACTCCGGCGACGGCCGCCATTCGTTCGTCATTTATCCCGTTCTGGAAATCAACGAATACACCATGGTCGGGGTCGACGTACCTGAGCATGAGTGTGGTCGCCCACTCCGTGTCGTACGACTTCACAGCGATGAACGCTGCGTCGAACGGCACAGTCTCGTGCTGCAGCTCGTGAATGTGAATCGCCTTCGGGTGGGTGAGGTACTCGTCTTCTTGCGTCTCGACAATCAAGCCATCGGCCTTGATCTTCTCGACGTGCTCCCACCACTGATCGATCAGCGTGATATCGTGCCCCGCCTTCGACAGTAGTCCGCCAACAACGCTTCCGATTCCACCTGCACCCATGATACCAATACGCATTCGAGTTCGACTCCAAATCAATTACGGCGTTAAAACAAAATCGCCACCAAACATAAATATCTGGAGGCGAAGTGTATGCGTTCAAGAGACGTTTTTGTGGAATAACTTGAACCCATTCTCAATGACACGAATCGGTGACTCGGAAGTTCGGTTGCTCCACGCACCAAGCATCAGGCAAATAACCCTTGAATGTTTGAGATCTGATTCGCGGATACTTTGCAACGATTGAAAATTCGCTCAACATCCAGTTTTTCAGGCTTACGACTCTGCTGGAGAATGCACATCACAGCCCGATCAACCGTTACTTCCCGCCGTCCGCCTTCCACTGCCGAAAGCGCTCCTTTGTCTCCGCTGAGATCGGATAGTACGTTCCCGGAGGAACCTGCTCCTCGTCGATGAGACCGATGACAAACTCCTCCGCCTCTTCCTGCTCCTCGATCCAGTCGATCACTTCCTCGGCACGGTCGGCAGGCACCACAACCACACCGTCGTCGTCTCCAACAATCACATCGCCCGGCATAACCAGCACGCCACCAACGTTGATTGGTTGACCTTCTTCGAACGATTCCAAAAACGGCAAATTCCCCGCTGGCGATCGATTCTTGGCGAACACCGCCAGATCGTATTCATCAGAAATCATCTGCAAATCTCGAATCGCACCATCGGTCACAATCCCCTGCGCCTTGTTGTGCCACAGCTGGCGAGTCTTCATATTGCCGAGAATGCACGAATACTCATCGAATGTGTGAGCCTCGGCCACGAGAACGTCGTTCGGTCCGCACTTGGCCATCGCCAGGTACTCAGGCGATCCTCCGCCCTTACGAGTTTGCTTTAGCAAGTCAGGACGCGCAGGAACGAACCGCAACGTCTGCGCCCTTCCAACCAACGTTTTACCCGGCGTGTACGCCTTCACACCCCGCATAAGGCACAGTTGGTAGTTAGCGGAAGCAAACCACTCCTGCCCATCCGGCGGAGCCAGCCGCCAAACAGCGCTATATGCAGTGGCGGAAGTGACCTTCCGAAAGCGATCAAGTATTTCGTCAGACACGTAGGTAGACATAAGCGGTCATGGTCCGGTTCACTAGATGAGTTCACGATTTACAGTTCGGAAGTATAAGCCTGAAAGAACGGCTAAGACCTGACTAAGTATTCTGAGTGCTACGATTTCTCGGTCACAAACGATCATTCAATTTCAGCGAAAACCCGACATGCCCCAACACATCGCAGCAAACGACCCTCGCCTCACATGGTCGGGCGCTATATCGACCGAAGTATCCAACGAGTGGGTCATGCCGTGGCGGATTAATCACCAAGAGCGAGAACTGTACGACAGTGAGCTTACCCTTCGCGCAGCAATGGCTGCCGGCGTCCGTGTGACGTTCCATAGCGACACGACAGCTATCGAAGGTACATGCAATTTGTTCGAAGAACGAGGTCAAATCGACCTAGTGGTCGATGAGAAATTGGTGGGGTCGGTCAACCTTGCAAACCAGTCATCGTTCCGATTCGAAAATCTCTCGGCTGGAAACAAGAACATCGAACTATGGCTTCCACAGTTTGGCGAAACTCGACTCAGCGGTATCGGGATCGACGTTGAAGCAGAAATATCTTCGACCCCTGAATCAAGCGCAAAAAAGTGGATCACCTACGGCAGTTCGATCAGCCAATGCAGCGCAGCCGATTCACCAACAAAAACCTGGCCTGCAATAGTCGCACGTACCCGTGGATACGATCTCACATGCCTCGGATTAGGTGGGCAATGCCACCTTGATCCAATGATCGCTCGGGTGATACGAGATAGCGAAGCCGATCTCATATCGATGTGCCTCGGCATAAATATCTACGGATCGGTATCACTCAACCAGCGAACGTTCTACCCAGGCATATTGGGCTTCATCCAAATCGTGCGTGAAAAGCACCCAACAACGCCGATAGTCCTTATTTCACCAATTTACTCGCCGGGAAGAGAGACCGAACTCAACGATGTTGGTTTCTCGCTACAGCATATGAGATATGAAGTAAAACGTGCATATGAAACGACGAAAGCGCACGGCGAAGAGAACATTAGTTACATCAATGGCCTCGACGTCTTCGGCTCCGATAAGGCACACCTACTACCAGACGACCTTCACCCCAACAACGAAGGCTACAGAATAATGGCCGACAATCTACTAGGACTACTGCCGAAGATTTAGCAGCAGAGAGTCAGCTGGCATAAGAATCATTCGGTGAACTCTCGACCACCACCTAATCTTCGTGCGGATGATAGATGTTGTTGATGCTGCGCCAGATGCGCCACTACTTCATCTCGTCGCGTTTGTACAAGTTCAAATACTTGCCTCTCATCACTACAGGATCGCCGCCCATCTTTGGGGCAATGCCATAGTTGAAAGCACCACGCACGTACACGATCGATTCCAGGACTTCGATCTCGACAACTACCGACTTAATGCTCGCCTTGATCGACCTGAAAAACTCTCGTTGGTGAACGAAGATCGCATCTCGTCCAGTCACAGCAGGGCGGTCAGGCAGCATCAAAATCGCATCATCAGCGAACAGGTCGTCGATCTCATCGACATCGGAAGCGTTTACCGCCGCTGAATATCGTTATTCAAGTTCTCAAACTTACGTTCGATCGTCCGCCATGACGTCCCTTTTAATTAAATGTGACTGGTACAGCACATTCATATTTGAATGCTGGTGACATCCATACTTGATATGTATCAAGTCAAAGCACAGATCGTGATCGTGATTTATGCCATATCGAATGCCCGTTTTTACACAGCCTGCCCAACGAACCAATCACAAAACAGCAGACTAATCTCCGGCTGAATCACTACCGTCAGATGGAATCGACGGCGGCTCTCCGCCCTGAGCATCGCCGAGCAGCGTTCGCCTAAACGTGCGGTCCATATGCGAATGAATTTTCATCGCCAGCGTAGCCGTCGAGGCAACGCTTAACGCCATAACAAATGCCGAAACAGGCGACGTCAAATCGTCGACGGATATCATTTCCAGCAACTGCGTCACAAGCCATACGCCCGTGACCATCATGAAAATACTCACGGCACCCACGCTAATGGCATCAGCTGCGTTGAGCCGTTTCGTCATGTTGAATCGAATAAACACCCGTCGTGCAAAAATAGAGCCCAGATCCGACAATAAGCGCCAAATTACGATGGAGGCTGGCACTGAGAGCGTAACGACGGCAGCGATCGCGGCGGCACCAACGAGGTCTTCAGATATACCAATATCACCCGCCAAACTCGTTCCAGCGTTCGATATCAACACACCAGCGACTATTACCAACCCAATGATTCCGAAACTCACTGCGGCCGATCGCACACCTCGAACGAAGTTATTGGGTACGGGTTTTGCGGGAGCCATAGAGCGACGAGCAGTCGCTATCGCCGATGAAAATGCCGAAGCTTCTGTCTTTACTCTAAAAGGCATCAACCGACCAACCAACGATCCGATCACGCGGTGTGAGCTGAATATCAACGGATACAAAAACGACGACATCACCGTGCTGATCGTGACGACCGGATATAGCTGCGATCCGACCGCGGCATGCTCGCTTCCAGATCGAGCGATAGCCAACGAAAATTCACCTAGTTGCGGCATCGCTGTGCCCACTCGCAAGGCAGTATCACCATCGTGACCCGTCAGGAAAGTTCCGACTGTTGCAGCCAATACTTTTCCTACTAACAACACTCCTGTGACTATCAGTGCGGTGCCGAAGAATTCGGGCACATCACCCATGTTCACCAACATACCAATCGAAACGAAAAATAATGCTGCGAATACGTCTCGCACAGGCGCAATGAGTCGAGCGATTTGATCCCTATGTCGAGTATCGCCCAGTACGGTCCCAATCAAAAAAGCGCCTGCTCCTGCCGATAAACCCATCTCGCGCGCCAAAAGCCCCACACCGAAACACATTCCCAAACTACCGATCAACAGCGTTTCACGAGATTTCAGATAGTCCAATAAATCCATCAAACGAGGAGCAATAAGCGTCCCGAACACCAAAGCCCCAACTGCAAATATGGCCATCTTTATTACGATAGGCCAGACCTGAACAGCTCCACCTGATTCTTGATTCGCGTAACCCGAGAAAACCGCAAGAAGCACTACGGCTACGAAGTCTTCAACTACTAAAATACCGACGATCAACTGCCCACGCAGCGACATCAGTTGCCCGTTCTCTCTGAGCATCTGAACCAAAACTGCCGAGCTAGAAAATGCCAGTGCTGCACCGAGATAAACCGAAGTTGTGGGCGTCCATCCAAGCGCTCTACCTAGGTAATAGCCAAGCGAAATCATCGCCGCTATCTCGACAGCGCCTATAAACACAACTCGGAATCCAATTTTCCGGATTCGCTCCCAGCCGAACTCCACACCAATGGCAAATAGCAACACGACGAGTCCGACCTCGGCGACCAGAGATACGGTCTCGGTATCAGATACAAATCGCCCCTCGAGGGCAAACGGACCAACGAGCATGCCCGCGAGGAGATAGCCGAGTATCGGTGGCTGCCGAATCAAACGGAAAAGTATCAAAGCCGCCGCTGCTGCGACCATGATGAGCGCGAAATCTCTTACGAAGTCTCCTGAATGCACATCTTCATACTAGAAAATTCACACCCAAAACTTCGACTATCTGGGAGACGGAATTTCAGGAGTTGAGCAATCTCAAAACACTCTAACCCGGCCTCGACGATTCGAAAGCCGGGTCACTCCGCCATTCACATAAGCACAATCCCGATCTATCCACCCTTCGCCGCCGCTCCCCAATCTGCCGCCTCCAGACCGTGTCTGGGCCTCACCTCGTTTGGCGCCAATTCTCGTCTCCTTCCGGTCTACCGGCAGGAAAGTCCCAATCGACGTCGTTTTGACTGACCAGGACTATAAGCCCCTCTTCTGATCGGCAAATAGCTCCAGATCCATGCTGCTTGCCATAGGGAGCGGGTTCACTCCCACCAGTCCAAAAAGCGACCCAGACCTGACCTGAGTCCTCGAACTCGTACTGTCTGCTCTCTATATCGAATTGATTCGTCCATCACCTTCTCAGATCCCCTAACGACGGCCATTATTCGGCACCAATACCGCTTCACTAAATCCTGCGCCCAAGTACCATCTGTCCATTCGCATAAATCAACCGTTACCAAAAGTGACCCAATCCGATATCAACCATGAAAATTTTAGTAACAGGCTCATCAGGACTAATCGGATCAATGCTAGTCAACGCCCTAGCAGATACTTTCGAGATTTCAGCTTTAGACGCACGAAAATCAGAGCATTCCCCTGACGTCCAGACTCTTATCGCCGACGGTTCGGATTATGACTCTATGTCGAAAGCCTTTGCAGGCGTCGACGCGGTAGTGCACCTCGCAGCCAACGCCCCAGTCGAAACGCCTTGGCCCGATGTTCTGAAGAACAACATTTCAGCTACCCACAACGTGTACGAAGCCGCTCGACAAAATGGGGTTAAAAGGGTCATATTCGCCAGTTCAAACCACGCTGTTGGTAATTTCGAAATGGACGATCCGTACAGCAAAATCCGAGTTGGCGATTACGAAGGACTCACGCCCGGTGGTTTCAAGATGATCGATCATACTGTGCCAGTCCGACCCGACTCCGACTACGGAGTGAGCAAGGTGTTTGGAGAGGCAACAGGTCGCTACTACCACGAGCATTTCGGGCTCGAGGTTGCCTGCCTACGAATCGGCACCGTGAACCCACAAAACAGCCCCAAAGGCCCACAGGATAGACCCGAAGCTTCAGTTCGCACGCTGGCGACATGGCTGAGCCACCGGGATCTCACCCAACTGGTAACGCAGTGCATTACCCAACCACTGGGATTTGAGATTTTTTACGGAGTTTCCGACAACACTTGGCGCTTCTGGGATACCGATCATGCTAAGAAAAAAGTCGGATACGCACCGCTAGACAACGGCGAAGACTACCGATAGAACGGCCGACATACCGGACTGAAAAGAACTAG
Organism: uncultured bacterium; assembly: GCA_963932695.1. Taxonomy (GTDB): domain Bacteria; phylum Chloroflexota; class Dehalococcoidia; order Lucifugimonadales; family Lucifugimonadaceae; genus Lucifugimonas. Next base: position 195 of record CAWVRY010000011.1, on the reverse strand, counting down.
AGCTTAGAAACCGCTCTAGTCCTGATTGTCGGAGCTCGGCTCTTTGTCCCGACCATCAATAATCGGACCATCCGTGTTTACGCGTTGATCTGATCGATTCTCGCCCTTGCCGTCGATTCGTGGACCGTCGGTATTCACGCGACGTCGCTCATCACGTCCTCCACCGCTGTCACGACTAGGACCTCGGGAATCGCC
>CAWVRY010000010.1:0-52699 GCA_963932695.1 uncultured bacterium | reverse complement strand
TCTTCGGTTTTAGCTTTTGCTTCAGGCTTCACTTCAGATTTTGCCTTAGCGGCAGGCTTCTCTTCGGTTTTAGCTTTTGCTTCAGGCTTCACTTCAGATTTTGCCTTAGCGGCAGCTGGTGTTGCTTCTGACTTGGCAGCTGGCTTCGGAACGGCTGGTTTCGCAGCTTCAGCGGCTTTAGCTTCAACAGCCCTTTTAGCGTCGGCGACTTTCTTCTCTTCAGCAGCCTTGGCAGCTCGTTCAGCCGCCTTTGCCTGTGCAGCAGCTCGTGCCGCAGCTTCCTGAGCTTCAAGTTCAGCGTCGGCAGCCATTCGCTCTTCTCGAGCAAACTTCGCAGCAGCCTTACCGTTAGAAATCGCCTCAGCGATGTGCTGTGCTATCAATGTGATAGATCGAACCGAGTCATCGTTACCTGGAATGGCGAAGTCGACTTCTGTGGGGTCACAGTTCGTGTCGACGATAGCCACAATCGGGATTTTGAGTCGTCGTGCTTCGGCTACAGCGAGTTTCTCTTTTTCAATATCAACAATGAACAGAACTTGCGGCAGCTTCACCATTTCCTTGATCCCGCCGAAGAACTTGTTCAGTCGTTCTACTTCGTGCGAAAGCATGAGTGACTCACGCTTGGTCTGCGACACGACAGTGCCTTTAGCAAATGCGTCTTCCAGGAAAACCAGTCGCTCTATTCGAGGCTGAATGGTCTGGAAGTTGGTCATCATTCCGCCCAACCAGCGCTGGTTGATGTACATCGCACCGGCTTTGCCGGCCTGTTCTTTAATAGCGCCTTGAGCCTGGGCCTTAGTCCCGACCATCAAACACTCGCCGCCCTGTCCAATAATCTTCTCTACGAATTCCTTAGCGGCTTTCAGAGAGGTGACTGTCTTGGATAGGTCGATGATGTGTGCACGCGAGCGCTTGCCAAAAATGTACTCAGCCATCTTTGGGTTCCATCGCTTAGAAGGGTGACCGAAGTGCACACCAGCGACAAAAAGCGAACGCAGGTCGAGAGGCGCCAGAGTCTCCTCTTGCTCAGTTTCTACTGCAGCAACTTGCGGGGTCTCTGAAGTCGTCAATTACTTGCCTCTACTTCCGGTTCAACAACTTTAGAACCGGCTTGGTATAAAAATTATCGCCGCACAAAAATAGACGCAGGACTTGCCTGCGCCGAGTCATCGTGCAACGAATCGATGTTCATCCTAACACAGCTCTAGTTCAAATCCAGACCCTAATTCTGGGTCAATTCATAACTAACCACTACTCGCTGTCGAGAGACGATAACCAACCGCGCTGAGCAGCCAATGCAGCGGCATGAGCACGATTATGGGTTTGCATTTTGGTAAAGATCCTAACGACGTAGTTTTTTACCGTCTGCTCCGCAAGTCCGACGATATTGCCGATGTTTTTGCTGGGTTCTCCGCGTGCGATCAATTCAAGAATTCTTATCTCATCGGGCTTAAGCGGATTTTGCTCCGCATGGACCTTAATTGAATCGTCTCGAACTGCAGACAAATCACTCAGCAAAACTGCCGAGCCAGATCCACTCGCAGCAATTGTTTTCAGCAGTGGGCTTCCATCGGTTTCCATAAGACTACAAATCGCGTCTTCGATCTCGAATGAATCCGCACCTTCGCTCACAAAAGCCCATGCACCCGCACGGGCCGCCTCGATTAACGACTTATCTGAATCGTCGAGCCCGATGTACAGCAATTTCGGCGGCATCTGCTCATCAAGATTTTGCAGCTGATCTACATGAGGACGCTCGTCGATCAGCCGCACATCCGATTCTGCCGCATACCCTATGCTTCCTTTAACTACCGAAAATCTAGCATTACGACCGAGCAGGCTCAACATGGCGTTTTCAAGGTCGTTGTCCGATATCGCGAGATGCACCGTAATCGGCGGCACTTCTCGAGAAACAGTGCCTTGAGTCAGTGGGATTAGCAGCGGCTGCGTGTTGTGAAGTTTCAAGGTCAATTAAAGCGACCTAAAATCGTACGAACGAAATACCGGATAGAGCGAATTGGATTCCCGAGGTTCAAAACATCTCAGGTAATCCGATCAATGATAGTTGGCAGTATTAAACTGCAACCAGCAACCACAGTTTCGCCATCCCATTTTTAGGTGATTGGCTTTATCGTAGATCTATCTGACGCTCCGAGCATCAGAATCAATAACTCTTCGACAGTGCCGCCAGCACTATTTCCCCACACGACGGGGAAACAAAACTGCATAAGTATCGAAACGCCTCAGGGAGGCTCTCCTCAGTAAATGTCATCAGTAAACACGGATTTTTCACAAGACCAGATCGGATTCAACCCGAAGAATCTCCCCATTCCTGCAGCCATCGCCGCGCTTGTAGCCGGCCTAGCACTGGTTGCCGGTCTGATCGTTGGTCCCGGGGCTAACGGTTTCATCGGTGGGGCACTGAACTATTCTTCTGACAGCGCGGGTCTAGTCGGCAACATCGGATCATTCCTGCCGCTCGGATTCGCCTTTGCTGCTGGGATGGTAGCAACCGTGAATCCGTGTGGATTCGTGATGCTTCCTGCATTCCTGACGATGTACCTAACCGATCAGCAAGGCGATGTTGACCTGAGTGCTTCTCCCCGCGGAATGTCCCGCTCAATGCTCAAGGCTCTCTACGTAAGTGCCGCTCTTGGAGCAGGATTTGTGCTGCTGTTCGGAGGAGTCGGACTGGCAATATCTTCTGGCGCACGATCGTTCATCGTGATCTTCCCGTGGGTAGGTTTTTTCCTCGGCTTCATCTTGGCTGGGCTGGGTGCTTACCTTTTCGCAGGCGGCAAGCTCTACAACAATCGAGCCCAGTCGGCGGCATCAAAAATCGGCACTGCCTCCGACACCAGCGTGAAGGGCTACTTCCTGTTCGGTATTTCATATGCGGTTGCATCGCTAAGCTGCACGCTCCCAATCTTTTTAGGACTAATAAGCAGCTCGCTGGCGACCGGCGGAGTCATAGAAGCCACGGGACAATTCCTCGCTTACGCACTCGGTATGACGTTCGTTATCACGGTTCTGACGGTGGGCATAGCAGTGTTCAAAGGCGCAATGGTGAATCAGATTCGCCGAATCATGCCGTACGTACAACCAATTTCGGCCGGTGTGCTAATCCTCGTTGGTGGGTACTTAATCTTCTACTGGCTAACCGAAGGCGAAGTATCCCGAAACTTCGGCATGGGTTGAGTTCCGCAGGCACACTTTCTGGCGGTTCGATAATCGAAGCCTGAAATGTTTCGACCTTACGCCGGGAAGATCACCGTTTGTGGTGATCGAGCCCCCGTCATCCTGAATTCATTTTCAGGATCTATTGTTCGCCCCCAACCAACGAGGCCGGCTCGACACAACCCAACCGTAGTACGATGCACCCTCACCGCCCATAAGTGAGGAACAATAGTGGAATACCGCGACTACGGAACTACCGGCCAAAAACTTTCGATCATCGCCTTCGCTGGCATCGTCGTAAAAGAAGAAACCACAGCAGACTCTGCACGATACGTTTCGTGGGCGATCGATCAGGGCATCAACTACTTCGATGTCGCACCCGGATACGGCAACGCCCAAAACATGCTTGGCCCTGCACTTGAGCAATACCGAAACGACGTGTTTCTAGCATGCAAGACTAAATATCGAACAGGCTCCGAAGCCCGTGCCGATCTCGAAAATTCGCTAAAACTTCTTCGTACCGATCACTTCGATCTCTACCAAATGCATGCGATGACGACCGAAGAAGACCTCGAAGTTGCAACCGGACCCGGTGGTGCGCTCGAAGTCATTGCGAAAGCCCGCGACGAAGGACTCGTCAACAACGTCGGCTTCTCAGTACATTCTGCTGAACTGGCGGTTGAACTGATGAGCCGATTTGAGTTCGACTCCGTGCTATTCCCGGTCAATTTCACCACGTGGTTTGAAGCGGGATTCGGTCCTCAAATCATGGACGAAGCCGAAAAACGCGGTGTCGCCCGATTGGCTCTAAAAGGTGCCGCACATCACAATCTAAAAAATGGCGATAACCGCCCTCGCGAAAAGTGCTGGTACGCCCCGATCGAAGATCGCAATCTCATGAAACTCGCACTACGATGGACTCTCTCACAGCCGATTTCTGCGGCAATACCACCCGGCGACCCCGAGCTGTGGCAAATGGCAGTCGAAGTCGCCCAAGACTTCACTCCAATTACGCCCGACGAAGAAGCAATCCTCCGAAACGAAGCGAAGGGCCGCATGCCTTTGTTTGAACTAGCCCACGCGTAGTTGATCGACGGGAATTGCCGATACACGTGTCATCCTGAGCCATTCGAAGGACGACAGGCACAGCCAACAACGTCCTCGTCGTCATCCTGAATTCATTTTCAGGATATATCGTTAGTCGGCTAACAATGAACGACAACGCGCACTCCGCACCAGATCCTTCGGCTGCACTTTCGAAATCAAATTAACCCGATGTCAAATCTGCTAGAAAACGTGCCATTGGCACAACGAAAAGCCCGCTTGCCAATAAACAGGCGAACGGGCTTTTCGATTTAGTCAGTTATTTTCTAACTGCCAGAAAGAGTGGCATTGCCACCCGGAGAACGTGGCTAAGCCACTACCCAGCGATGACTGGGTTGTGGAGCACACCGATGTGCTCAAGCTCAACAGTCACATCGCCGCCAACGTTAATTGGTGGAGTTGTTCCCGAAGTACCAGTCCAAATCATGTCGCCTGGGTACAGAGTCACGTAAGTGCTGAGGTACGAAATCGCCTGAGCAGTAGTGAAAATCATCTCTGATGAGTGGCACTTCTGACCTTCGACACCGTTTACCAAACCACGAATTGCAACATTCTGCGGGTCGATATCGGTAACGATGAACGGACCTGTAGGACCGAACGTGTCGGACGACTTGGCACGCCACCACTGAATATCAGCGTTCGCACCCGACTGCCACTCACGAGCACTCACGTCGTTACCGGCCGTGTAGCCGAAAACGTAATCGAGGGCGTCAGCTTCCGAAACCTTGCTGGCTTCCTTACCGATGATCGCAATCAGTTCCGACTCACAAACAACCAAACCTGCATCAGCAGGAAGCTTGATTGGATCGCCAGGACCAATGATTGCATTAGTGTTCTTGTAGAACGGCTGTGGTCGTGTAGGTCGGTCGGCACCAAGAAGGTGTGAACCGTAGTTCAACGCAAGGCAAAGCATTTTGCTTGGCTTGGGGTTTGGAGCAAGGATCTTAACTTCGTTCAGGTCGTGCGTTGCACCTGTCTCAGAGTAGTCCTGCCCAATTGGCGAATTAGAAATCTCTTTTACTGTGTCGCCATCGACAACACCGTAGGCAGCATCGCCGCCATTTGAAAATCGTACAAACTTCATATTTTTGTTCTTTCCGGTGGCCGTTTTCGATGTACGAAACCGACTCCATAGCCGCCAGCGTGCAATTATTCCGTCGTCAAATGCCGACAGACTCAATGTGTCACCGGTGGAGAGATCTGATCGTGAGCGGAAACATGTTACTCCCGTATCCGCGGTATGCTCATGCCCATTCTGAAAATCCAGCCGCCAGAATATTAAAATAAGGCGACCGGAACAATACAACAGAGGCTTCATAACTCGTAGGAGAACAATATTGTTCGATCTCATCATAAGGAACGGAACGGTAGTCGACGGCACAGGCTCAGCACGGTTCAAGGCCGATGTCGCAATCAAAGGCGATACCGTCGTATCGGTTGGTGAAATCCAAGGCGAAGCACTACGAGAAATCGATGCTACGGGAAAGGTCGTCACACCCGGTTTCATCGACCTTCACACTCACTCCGACAATTCGTTCCTTATCGATCCTCTCGCTGATTCGAAACTCACCCAAGGCGTTACGTTCGAACTAATGGGCAACTGCGGCATGAGCTACTGCGCGCCCCTAAACGAAAATACAATTCCCGGGTTCAAAGATAGAACCGACAAGTACGATCCCGAGTTCAAGCCCGGATGGTCGACCATGGACGGCTACTTGAGTGCACTTGAGGAATCAGGTTCGACGATAAATATCGCTGCACAAGTTGGACACGGCACGGTTCGTGGCGCGGTTATGGGCATGGAAGCCCGCATGCCAACTCCCCATGAGCTTGAGCGAATGACCACTTTATTCGCCGAATCGCTCGACGCCGGGGCGCTCGGGATGTCGACCGGTCTCTGGTATGGCCCCGGATCCTACTCTCTCGCCGATGAAATCATTGCTGTCACACAGCCGGCTGCCGATCGCGGCAAGCTCTACTCATCTCACATCCGATCCGAAGCCGACGACCTAAGCGGACTCTTCCCGGCTCATGCAGAAGCCATCGAAGTCGGTCGTCGCACAGGAGCTCGAATTCAAATTTCACACGTCAAAGCCGTCGGACCAAAATTTTGGGGGCGCGGTTACGAGTTAATCGAAGGCATGGAGCGAGCACGATCTGAAGGGATCGATGTTGCTGGCGACCAGTATCCGTACGAGTGGTCATCTACCGGTTTCTCGGGCGCAATGTTCGCCCGCTGGGCACTGGAAGGCGGACGCCAAAAGACGCTCGATCGACTCTCCGATTCCGATACGCGAGCACAGGTTCGAGCCGACGTCACCTACTACATCAACCGGAATCACTCGGCAGAGGGCTGCGTAATCGCTAGCTTCCCGCCGGATCAATCTTTAGAAGGCCGTAGTCTGCAAGATATCGCCGATGAATGGGGCTGTGAGCCAGAAGAAGCTGCGTTACGTCTGTACGAACAGTCGGAAGGATCGTACGTACTGCATTCGATGGAACTCCAAGACATCGATTCGATCGCAAAGTGGCCGCTGATGTCTATCGCTTCCGACGGCTCATCCTTGCGAGACGAGGGTCCACTTTCGTCTGGCAAACCACACCCTCGAAGCTACGCGACCAATTCGATAATCATTGAACAGTTTGTTGAACAGCGCGGACTATTCACTCTTGAAGAAGCGATATTCAAAATGACCGCTCTACCCGCTTCACGCTTGAACCTATCGAGACGAGGACGACTAGCTCCCGGCCAAATCGCCGATGTATTGATCTTCGACCCAGCGAACGTAAAACAGCACAACGATTTTGTGAACCCGCACGTCTACTCATCCGGAATGGACCACGTCTTCGTAAACGGCAAGCCAGCCCTAGAAAACGGCAAGCCAAACGGCGAATTACCGGGCAGAGTAATGCGCAAACTAAGCGACTAGTATCGTCGCTCGGCAACAGTTTTGAATTTCATCCTGAGCTTAATTGTCCACGATGCCCAGGATGAACCCCGTCGAAGGACGACAGGCAAGCGCTCAAATTATAGGCTCACATCAAGTCCCCCTTCCTTCAGGAACGGGCTAGGGGGGTGAGTAGATGCAGCTAACGACCGAGCCATCAGATGTCCACCCTGAGTAAATGCCCGGTCCTCCCTCCTTCGAGAGTGAGTTAGAGGGAGGGTAGAATGCAGCGAGCGACCAAGTCGTTCGACGACGTCCGGAGCAAATCACGAAAGCAACGCATGATCTACGAATTCAGAACCTACGACATCTTCCCCGGCAACATGCCGAAGTACCAAGCGACCCTCACAGATTCGCTAGCTGGAGGACGACTCGATCATTCAGATCTATTCGCCTACTTCTACACAGAATTCGGCCCTCTTAACCAAGCGCTCCACATCTGGCCATACGAAAGCCTAGACGAACGTCAGGCAATACGGGAAAAGACCACCGGCATAACCGGCTGGCCACCCGCGACCGGCGACCTACTCGCAGGACAAGCCGCCGACGTTTACTTCCCCGCACCGTTCAACGACGAATCGATAACCGGAGCCCAGGGCCCGTTCTACGAACTTCGCACGTACACATATGCAACCGGCGAAACCCCAGCAGTAATCGACACTTGGGGCAAGGCAATCGACGAACGCAAAAAGCTCTCACCGTTCATCGGAGCTTGGTACACCGAACTCGGCGGACTCAACAAATGGGCGCACCTCTGGGGCTACTCTTCGCTCGAACAGCGAGCAGAAGTCCGCAAAGAAGCAGTAGCAAAAAGCATCTGGCCACCAAAAGGCGCACCAAAGCCACGCACCCAAGACAGCAAGCTCTTCATGCCCTTCCCCTTCAGCCCACTGAAGTAAGCGGTCACTAAGGACGACACCATGTGGCGGACACGAATTTCGTTGATTGCTGCGGTGCAGGCGGTATTAGTATCTTGGTGTCGTTCTTCGTGCGAGGCCTTTCGCTGTAAAATCCATACGAGTCGATGGATCAGAGGCAAACACAAACGAATACACCAGAACCGATAGCAACGAATTGAGGTCGAACGCGTAATAACTAACGTCACTCCCATCAGGGGCCAGAGCGTGATTAAGAAAATCAGCGTCGTAGTCAATCGGCTCGTTCGGTGAAGGCAAATCACTGTTTTGTGATCTGGGCATCAACGTCCCGGCGACATCTGAGAACAGGTCCACCGAATGGCTTCAAGATCAAACGCCCACCTCCACTGAACAATCAAATCAGCCATCAACACCCACCCGAAACCGTATCTTCAGTGATAAATTCCCTCAACCAATCCAAACTTCAACAAGCGGAATTTAACAAACAATGCTCACAGCAGGCGCCGGACGAACTGATATCACCCCTCCAGTAGGAATCGCCCACGCAGGCTGGGGTGCAGCAACCCACCAACGTGCCGAAGGCGTCGACATGCCGTTCTACGCAACGGTGCTCTACGTGACCGACGGCGACCTCGAAATCGCAATCGTCGATCTCGACATCGGCGTGCTCATGAACGATGACGATGCAGCGATTCGTGCTGAAGTCGCCAAAAATTCCGGCATCAAACCAGAAAACCTCCGAATTTCGGCAACCCACACCCACTCCGGACCCGTGAACCGACAATCTTGGCTCACCGAAGGCATGGAGCTAGTCGGACCCTACTGGGATTCTCTTCCCGAACGAGTAGCCACCGCCGTAAACACGGCGCGCCACAACGCCAAACCCGCTCATGTTGGAGTTGGCAAAGGCACAAGTACGATCAATGTAAACCGCCGGCCTGCTCTTGCCGACGGCACGTTATTCACAGGTCGACAATGGGACGGCGTGGTTGATCAGGAAATCGGAATCGTTGCCATCAACGACACTGAAGGGGAACCAATCGCCACCCTCCTAAACTTCGCCTGCCACCCGACGATTCTCGGCCCAGCAAACAAACTTCTCTCGCCCGACTACCCGGGATACGCCCGAAAAGTTGTCGAACAGTACGGCGGAGGACTATGTCTGTTCTTGCAAGGAGCAGCCGGCAACTGCGGCCCAACCCACGGCTTCATCGGCGAAGTAGCGGTTGCTCAGTGGCTTGGAGAACGACTCGGACTCGAATCGGCTCGAATCCGACTTGAAATCGACCCCATCCCTCGAAAAGAACGACTCGTCGAAGTCGTCCAATCCGGCGCCGATCTCGGAATGTACGAAGACGACCCTGTGGGTGAGCCCGACGATACGCTCAGAATCATCAACACAACTGCCACACTGCCCGTTGGCGACTTCCCAACTATCGACGAAGCTCAGACCGATTTCGACAAAGCAGTGGAAACGCTCAATGAAGCCCGAAAGAACAAGCCAGAAGACGAAGTAAAACTCGCCGTATCTAATGCAAAGCGCGCAGGATTCGTGCTTGGAAACGCCACTCGCACCGCCGACGGCCCCATGGCCATGCCCGTGCAAGCAATTCGAATCGGTCCCGCCGCTTTAGTCGCGATTCCAGTCGAAGCCTTCTGTGAAATCGGAATCGCCGTTAAGGGCGCATCACCCGCCGAGCAGACTCTCTTCAGCGGATACACAAACGGCTACATGGGCTACATGCCAATGGCCGACAACTTCGAAGAAGGCGGCTACGAAGTAGTCACCACACCAATGGCAGCCGGAGCCGCTGAGGAAACAATCGACGTCTGCACCGACGCCGTCCAAGCCCTCTGGCGTTAGTAGTTAGTCGCGCTCGTTACTTTGTAACTCGGCTCACCGTCACAGTCTCCATCTCTAACTCCCCCACTCTGGGGGAGGAACGTTAACAGCGACCAAAGCCGTAGCTATCCCCTTTCAGTCAGCAGGCCTTCCGAAGTAGCGACGCCCCTTTTTATTTCCGAGTTTACGCGCAAACCTCTGCTCGTATCCCGCACAACAATCGTTACTCTGAGTGCTCCATCACTGACACACCTCGTGTCAGAGACTATCGCTCTCGCTGTTGACCACCTCACTCCCACAAAAAAAACTACTCCGCAACGCACAATTCCTCCGACTCTGGTCGGTCGGATGGATGACGGGCACCATGATGTGGCTCGAAATGCTCGTCATCGCCCTGCTCGCGCTCGAACTAACCGATTCACCGTTTCTCGTTTCAGTCACGTTCTTCCTACGATTCCTACCGATGCTTTTTGGCTTCGGTTTCGGAATAATCGCTGAACGACTCAACCGTAAATATCTGATGATCGGGGGACTCGTAGTTCAAACTGCCACCTCAGCGGTTCTTGCCGCGCTCATCATCGCTGACAAACTCGAATACTGGCACCTTGCCCTCGGCAGCTTCTTCATAGGCGCAGTAATGGCGAGCGAATTCCCTGTTAGGCGAACCATGATCGGGGAAGTAGTAAGCCGAATTAACGTCGGACGCGCCGTCTCGCTCGAACAAACAACCAACTCGCTCTTTCGCATCATCGGACCCTTCATTGGCGGAGTATTCCTCGCAACGATCGGCGCACAAGGTGGCTTCCTACTCGGAGTCGTCCTCTACTCGATCGGCATCATCATCGCCCTATCGATGAAGTACCAACGACCAACCTCCACAGAAGCTCCAGCCGGGCCCAAAACCCAAATCATCGAAGGCATTCAGTACATTCGAAAAAGCCAGGTGATGATCGGTACGCTCGGCGTAACCCTCGTCCTCAACGTCTTCGGCTTCTCGTACATGAGCCAACAACCCGTCGTAGCCAAGCAAGTGCTGCAGGTCAGCGACGTCCTCATCGGACTTCTTCAATCCGTCGAAGGAGCAGGCGCATTCATCGGAGCCGCACTAATCGTCATCTTCGCCAAGCCCCATCACTACACCCGCATCTACATGTGGGGGTCACTGCTCTACCTCATCACCATCGTCCTCTTCTCGCAATCCGAAATCTACTGGGTCACCCTCATCATTCTCTTCATTGGCGGAATTGGAATGTCGGGATTCGCCACGATGCAAAGTGCCATCATGATCTACACCGCCTCACCTCACATGCGCGGGCGCGTCCTCGGATCAGTCGCCGTATTCATCGGACTCGGACCCCTCGGACAGCTGGGCATCGGCGCTCTCGCCAGCATTCTAAATCCCGCAACCGCAGTCCTAATCACCGCCAGCATCGGCATCATCTGCATGTTCATCGCCTTCGTCATCTACCCAGCAATGAGCAAACCCGATTCCATGGAGCGTGATACAGCCAACGGCTGACCACATCGGGTTTGTCGACGGCTTTGTAAAAATCGCTGCATCGATACTGCCGGTTACGCGTGATACTGATATCGTTTCAATTCAACTCCTACCGCCCTCAAGAAAAAGTTGTACGCGACATTGCAACTCGGAATCTTCGGAAAATATCTCACCCTCTGGGTCGCACTCTGCATCGTCGCAGGCGTAGCCCTCGGCGAACTTTGGCCCAGCTTTCCCGACACACTCAGCCGATACACCGTCAGCCAAGTGTCGATCCCAGTCGCAATCCTAGTCTGGTTCATGATCTATCCGATGATGGCGAGAATCGATTTCTCCAGCATCGCCGACGTCCGTAAACGCCCTCGTGGCCTCGCCCTCACACTCGTTATCAACTGGCTCGTAAAACCGTTCACCATGTTCGCCGTGGCATGGTTCTTCCTGAAAATCGTCTTCGCACCATGGATCGATGGCGACCTCGGCAACGAATACCTCGCAGGCGCCATCCTTCTCGGAGCCGCCCCATGCACCGCCATGGTCTTCGTCTGGAGCTACCTAACAAAAGGAAACGCCGGCTACACGCTAGTTCAAGTAACGGTGAACGACCTCATCATGTTGTTCGCCTACGCACCAATCGTAATTTTCCTACTCGGCATCGGCGATATCACCGTCCCCTACGACACCGTTCTACTATCGGTCGTCCTGTACGTCGTAATACCGCTCGCAGCCGGATACCTCTCCCGAAAATGGCTCATCAATGCCAAAGGCACCGACTGGTTCGAAGGGTCGTTTTTGCCTAGGCTCGGACCCATCACTATCGTCGGATTACTCCTAACGCTCGTATTGCTGTTCTCATTTCAAGGCGAAAAAATCCTCGATAACCCAACTCACATCGGCCTAATCGCCGTACCGCTAATAATTCAAACGTTCATCGTTTTCGGAATCGCCTACGCAGTGGCAAAAATGTGGAAACTTAGCCACGACATCGCAGCCCCCGCCGCGCTAATAGGAGCCTCAAACTTCTTCGAGCTAGCCGTAGCTGCGGCCGTATCACTGTTTGGACTAAATTCCGGTGCCGCCCTAGCAACCGTAGTCGGAGTCCTTGTCGAAGTTCCGGTAATGCTCCTCCTAGTCCGATTCGTCAACGCCACCTCCAGCTCGTTCGCCCACTCCCACGACGGCACCTGCTGCCCCGCCGGCTCGGATCTCGCCAAATGCCTCGAAGCCAACGATTAATCCTTGAGCCAAACATCACCTCCCCCGCACTTGTAATACAGTAGACAATCACACCATCCCACCTCCGACACCGAGCCCTCCCCAAAAAATATGCCCTCCGAACAACAACTAGAAGTCCGCGCCCACCTGCTTTCCGCCGTTAGAGATTTCGTCAAACGCGAAGCAATCCCCGTCGCTGCCGAACACGATGAAAACGACACCTATCCCTCAGAACTAGTCGACCAAATGGCAGAAATGGGGCTGTTCGGAATGACCGTGCCAGAGGAGTACGGCGGGCTCGGCGTCGATGTGACAACTTTCGCAATGGTGTTCGAAGAACTCGCAAAAGGATGGATGTCGCTAACCGGACCCATCGGCCCGCACTCGATGCTCACATGGGGCATCACCAAATACGGAACCGAAGCGCAAAAGAAAAAATGGCTTCCCGACCTAGCCTCTGGCAAAAAACGAGGCGGACTCGCCCTCACCGAACCCGGCGGCGGAACCGACGTTGCCGGAATGCAAACAAGGGCTATTCAAAACGGTGAAGAATACGTAATAAACGGAACAAAACAGTTCATCACGAACGGCCGAAACGGCGACGTCTTCCTACTCCTCGCCAAAACCGATATGAACATTGATCCGCCTCACAAAGGCATCACCGGTTTCATAGCCGAAAAAGGCCCAGGATTCACCGCTGGCAAAGATTTCAACAAACTTGGATACCGAGGTGTCGATACAACAGAACTTATTTTTGACAACTATCGAATCGATGCAGAGAACGTTCTTGGATCTCAAGTCGGTAATGGCTTTTATCAGGTCATGGATTCTCTAGAAACAGGGCGAATCAACGTTGCGGCAAGAGCCATAGGAGTTGCCCAAGCCGCTTTCGAAGCGGCTATCAAATACGCCCAGCAGAGAGAGACTTTTGGACGACCAATTTCTACCCGTCAATCGATCCAAAACATGCTCGCTGATATGGGAACTAAAATCCATGCTGGGCGACTGATTACTCTCGACGCCGCCGCTAAAAAGGATCAAGGTGAAAGAGTAGACAAAGAAGCTGGAATGGCAAAACTATATGCATCCGAAATATGTGCCGAAGTCACACTTGATGCCATGCGAATTCACGGTGGTGCAGGTTACGTCAAAGACAGCCCTATCGAACGTTATTACCGCGATGCTCCACTTATGATAATCGGCGAAGGAACCAATGAAATCCAACGCCTTATAATCGCTAAACACCTACTCAAAACTTACGAAGTATGACCAGAGTACAAAAAATATCTCGACTTAGTACTCAACCGTTAAACTGCTAACAGTCAGACTCGTTCTTGTAATGATTTCCGCAGGTCGTGTCTAGATAGCATAAACAACGATCGAAATTTAGAACTCAGTGATTATGGAGTAAAGAGTGCGACCAAATATCGTTTTTGCCTTCGCCGATGACTGGGGCCGCTACGCTTCGGCTTACCGAAACCAACCGGGTGAAAGCTCAATACACGAACTCATCGAAACTCCCAACTTCGACCGCATCGCCGACGAAGGAACGCTGTTCCTAAACGCCAACGTCCCTGCACCAAGTTGCACGCCCTGCCGCAGCTCCATACTCACCGGACGTTACTTCTGGCAGACCGGACTAGGTGCAATTCTTCAAGGCGCACGCTGGGATGAAACGATCCCAACTTACCCTCTCCTCCTCGAAGACGCCGGCTACCATATCGGCTACACCTACAAAGTATGGTCACCTGGACTGACAACCAACGCACCGTACGGCGGAGCACGCACGGCATACGAATCAGCAGGAACCCGCTACAACTCGTTCTCCGAGGAAGTAACGGCCCGTCCTGAAGGTCAATCGGTCGACGACGCTAAACAAGAAATCCTCGATGAAACAGAGTCAAATTTCGATAGTTTTCTTGATGCACGTGAAGGCGACGAACCATTCTGCTACTGGTGGGGTCCAACCAATACCCACCGCGTTTGGCAGCAGGGCTCAGGTAAAAAACTCTGGAACATCGATCCCGATGATCTAAAAGGACGAATGCCTGAATTCCTCCCCGACGTACATGAAATCCGAGAAGATTTCGCTGACTATCTAGGAGAGTGCCAAGCTGTCGATGCCGGACTAGGCGTACTCATCGCCAAACTCGAAGAAATCGGTGAACTAGACAACACGATCATCGCCGCCAGTGGCGACCACGGGATCCCCGGATTCCCGCGCGCTAAGTGCAATCTTTACCAATTCGGTACTGAAGTATCGATGGCAGTTCGCTGGCCTGAAGTTATTTCAGCAGGTCGCACGGTCGATGATTTCGTAAACCTCATGGATATCGCACCCACATTCCTAGAAGCCGCCGGAGTTGGTCTTCCAGAAGAAATGACCGGTAATAGCCTTTTACCACTCCTCAAATCAGAAGACAGCGGCCAAATAGAACCAGCCAGAGATTTCGTCGTCACAGGACGCGAACGACACAACTTAATCGACAATCCTCGGCCCGACGAAGGCTTGCCCTACCCAACTCGTGCAATCCGCACCAAAGATTTCCTCTACATCCACAACTTCGAGCCCGACCGATGGCCCGCTGGCGACCCGATGGGGCTCGATGACCCAACAGCCGAAACGCCTCCACCTGACGAACTTCTGAACAGCTACACAGTCGTTTATCCTGATCTCGACAAAAGCCCAACTAAGTCATGGATGGTCAGCAACCGCGCCGACCCAGAAGTAGCCCCATTGTTCGAACTAGGATTCGGAAAACGACCAAAAGAAGAGCTATATGACCTACGCTCTGACCCTCACTACATGACCAATATCGCAGCAGAACCCGGTCATGAAAACACGCGAAAACACCTGCATGAACGCCTAATGAAAATCCTCGTTGAACAAAACGATCCAAGGGTCACTGAATCACCTCCTCGATTCGAACACCCACCCTACGCAGGACCCGTCCCTGAAGAATGGAAACAAGAAAATGCCAAAGGAGTCGAATCCCTAGGCACAAGCAGATAGACGGGCATTGTCATTGCAAGGAGTAACGACGTGGCAATCAGCCACCACGCCAAACGGTCTATCCGAATCTACGCACCAATGACGTGAGCGGAATTCGATCTGTTCGACCGGCCGGTCTACATTCTGCGATTCATCTATTAGTGACTTACAGCCCCAATCCCGAACCTAGCGGTTGATACCAGCTAGGCCGTTTTTGATGCCCTCACTGGCCCAAGTTGCCCACGGCTGGGTAAAGAACTTGTATCCCTTGGCGATAAGATCGTTCGCCTCCAGAGTGGGAGGAATGAAGTACATGCCAGGAACAACCCCGTGCCTCTTACAGGCAGCGGCGATAGTGTCCAAACCCTTCGTGTACGCATCGCTCGTGTAATCGAGTGGGGTCTTGAGTTCAATCGAAAGGTCAGACGGACCGATCAAGAGCACATCTATTCCGGGCACACTGAGAATTTCATCAAGGTTGTCGATCGCCTGTTGTGTTTCGATCATCGGGATTATCAGTAACTCTTCGTTGACCATATCGAGATAACTACGGTAGTCGGCCGCTTCGCCGAACTCACCTCGAGGACCCGAATGACTTCGATCACCGTCTGGTGAATACTTGCAAGCTCGCACCATCGCTTCGGCTTCCGCTTTGGTGTTGACCATCGGAACGATGACGCCCATCGCACCGGCATCGAGCGCAAAGCAGATGAGATCGGGCTGATTACCGCTAACTCGAATGATCGGCTTAGCTTTTTTGCCTTTTATCGACTGGATATTAGGGATTAGCTGTTTAACCTCGACAGGCGTGTGTTGAGTATCGAACAACAGGAAGTCGAAACCGGAATCAGCCAACACGGTCATGTCGCCAGCTGCCGCTCCGGTAGTTCCGATAACGGTCTTGCCGGATTTCAAAAGATCTCTAACGACGTTCATATTAGTAAATTCTCCGGTTATTTAGCAGTCATTACTAAGCAAGTGCCCAGTACTGATTCAGAAGGACTTGAACTGTGGCGCATTGTTGCACAAATTGGCAAGGCGGGTCGACTGAGGTCAACGAGATTAGTTCACGCACAACACATCCACGTAAAAGATAGAATCAGCCGTCTGCTATAACTCGCACCAGTTCAACCGAACGAAAACCATGCAACGCGTATACATAACCCTCCAAGGCGACAATAAAATCGCCATCCACAATCTCAACTCCGAAACCGGGGAACTAACCCACCAGGAAGACATCTCGACTCCAGGCGGACCCGCCCCGTTCGCTGTCTCACCAGACAACAAACACGCCTACACCGGGCTTCGGGACGCCAACAAAATGGCAAGCTTCAATATCGATGTAACGTCTGGGACCCTTAAGCCGATAGGCACGGTCGATCTCGAATCCGACCCCTGCTACGTATCAGTCGACAACACCGGTCGGCATCTGCTCTCCGCCTACTACGGAGCTGGTCACATCGCAGTCCACCCAATCGACGAACAAGGCGCTCTCGGCGGCGATGCAACCGAATGGATCGCTACTCGACACCGCGCCCACTGTGCTCAGACCGACTCAACGAACTCATACACATTCCTGCCGCATGTCGACGATTCAAACGCTATCTACCAGTACAAATTCGACGATCAAACCGGCAAACTCACCCCGAACACGCCTGCTGTAATTGAACCACCAGCCAGTCACGGGCCTCGTCACTACGTCTATCACCCCAACGGCAAATTCCTCTACTTCGACAACGAGCAAGCCTCCAGCGTTACCGCCTACAAGTTCGATTCAGCATCCGGCACGTTAGAAGCATTCCAAACCCTCTCAACGCTGCCTGATGATTTCTCCGGCGAGAACTCAAACGCCCAAATCCACATGAGTCCGAACGGCAAATTCCTCTACGCCGCCAACCGCGGACACAATTCCATAGTGATGTACGAAGTAAATGCTTCAACGGGGGAATTAACCTCCCTTGGCCAGCAGCCATCACTCGGCACACCACGTGCGTTCGGAATCGACCCAAAAGGAAAATTCATGCTCGTCGGAGGACTCGACAACGGCGATCTAGCAACCTACAAAATCGAACCCACAGGAACCCTCAGCCAGCTAAAAACCCAACCCATCGGCGACCAACCCATGTGGATCCACATCACCGATCCTGTCTAGTCACCATCGAATCCCCTCACCCTCCAAGACGGAGAAGGGTAAGGGGATGAAATTTGGGTCGTAGTTCATACTGAAACCAAACTGCGAAACATCTCGGTGAGATTCATCAAAAAATTAGGCTTTGGTCACAAGCGTCTCAAAAGCGGTTGGTCTGCTACCACAATTCCATGGCTAGACACTGTGCTGATTCGCACACCCATGCCCGAGGCTCACTCACGCGCCTCAGCAACCCCAACGGCCACAGCCCCGACGAGTATCAGCAGCGATCGAGCGGTTAGCCTTCGTCTGCCTTGCCAGGTGTCATTAGCTCGTAGAACTCAATCCAGTTGTCGATGACCATGTCTCGACCCGCTGCGCCTGCATCTCGTACGGACTGAGGAATTACGTTTCCTTCACGAGAGGGCGAATCGATTACGTCCGCCGTCCATTCCATATAAACCCGGTTCTTCTCACCGGGAACAGTTCCACCGTTGTAGTAGATTCGAGCTGGTGATCGCTGGCCTGCCTTTTGATATTCCTAGCATTGTTTCATTGCGATGGTTGCGTATCTCCGAGCCATACCTGGTTTGACTTCATAAACTCTGCGCATAACGTACATGAATAACCTCCAACTAATCCGACACATACGGTCGAAGGCAGGAATCATACCTCGCCTTCTCCAAAGATCGTTCACGCCCACACAGAGCGCTCTCAGCCTGCTAAATGCGGCCAACTAGGTGTAGCTGGGTTGGTGTTGTTGAGGCTGCAGAAATTCCGCGCAAGATTTTCAACTGAATCATGCTATTCTGCCCCGACGCTGAGTTCTGACAGAACCGTCTAAAATCACTAGAATGGACTACCAAACGTTCGTTAGGATATATCGAAATATGTTCTCCCTCGCCAGAGTGGGAGCGAGTTAGAGGGCCAGAGACTGCGGCGCACGACCAAGTCGTCCGACGACGCCCGGAGCAATCACGCTTTTCCACCCTACTTCGCACGCTCCAGCACGCCCCGACCAATCGCCTCGATATCGCCCACATTCCACAGCGATTCAGCCATACTCGGCCCCGCCGACACCGTAACCAGCCATTCCCGCTGACGCATTATCGTCGTTCGCCCCAAACCGTCCTGATCGATTAATACTGACAGCACATCAACCAAGTCCTGACCGGCATTGTTGATCTCAGATAACCCATCACCGGTTTCGGTATACGCACTCTTCATCAACTCGTAATGATCCACTGCCGAATCATCCGACTTAAAATGGATAAGCACTACCGACAAGAACTCTCTGCCCGACAAGTTCGTGTCATACATAGCCGAGCACATCGACACTATCTGTGGCTGCGAAGATTTAACTGAATCGGTTAGCGAATCCCTGAACAATTTCAGATCGCCCTCATCCTCACCCTCCATCGGAGTCAGCACACCCGCACAGTTCTCAGGCTCGATCGCAACCGAAGAAATCGCCGAAGCGCCCGCCTCTGAAGTCGGATTCACCGCAGACTCAACCGGCTCCGAAGCCCCACCCGAACTACTCGACGCACAAGCTACAAACACCGCACCCATAACCACCAAAACCATCAAAATAACTAATCGAAACATTCCGAGCCCTCTACTGAAATTTAATACGCGTCGAATACTACGCCCACACACCAACACAACGCACAAGCCAACATACTTGTTCGACGTGGAAGCTAATGCCGGTGTCACACTGGTCGCAGATAGACCCCCTCCCCCCTTGTTACACAGGGATGTGGGGTGAAGGTGCTGAGATACCTAAAGACGGAGTCGGGGCGGTTGGTCATATTTTTCTTGTGGATAGGTCGTGGTCACAACTTGGTCACAAACGAGTCACGACCGACAATCAAATAAAGAGACGGTTATCGCTATATTGAGTTCAACTAACGGCACACAACGCAACAGTCCGTCACTCGACGGGACACTGACTCGCTAACTCCAAGGGAGAGGGTTAGGGTCTGACTCCAGTCGACAATCAAAAGCAATCACCAATCCAGCCCTCAATCAACGCCCCATCTATCCCCTTCCAGATGGAAGAGATAGGGTAGGAGAATTGCGACGCAGAGCCGAATCATCCGATGACGACCGCGACCTAACGAGATTGTAGCCACGACCAAGTGCGAAAGCACGCCCGGAGCAAATCACGCCCTTGAAAATCACATCAATCAAACCATGGCTCGTAAAAGTAGAAGGTACCACTTGGGGCGAATACTTCTTTATCGAAGTGCAAACCGATGAAGGCATCACCGGGTGGGGCGAAATCACAACAACAACCCTCACAGCCAACCGAGCCGTCGCTGGCATCGTCGAAAAACTTAACGACCTCCTCATTGGCGAAGATCCCTCCCAGATCGAACGAATCTGGAACAAAATCTTCCGAGCCTTCACATACATGGGCTCAAGAGGCGCAACCACACACGTCGTCAGTGGAATCGATATCGCACTTTGGGACATCCGAGGAAAATTCCTCAACCTCCCCATCTACGAACTACTCGGCGGAAAAGTCCGTGATGAAATCCTGCTCTACACGCACCCCGACCAAAAGAACTTCGGAACACCCGAAGGCGTCGAACAAGAAATTAGGAAAATCGTCAACTCAGGACACAAAGCCTTTAAGTTCGACCCTTTTCCATTCACCGGTGAGCAATCTAAACAAAACGCCGGGTATCTCAGCGGAAATCTCGATAAATCTGGTGAACGTGTAGCCGCTGAATTAACCGCGCAAATTCGCGAAATCGCTGGCGAAGATATGGAAGTCCTCATCGACGCCCACGGACGCTTCAACGTCCCAACTGCCATCCGACTCTGTAATTCGCTCGAAGATGCCGGTGATATCGATTGGTTCGAAGAACCAGTCCCAGTCGAAAGCTACCACGCACTAAGCCAAGTTCGCGACAAAGTTAACGTCCCGATCTCCGTCGGTGAACGAATCCACACCCGCTGGGAATTTGTACAAATCTTCGAAAATCAACTTGCCGATTTCGTGATGCCAGACGTCACATGGACCGGCGGCATCACCGAGCTAAAGAAAATATCGGCTCAGGCCGAGACGTACTACATACCCGTATCGCCACACGACGCCTCAGGACCCATCAACGTCCTCGCCGGGGCGCACGTGATGATGACCGTTCCGAACTTCTACAAGCTCGAAACTGCCAACGCAGATCTCAGCAAATACAACGAGTTCATCCAGTCGCCACTCGACAACTCCAACGGAGCTCTCCACCTCGATCCAACAGCCCCCGGCCTCGGCATCGAAATGAACATGGACTACCTAACCGCCAACAAATTAAACGACTAGTCGACCAAGTCGTCCGATGCTCTCTGGTCTATGCGCGGTTACCCCTCCTTCGGGAGGTCAAACTCGTCAATACCGCACAAAATGTATCTAAGGTGTGGCGCAGCGATCAATCTCGACTCGAACAAAGCAGTATGTGTTAGCTGGCTGTCAATTTCGTAGTCGCACTCGGGCTGTACAGGGCGAAGCGGCGCGATCCTAATCTCGAATCCAGCAAAACAGTCAATTAATGTGGACCGACCGTATCTGCAACAAATAAATCGCTTACACCCACGCGACGCTATCTAATTTTTTTCTCAAGCTCGGATAAGTAGCAGTCGTTAGCGTCGACCGGAACGTGAAGCGGAATTTTTGCCGCCGGAACCAGCTGAGCGACCCCGGCCGCCAGAACTACCACCGCGCCGTGCACCCGGACGTCGTTTCGACTTCGATCCAGGTCTCCTCGAATCACCAGCGTCGAACGATGCCCGTCGCTCGCCAGAACCTTCTGCTCTTGCGGGACGATTTGCGATAAATGCCAGCCGTCGGTCGTTGCGGGTTTCGACTTCAGGTTTCTTCCATGGAATCGGTGGATTTGAGAGTTTTTTCGACTCAACCGCCAAGTCCAACAATGACTCGACTTCTTTACGGCTAAGCTCTCGTACGCCACGCTTAGGCAAATCTGCCAAGCGAACTGTGCCGAACCCTACTCGTCGGAGTCGAGTAACTGGTGATTCAACAGAATCGAACATACGCCGAACGATACGATTACGACCTTCATGAATCGTTATCTCGACCTTGCGTCGACGATTCGAAACGATCTTAATCTTGGCGGGAGAAGTTGGCCCATCTTCGAGCATAATCCCACGGGAAAGTAACGTTTCGCCCTCATCCGTTAGGGGAACTGAAAGCTCGGCTAAATACGTCTTTTCAATCTCGAAACTCGGGTGAGCCATCTTTTGCGAGAAGTCACCGTCGTTGGTCAGCAACAGTAAGCCTTCGGTATCAACATCCAAACGACCGATCGGATAAATCCGCTCTCGAACATCAACCAAATCCATCACCGTAGGTCGATCGTGCGGATCAGTAACCGTAGTCACATAACCGGTTGGCTTGTTCAGCAGTAAGTATCGCTTTGTTTCAACCGAAACCTGGTTGCCATCAGCAACAATATCGTCGGTTTCAATATCGGCAAAATCACCGATATGAGCGGGTTCGCCGTTTACTAAAATGCGGCCTTCAGCTATCAGTTGCTCCGATTTTCGAAGCGATGCGATTCCTGCGGCGGCGAGTATTTTGTGAAGTCGTTGTTTCATGTCTACTAACGAGTCTCTCACAGCCTCTGTTAGCCAGCGTTAAATAAGCGAGCCAACTGCCGAACCACTCGCAAGTTACCGCAGTGAAGTTTAGTATCTCCGAACATCGGAGTCGTGCGAATAAACGAATGAACAACGACTCCGCAACATAACCAGACTGAAAGATCTCTAATGACCTACGATCTCGTCATCAAAAACGGCACAGTTGTCGACCCAGCACAGGGCGTCCACGCTAGAAAAGATATTGCTGTTGCAGGCGGAAAAATTGCGGCTATCGAAGATTATATTTCCGATGCCGACACTCACGATGTGATCGAGGCCGAGGGCCTGGTCGTTACTCCCGGTCTAGTAGATCTTCATGTTCACGTTTGGTGGGGAGTCGCTCATCTCGCCATCGAGGCAGACCCCGCATGTGTCTATCGCGGGGTGACTACCGCAATCGACGCCGGATCGTCTGGCGCAAACACCATCGCTGGCTTCCACCGATATGTGATGGAACAGACTGCAACCCGAGTCCTTGCATTCCTGCATATTTCGGGAATGGGTCAGCTCGATAACGACATTGGCGAGCTAGAAGACATTCGCTGGGCACGTGTCGAAAAAGCGGTCGAGGCTGCCAAGCTTCACGCCGACCGAATCGTTGGTATCAAAGTTCGACTCACCGACAACATAGTTGGGCCGAACGATCTCGTTGCTCTAGATCGCGCCCTCGAAGCAGGTGAAGAGCTGAACAAGCCCGTAATGATCCACGTTGGCGGCTCCGTAAACCAGTTCGAGCAATTTATGGAAAAGCTTCGACCCGGCGACATCGTCACTCACTCATTTACTGGCAGACCCCACGGAATTCTCGATAACAACAACAAAGTAGTCGATGCCGCTTGGGACGCCATGAACAGAGGAATCATTTTCGACGTCGGGCACGGCGCTGGGTCATTTTCATTCCCTGTTGCAGAGGCATGCCTCGAACAGGGACTAGGACCTGGCACGGTGTCGTCGGACGTACACCGATACAACGTTCGAGGCCCTGTTTTCGATCTAATGACTACTTTGTCGAAGTACATCCACCTCGGCTACTCACTCGACGAGGCAATTGCGTTCGGTAGCTCGAAACCAGCGGCAGCAGTTGATCTACCCGACCACATCGGTACTTTGAAAGTCGGATCCGACGCCGATATTGCGGTAATTCAACATCGAGAAGGCCCGGTGAAATTTACAGATGCCGATGGAAATAAACGTGCCGGAAACCAGCTACTTCTACCGGTCGAAACCCTCGCCAAAGGCCGTCGTTTCAACCCGCAACACTCAGCACACCCAAAACTCGTAGGTCACCCCCACAAGCACTGAAGAGATCGCTAATACGGATCCTCCGACAATCCTTATCATTGCGAGGAGCCCGGCAGGATGACGTGGCAACCAAACCCACGGTATCAACCAAACGGCGTGATCACCCGCACGCCATATCCTTCTCCACGCCCCCTCACCTCAATAGTTTCAGCCGGTACTCCGGGGAATCTGTCAGCGACGACGGGGACTGTCGTGCTCCCGTGAAATGCCGGGACGAAAAACTCCATCACCTCATCACGGATCATCTTGTCGACGATCGCCTTCTGAGGGAGCAATAAATCCATAGCGACCCGATAGAACCGATCAAGGAGAGCAGCGAATTCTCCATGACTTAGTTTTTCACCAAGGGCTGTCGAACCTCGAACATCCGCGGATATCACAGTAATATCAATCTCCGCACCACCGGTGGGAAGAATGTCGTCTCACAAATTACACATAGCAGGATTTTTTCGGCGATGACGGCCTCGCATGGCCTTCTTGACCGCACCGCCAAATCCACTCAGGGGGATCAAACACATTCCACAGCGATTCGCCCCAGGCAAATATGAATAAGGCCGATCGATGTGTCCTTAAGTAAGGACCTGACGCCAGAGCTCGGTTACTTCTGGGTCATCGGACGTATGGTCATGTTGAGTCATAAATTAGCCACGGTCATTTATTGGTCAACTAGCGGCGTACAACAAGTGAAGCCGCTGAATGTTGTTCGTGAGTCTATTCCGAAACACGAATATTCCACAATCGTTTTACGTCAATCCCACGCACATTCGGTACGCTTCGCATATTCTTGGATACATACAAATGTTGAAATGGCACATAAATCGGTCGATCTACTGATAACGACCGGGAGAGCATCGAATGGCGAACAAGAACGGACGAATCGGAATTCTAGTAGGTGGCGGCCCCGCGCCAGGCATCAATAGCGTCATTTCTGCCGCGGTCATCGAAGCGGTTCATTCCGGATACGAAGCCGTCGGCCTCAAAAACGGCTACGAATATCTAGTAAAAGGCGACACCTCGCAAACGGTGAATCTCGACATCGACGACGTCGCCATGATCCACACACGCGGCGGTTCGATTCTTCACACCTCGCGCACAAACCCAACCAAGCGTGCTGAAGACCTCGAAACATGTGTTGCCACGCTTAAAAAACTCAACATCAACAACCTCATCACAATCGGTGGTGATGACACTTCGTTCGGTGCGTCCGAGATTGCTCGAGCGGCAAACGGCTCGATTCGGGTAGCTCACGTTCCCAAAACCATCGACAACGACCTACCTCTTCCGGGAGGCATGCCTACTTTCGGATACGAAACCGCACGCCACGTTGGATCAGGAATCGTGATGAACCTCAAGGAAGACTCGCGAACCACGAACCGCTGGTATTTCATCATTGCAATGGGTCGTCACGCAGGGCATTTAGCCCTCGGAATCGGCAAATCGTCGGCTTCAACCGTCACTCTTATTCCAGAAGAATTCCCTGGTGATACCGTTAGCCTTTCGGAAGTTTGTGATGTCTTAGAAGGCGCTATTCTGAAGCGGCGTACTCTAGATCGACCTGACGGAATTGCAATCATCGCCGAGGGGGTCGCCAGCAAGCTCAACATCAAAGATCTTCGAAACATCTCCGGTATCGAAATTCCCCGTGACGAATACGGAAACATTCGACTCGCCGACCTCCCATTCGCCCGCATCCTGAGAGCAGAAGTCGAACGCCGATTCTCCGAGCGAGGCGAAGCTATGAGTATTGTCGACCTAACCCTCGGATACGAGCTGCGATCTGCACCACCTATCCCGTACGACATCGACTACACGCGAACGCTTGGTCACGGCGCAGTCCGGTTCCTTCTCTCTGACCCAGAAGAAAATACAGGTACGGCTCAAGGGGCAATGATCTGCACTGTCGACAACCGATTGCAGCCGGTTCCGTTTGAAGATATGCGTGACGCAAGCACTGGCAAGACCATCGTCAGGATGGTCGACACCGACAACCTGTACTACGATGTGGCGCGTCGATACATGACTCGAATTGAGCAATCAGATCTCGACGATGAAGAAACTCTCGGGAAGCTCGCCGCATCTGCTTCGATGCAACCCACCGCCTTCAAAAATCGATTCGCAGTCAAGAGCTAACGAGACTCAGATCCGTGGTTAGCCAAACAATACAACTAGCCGTCAAAGCCGAAGCCGTAGTTAAGAACTTCGGCGAAACGGCTGTTCTACGTGGACTAAATCTTGAGCTACCTACCGGCGAAGTTACCGTTCTTCTCGGCACCAATGGTGCTGGCAAATCGACCCTCTTGCGCATACTAGCGATGCTCACGCAGGTTGATTCAGGCAGTATTTCGATGCTAGGCGCCGACATTGCACAGCATGGACCCACCGTTCGATCTCTCACAGGATCAGTGCTCCACTCCCCGATGCTCTACGGCGATATGTCAGTACGGGAAAACCTTATGTTCTTCGCCGAGTTGTACCGACTAGAAAACGTCGATGATCTCATCGCCACCATCACCGCGAAGGTCGGCATCGAACCTCGTTTAGACCACAGAGTACGAACGTTGTCGCACGGTTTTCAAAAACGGGTTGCGCTGGCACGGGCGCTAATGCACGCCCCTCAACTGTTGCTGTTAGACGAGCCTGAATCAGGTCTCGACAGTCGATCAGTATCCCGTCTCGATCAGATAATCGACGAATATCGATCGCAGGGTCGTACGGTAATCATGACCAGTCACATCGTCGAGCATGCTCTTGAAATTGCCGACCGCGCTGTCGTACTGAACAACGGGGCCGTAGGTCTCACATCGACCAATCCGTCGCAGGACAAAGACGAGATTATCGCTGCCTACTCGTCGCCCGATGAATCTGACGAAGGCGGCTACTAATGGGCTCCCTCGCGATCATATGGGCGATCGGTCGAAAAGACCTTCTTCTCGAAATTCGCAACAAAGACGTAGTTGTTGCGGTAGCCGGATTCGCGTTGTTGGTTCTGGTGATATTCACGTTCGCAATCGACCTTAACCAGGACAATGCCAAACTAGTCGGCCCCGGCGTGTTGTGGGCGGGAATCGCCTTTGCCGGTGTAACCGGACTCAACCGGGCGTTCGCTCTCGAAGTCGAAGGCGACACCTTAGAAGCATTGATGCTCGCACCGATCAGTCGCGATCTTATCTACCTCGGCAAGGCACTTGGGAATTTCCTGTTCATAGCAATTGCGCAGATCATCGTAATTCCGGTTTTCGCCGTGCTCTTCAATCTGGTTGTGTTCAGATGGGAGATGCTCGTGATCGCCTTGCTCACCACCATCGGATTCAGTGCAGTTGGTACGCTCTTCGCCGCGATGTCGGTACGTGTGCGAGCAAGAGAAGTGATGCTTCCACTCCTGTTTTTGCCTGTAGTTACCCCGCTAATTATGGCAGCGGTCGAATCGACTAGCCATATGGTTTATGGAAGAAGTTGGTCGGACATGGCGCAGTGGTTACAGCTTGCCGTCGCGTTCGACGTTGCATTTTTGGTGGTGTCAGCATTTATCTTCCAGAACATCCTTGAAGATTAGTTAGCCATAAATAGACACGGCATACCCATACGAAGCTTTAGCTGTAATAAACCGCATTCGTGATAAAATTCTCAGCGTATTTGCTCGATAGAAATCACCGACACACCACTTCTCGATGAACAAAATCCTCGATCTGCTCGATCCACTATTAATTCTCAGCGCCGCCCTGATGGGTGTTGCGCTGTATCTGATATTCATCTGGGTTCCCACCGAAACCAACCAGGGCGCAGTCCAGCGAATCCTCTACTTCCACGTTCCAGTGGCATGGGCATCGATGCTCGGCATATTTGTCGTGAGCGGCAGCTCGTTCATGTATCTGCTCAAAAAAAATGAGAAGTGGGATCGACTCGCCGTTGCCTCGGCCGAGGTCGGAGTCATTTTCGGCGGCCTGATGCTCCTATCAGGAATGATCTGGGCTCGCCCAGTCTGGGCTGTTTGGTGGACCGGCGAAGCTAAACTAACCACAGCGCTTATCCTGTTTTTCATCTACGTCGCCTACCTGATGTTCCGAGGCTACTTCCCACCGGGAGCACAGCGACAACGCCTTGCAGCGATCATCGGTGTGATCGGTGCAATCGATACCCCTATCATCTACTTCGCCGCCAACCTGTGGTCGCAGGCACACCCGCCGATCATCACTGGACCTGCCGCCGATGCAGAATCGACTCTAGGCAGCGATCTCGGGATCGTGCTTTTGGCGTCGACTATCGCGTTTACTTTCCTATTTATTTTCTTGGTTCAGACCCGATACAAAATCCGTAAGTCTGAAGACGATCTTGTCGAACTAAAAAGAGCCTCATCTGCGTCAGCAACGACGGGAGTCAATTGAAGTTGATGTCGAACGTGACCAATACCGCTATCCGAATCGTAGCTTTACGAGTCGGCTTGGCGCTGATCCTCGCACTCGCCGTTTCAGTGAGCCTTACGCAGATTTCTTCTGCCGAGCACACACCTCCCGTAAACGGCATCGTAGTTGGTGTTGAAACCGACGATGCGGGGGCACTAAACCGATTCGCCGTTTCAGATTCCACAGGAACGATTCACACATTCACAATCTTCAAGGGCACCGCGTACGGCCTAGAAAATCAGGCTGGCGACCGTTGGGTTTCGACTCAGGAAGCTGAGCCTTCAGAAGCAGCTCGGCGTCTGCGAGATCACCGCGAGCGATTTGCTCCAATTACCGTCACATCAGAAAACGGAACAGCCTTCTCCGTCGTAGAACGTGAAGAAGGAAAGCTGGAAACCAACCTCGGTTACCTGTTTGCTGTCTTCGCAGTAACCTGGGCGCTATTCTTCGCATACGTTCTATATTTAGGACGAAAACAACGAGTTCTTCAGCACGATATTGCCCGACTCAAAGTCGCTTCAGGCAAGTAGATAACGAATATGACTAACGAGCCACAACAGAACGACGACAAGCCACAACACACACCAACCATCGATGCAACAACAGCCCGTACATCTACGCTAATGGGCCCTCGCGCCAAGCTAGCATTTGCGTTCGTGCTGGTCTCAGCAGCCCTCGCCTACTTCGCCTTCACAGCTTTCGAAGGCGCTACCGTCGACTACCTATCGGTCGCACAAGTAGGTATAGCGTCGCCGACTGAAATCGATCGTCAAGTTGGAGTCACCGGTAAGCTCGTTCAGGATTCGTACGTCCGAGACGCCGATGGCCTCACCGCACACTTCTCTATCAAGGACGAAGACGGCATCGACCAACTATACGTTACCTACAAAGGTGAAATCGGTCAGGTCTTCTTCAACGATCATTCGGAGATAATTCTTCAAGGTCAAAAGCTCGTCGATGGATCGTTCAACGCCAACAATCTAACGGTTCGATGCCCTTCGAAATATCTCACTGAATCCGAGCAAGCGGAAATTGACGCTCAAAACAATGTCGACCCTCTCGCTCCGCCATACCAGGCCGACTACTTCGACCAAGAAGCCTAGCTACTCGATTCGGCTCTGCCTGAATCGGGAGCTGACTGACGCAACAATGATCGTGAAGAGGATCAGCCCGACCGCGAGGATCGTCAGCGCACTTCGTAGCCCAAAGATGGCTGCTAACGACCCGCTGGCTAGCCCACCTAACGGAAATCCCGACCAAGCGATCTCGTACGCGCCAATCACCCTGCCACGGACCTCAGCAGGCACGTTGAACTGGATCACTGCTATTCCCAACGCAACGTGAACCGAGTTGAAGTAACCAAGTAAAAATGCGAACGGCAAGGCAATAATCAAACTGCTAGTGTTCGCCCAAAAAATGACGAAGATACCGAACAGTAAATCGGTTATCAATAGCGCCGGACCTGCCTTGCGTACGCCACCTGTCCACGACATCGTCATCGCTCCGGCGACAGCTCCGATGCCAACGCCAGCAAACATAACTCCGAGACCTTTTTCATCAATTTCGAAAATATCTTTGGCGAACGCTGGAATGATAAAGACCATCCCACCAAGCACTAGAGCGTTAACGGCGGTGAACATCAGATTCATCCGAAGCAGCGGCCGCTCCCGAATCACCTTAATGACTTCGACCAAATCTGGGATGACGCCCTTCGATTTAGCCCTCACGACCTGCGATACCGGTCGGAACGTCGTGTAGATCAAGAACGCAATGCCGAACAGTCCGGCGATTACTCCGTAAGCAGCACCTGGTCCGGCGGCTCCGAGCAGGAACCCACCAATCAACGGCCCGACTACCCGTGCGCCGTTGAACACCGATTGATCAAGAGAGATTGACCGCACCAGAATCTTCTTCGGAACGACATCAGGAAGAAGCGATAATCGTGAGATCCAATCGATCGCCAAGCCTGATCCTTGAAATACGCCACCGACTACGATGTGCCACGGCTCAAGCAGATCAGCCGAATAAAGAAGGGCGATTATCAACATAGGTGAACCGGCTGTGACCGCCCCTATCTTGAGCAATCGCGTCCGTGGCACTCGATCAGCGAGAACTCCGGCCATAACTCCCACAATTACGTTCGGAATACCAACGGTCGCACCCAATGCAGCCAACCAAAGAGTCGAGCCAGTAAGTTCAAAAAGCAGGTAGCCCTGTGCCACATTTATTAGCTGATGACCAGTGCCCCAAAACAACGTCGCCGCAACGAATCGTTGCAACGCAGAATTACGCATTGAATCTATAAGACCAACATCTCGTTGTTTTGGTGCGCTACCCGAATTAACATCCGTCTCGGAAATATCAGACATAGCCAGTCATTGTGAACCCATCCCCCCAGCAACGGTTAGCGAAACATCACAATTAATCGCACCCATAATTTGGCGTAAATTCGAGCACTGATACAATCAGACACACGAGATGAGCCCTGAAGTAACGTTCACCACATACCTGCTCGCAGCAGCCATTGCGTTCGGATTCGGCGCAGTTCCAGTCGCGTACACAGTTGGGCGCCTAAACGGTGTAAACGTGTTCGAAGTTGGGTCACGTCAAGCCGGTGCAACAAATGTGTGGCGCGAGATTTCTCGCAAGCAGGGATTCATCGTCACGCTGATCGACGCGATCAAGGGCTTCACAGCCATCATGATGGCTCGACAACTCGGACTCGATGGCACTCAATTACTTGTTCCAGTCACTGCCGCAGTCGCAGGTCACTGGAATTCACCTTTCACAAAATTCAAAGGTGGCGACGGCGTCGTAACGATGATGGGAACGTCCTTAGCGATAGCTCCCTTAGAAGTATTCGTATCGGCTGTGATTGGAACGACACTAGCGATTTCGCTAAACCGAAAATCGGCTCATCCAAGCCTTTTGGGCGGAATTTTCGGCTACATTGCTTTCATTTCACTGTCGTTTCGACCAAACTCTAACATCGACCCCAACATCGTTTACGGTCTCACCGGAATCGGGTTAGCCATCATGTTGCACAGCATGTATTTCCACAAACGGCATCGAGACTACTTCCGAGACCATCCAACTATCGAAGATGAGATTGAACCAGCACTCCGTCACGACAATATTATTTAGTTCTGTACGGCGAGAAAAACAGACAAAAAAAACGGTGAACAAATCG
This sequence comes from uncultured bacterium, assembly GCA_963932695.1. Lineage (GTDB taxonomy): Bacteria > Chloroflexota > Dehalococcoidia > Lucifugimonadales > Lucifugimonadaceae > Lucifugimonas. The sequence continues at coordinate 21,365 of CAWVRY010000010.1, read as the reverse complement.
TCGTTTTTTGATTTAACACTCAAGCAGAACACGAAAATTAGTCGTCGGTAAGGTTTTCAACTTCTCTTTGAGAGAGTCAGGCACGATGGCCTGAGGAGAATGATGGGCAATCCTCACGACGCTGACGAAGTGGTTCAGGACGCTTTTGTCTCGGCGTACAAAGCACGCGATCGATTTCGTTGTGATGACCCAGCCAACAACTTGGCTGTATCGCATCACAGTAAATGCAGCGCTAATGCGCATTCGCAAAGACAAACTCGGCAAAGAGATTACCGTATCTTAAGACCCCCAGACATCGCTTCAAGCAGCTGGGCATAATCGCCTGTCGCAGTGACCATTAACAGCGAACTAGGTGGCCGGATCGATGCAGCGATAGACGTCCTTCTTGAAGACCTGAAAGTCGCAGTGATTCTTCGCTATGTTCAAAGTCTTTCGAATCAAGAGGCAGCCGACACCCTCGATGTATCTCTCTCGGCACTCAAAGCTCGGCTCCACGGAGGGCGAATAGCCCTCCGCTACTCGCTTCGGTACTACGTAGTCGAACGAGCAAAAGTCGACTAGTCTCGGTCGTAGTCCAACTTACCTGAATCTCTAGACTATTCAGATCGAACGTGATTCTGAATCAAGTTCAGAATGACAGCGCAAAATTAGGTTCGGAACCGCGTACAAAAAAAGCCCCGCACATGGCGGGGCTTTTTTGTTTATCGAATTATTCGAATGACTATTGAAGCAAGTATGAATCAAGTAGTTCGTCGTTTGTTCGTTTCGGAGCCCGCGCCATCAATCCTTCATAGCGATCCTGAAGCGTCTGGCCTTCCTTCTTGAAGATAACTCCAAGTGGGACACCGGGTCGACTCAATAGATCGTTAGCGTCCTCGACACTGGTCGGATCGTGGTCTTCAGGAATCTCAAAAGCTAGGCCCTTGATACCTTCCTTCGGCTTGCCCTTCAGAATGTCGTAAGTGTCGTTGTAAGTGGTACAAGGCGACTGAACGTGGACTATGCTGAAGCCCTGGTGATTCATAGCTTCCTGAATCATCTTAGCTAATACACGAGGTTTGCTCGAGTAGTATGAAGCTATGTATGTGACACCGATCGACATGTACAGCTTTAGTGGTGAAACTGGTGTTTCGATCTTGCCCAATGGAGTCGAAGTTGTAACAGCTCCGAACTCACTGGTTGGCGACGACTGACCCTTCGTCAAGCCGTACACACCGTTATCCATAACAACAGCAGTTATGTTGACGTTTCGATTAGCGGCTGGTCCAAGGTGCTCACCACCGATTGAAAGAAAGTCGCCGTCACCAGCAACCACAACCGTATTCAACTTCGGATTGCCCTGCTTCACGCCGAATGCGATCGGTAGGGAACGTCCGTGAATCCCGTGGATGCCGAATGGCTGGTCGCCTTCAACAAGGTGAACCATGTTTCCGGAACAACCGATACCAGCTACAACAACGTTGTTAGCCTGTGGCTCTTCGTGTTCTACCGAGTAACCCTCGAGTGCTACCTGAAGTGCTCGTCGCACTCCAAAGTCGCCACATCCCGGGCACCAGGCAAAATCGTATTCAGGATTGCGCTTGCTCATGCTGATACTCCAGCCTTGATTCGCTCGCTAATTCTCGTTACAAGATCCGCAGGTCTAAACGGCAGACCCGTGTATTGAGTCACTGACTCAGCTTTGTAACCTTCCATTCGGAGAAGCGACGACCACTGACCTAAGTAGTTTAGCTCAGGAACAATGATCTTATTTGAAGATTTTAGAACGTTCTTCACATCCTCAGGCAGCGGATTGAGCGCTACCGAGTAAAGCCAGCCGACGTTCTCGCCCTGGTCACGAAGCCTATCGTACGCTTCGCGCGCCGGACCTTTCGAGCTACCCCAAGGCATGATGATGACATCAGCATCGGCGTTTTCTATTTCGTAGTGCGCTCCATTAAGCAAATCAAGCTTCTTGAAGCGTCGTTCCATCAAACGCACGTGGTGTCGAGGTAGGTGAGTCGTGTCACCAATCTCGTCGTGCTCCGAACCGTTCGCAACGTACGCGCCTGCGCCACCGGGAATCGGCATACCCCCAAGAGGCGTTGAGCCATCCCACGAATCGTATCGCTTGCCAGTATCGCCTTCGCTTACCGATGCCCGGCTCTCAGAGCTGATCTCAGAGAGGTCAGGACGTCGGATATTCTCACCACGCTCAGCAAGACCGAACTCAGAAACCAGAATCACCGGACCCTGATACCGCTCTGCCCAGTTCGTAGCCAGCGCGCCAGCAAAGAAGCACTCTTCAATAGTGCCCGGAGCCAGGACCGGCATCTTGATATCGCCGTGTGCGGGGTGCATGCAGCTGAAAAGATCAGACTGTTCAGATTTGGTTGGCAGACCCGTAGCCGGTCCTCCACGCTGGACGTTAGTTACAACCAGAGGAATCTCCGCCATCCAAGCCAGACCTAAACCTTCGCTCATAAGCGAAAAGCCAGGACCCGCAGTAGCAGTCATTGCTTTCTTACCAGCAAATCCGGCACCGAGAATTGCGTTGATTGCTTCAATCTCAGAGGAGACCTGATGAACGAATCGTCCCTCACCCCACAGGTTGTTCTCCATCCAAACCAGAACCGTTGTGGCAGGAGAAATTGGGTATCCAGCGTAGAAATCGACTCCAGCAGCAGCAGCACCCATTGAAAGAGCGGCGTTACCTGTAATTACTATTTGCTGATAGTCAGGAGGGTTAGGAGCCTCGAGCTGACCAACTTTGAATCCGCTAGTCGAGGCAACATCAACACCGAGTCGAACTGCCTTGATGTTGGCTTCGATAATTTCTGAATCGCCATCACGTCCACGAGTGAATCGCTGTGTGATGAATGCATCAATTTCTTCGAGTTTGAAATCGATCAACTGTGCAACAGCGCCGATCGTAACCATGTTCGCTGCACGCGCGTTACCCGTCGATTTAGCTAGCTCATCAGCCTTGATACCGAAGTAGCTTCCGCCTTCAGGCAGGTCATATTCTTCAGCGTTGTAAACGGTTACACCACCCGGGAGTAGATCCTCATTGTGGTGGTCGTATGCGTACTGGTTGAGAGCAACAAGTACATCGACACCATCACCCGAACTCAGTACTGGTGTGGTCGAAATTCTGACTTGTGATGATGCAGGACCACCCATAATCTGCGACGGAAACGTCGAGTGGGTCTGTACGAAATACCCGGCCTGGGCTGCTGCTCGTGCCAACGCATCTGCAGATGTGACCAGTCCCTGTCCGCCCTCTCCGGCGAATCGGATGACGAAGTCGTGCTTATCCAATGTTTACTACCTTCTCCCGAACTGACTGTTCGGCGAACTGTTCAATATTGAGCTTGAATGATTCTGATTCAGGCGCAAAAAAACCGCATACCTCTAAAGTTACGCGGTTACTTGATATCTGATAAATCCTGTGAGCAACTCGAAAAATTAGAAAACACAAAGTAGACCACCGCTCTTGACGAGCGAGAGCAAATAATACTTGCTTGAATTAATCGTGTCTTATGAACTGGCATCTTTGTGCGTTTATCCAGTTGCCAATTATCGAATTCGATCAGTTCAGTGTCAATTTATTTATATGGTGAATTTGCCATAGATCATCAGTTACGTTGAAAGTTCGACCGCTAGCGTTTGACCGCTGGCACCACCAAACTTAGAATCCGTTCACATATTTAGTGAACTCAATCGAACTTTCGTACTCAATCAACCTCGTATCGACCGATTAAATGAACCGTCAACGCACGACAGATCACTCAATCGACCGCTGGTCAGCTGGCGGGGTAGTGCTTCGCGCCGACGCAAATAACGGCGGGAAATTGTCGGTTGCCCTGTGCCACAGGCGTGCAGAATCCCTATGGGCCCTGCCTAAAGGCACACCGGAAGACGGAGAATCAGTGGAAGAAACTGCCGCCAGAGAAGTCACTGAAGAAACCGGCCTGCAGGTCGAAACAGGCCCGGCCATTGACGACACGTACTACTCGTTCTTCCGTACAGCAGGCCAAACGCTCGGCGATATGCCATTTGAAGAAAACAGTACAGTCCGAATCGATAAGACTGTTCATTGGTACCTGATGAAGTACATTGGCGGCGATACATCCGATCACGACCATGAGTACGATGACGTCGAATGGATTGAGATTAAAGAAGCATCACAGAGGCTGACCCATCGGAATGAAGCGCGAGTCCTGGAAAAAGCTGTGGCCTTTTATGAAGGGCGAGCAGGAAGCGACGACTGAGCTGCGCCTCGTCGGAGAAATAACCGTGCTGCGCACTAAGTCTATGGACGACGCGGAAGCCGACTATTCGTGGCGCATAGACCCTGAACTGGCAGGGCTCGATGCAACACGTCCGGTAACTCTCTCGTTCACCGAATATCTCCGTTACCACCGGGACGACGTTGCGTATCCGTCACCTTGGTCGGTACGAATGGCAATCGATACTTCTGATGGTCGCCATATTGGCAACTGCATGTATTACGATATCAACGCCGAAAAATTACAGTGCGAACTGGGAATAATGATCGGAGACCGCGATTACTGGAGTCAGGGTTACGGCACCGATGTCGTCAAAACCGCTCTCGCTCACATTTTCACGACTACCGAGCTTGAACGGGTATATCTCCACACACTGTCAACCAACTTACGGGCTCAAAAGTCCTTTACGAAATCTGGATTCAAGCCGTTGCGTGATGTTCGGCGCGACGGCTACGAATTCATACTGATGGAAATTTGGCGAAAAGAATGGGAATCAGCGAACCCGGTCGAAGCCCGTTCACAATCTGCCGACACCAGTTCGAAGTCGACATCCCCATCGGATCCGGAGCCAGACATTGATCCACTAATGGGTTCTTAACCCAAAGCTACTAATAAAACTCAGGAGAATCCTCAATGAATTTACTTCTTATAACCGGCGGTAAGCACCCGTACGAAGAATCGACGCCAGTTTTGCAGGCATTCCTTGAGGAAGCCGGACACTCGACCACTGTGTCTGAATCTGCCAACGAGCTTTCAGGCGATCTATCGGCATTCGATGCAATCGTGCTCAACACGCTTCGTCAGGAAGCCACCGATAACGATCTCAACAATTCACAACGCGAAGGCTTCGAAGGTTACGTCGCAGGTGGCGGATCACTACTTTCCGTTCACATTTCAGCCGCATCTTGCCCCGACTGGTCTCAAACCAAGAAGATCACTGGCGGCGGATGGGTTCTTGGCGAGAGTTGGCACCCGCCATTCGGCTGGTTCGAGGTGACGATCGACCAGACTGACCACCCGATCACTTCCGGTGTGTCGCCGACTTTCTGGACCTACGACGAGTGCTACTGCGGACTCGATATTCAGACCGGCATCGATGTATTCATGCACGGCGTGGTCGAAGACGACATCAAACCACTCGGTTGGACTCATCAGTTTGGAGCCGGCAAAGTTGTCAACATAGCGCTTGGGCACGCAGCTTCGTCACAGCAGCACCCGCAGTTCCAAAAACTAATCCTCAACGCCCTCAACTACTTGAGCTAGCGGTAAACGAGTTCCTTCTCCCACTGGGAGAAGGCTGGGTTGAGGGTTATATCGGCAATCTAAACAAATGTCGAAGTACAAAATTCCACCCTCACTCCACCTGGAGAGGGAGGTGGAGTGAGTGAGCAACAAACAATAATGTCATCCTGAGGCTATCAAAGGACGACAACCAGCCGACAAATCAGTCCCACGGAAAGCACAATCGCCAAACATGCCATCTAACCGCAGACCCAACATCGTTCTCATCATGTCCGACGACCTCGGATATGAAGCCATAGGAGCGAACGGCGGCACCTCGTACGCAACGCCTGTTCTCGACAGCATGGCGGCCACCGGAGCACGCTTCGAAAACGCCCACGTACAGCCGCTTTGCACCCCTACCCGTATCCAACTAATGACGGGCAAGTACAACTTCCGAAATTACGTTGGATTCGGACTGATCGACCCCAAAGAGGTCACTTTCGGGCATCTGTTTTCTGACGCCGGGTACAAAACCTGCATCGCCGGCAAATGGCAGCTTCATTCTTACAACCCACCCGACGAAATGCCTGAAGCCCGTTCTACAGGCCAGACGATCGAAAATGCGGGCTTCGACGAATTCTGTGTTTGGCACCCGCACCATACCGAAGACAAAGGCTCCCGTTACAAGGACCCGATCATCTACGAAAACGGCAAGTTCCTCGACAACATGGACGGCAAATACGGCGAGGACATATTCGCCGATTACATCATGAATTTCATGGAGAAGAACCAGGACGATCCGTTCTTCGTCTACTTCCCAATGGCGCTGACTCACCGTCCGCTCGAACCGACCCCAGACAGTCCTGAATACGACGATTTCATCCCGCCCTCCAATCTGACACTCGGTGGACGTACTTGGGACGAACTCGAAGGCTGGGATGATGATGCGAAGTACTACAAGGACATGGTCGAGTATCACGACAAGGTGATCGGACGAGTCAACGACAAACTCGAAGAACTCGGTATCGCCGAGGACACGCTGGTTATCTACGTTGGAGACAACGGATCGCCCATCGAAGTCTGCTCAACCATGCATTCGCACACCGAGATCTGCGGAGGCAAAGGCTTGACTGTCGACCGAGGCACTCACGTTCCACTAATTGCCAGATGGCCCGGAACGATCCCTGAGGGTCACACCGAAACCGATCTAGTCGATTCGTCTGACTTCCTGCCGACGATCCTCGACGCCGCCGGAATCACTCCCCCTGCCGACTACGTTATGGACGGTCAAACGTTCTTGCCTCAGCTCAAGGGTGAAGATGGCGATTCACGAGATTGGATGTACTTCCACTTCGAGCCAATGAGTGGTCGTGTCTACCGATTCGCTCGCTTCATTCGCACCCACCAGTACAAGCTCTACGACGACGGGAACCTATTCGACGTCAATGCCGACCCAGAAGAACAATCCCCGTTCCTCACACCTACCGACAACGAAGAGCGAAGCGCAGTCCGAGCCCAACTACAACCAATCTTCGCCCAAATGGTGAAGTAATCTGCTTTCGCCTTCCGTAACCACTGGTTATCCCTCCTTCGGAAGGGAACTAGAAGGAGGGTAGACTGCAGTTGCGACCAAGTCGTCCGACGCCCAAAGCAAAAGAACTACCATGACAACTCCACGCACCGACTGGCTATCGCTAACAACCGAAGAAGCGATCGAACCTGATCTTCCGATCTGCGATCCGCATCATCACTTCTGGGATCGACCCGACTTCCGTTACATGCTCGACGAACTTCTCGTCGATATGGGCGGCGGACACAACATCATGGAAACCGTCTTCGTCGAATGCAGTGCAATGTATCGAAAAGACGGACCCGAAAGCTTGAGTCCGGTCGGTGAAGTCGAATTCGTCAACGGAATAGCAGCACAATCAGCGAGCGGAATCTATGGCGGAACGAATGTCGCAGCTGGAATTGTTGGCTACGCCGATCTATCGCTTGGTGCCGAAGTTCAAGGAGTGCTCGAAGCTCAGATCGCCGCAGCCCCAGAACGCTATCGCGGCATTCGAAACTCATCCTGCTGGGATGCTAGCCCCGAGATCGGGGGATACAAGAGTCCGCCGCAAGGTTTACTGTCCGACCCAACATTTCGAGAGGGATTCGCTGTTCTCGACAAGCTTGGTCTAACCTTCGATGCATGGCACTACCACACCCAACTTCCTGAGCTTGTCGAACTTGCACAGGCGTTCCCTAACGTCACGATCATCCTCGATCATCTGGGCGGTCCAATCGGAATCGGACCCTACGTCAACAAGCATGACGAAATGTTCCGAGATTGGCAAAACGGCATCTCGGCTCTCGTATCTTGTGAAAACGTAAATGTGAAGCTCGGCGGGACCGGAATGCCGTTGGGCGGATACGGATGGCACGAACGTCCTACCCCGCCGACATCTGAAGACATCGCATCCGTTATGGAGCCGTACTACAACCACTGCATCGAACAACTCGGCGTAGAACGTTGCATGTTCGAAAGCAACTTCCCTGTCGACAACCAATCGATGTCGTACACGGTGCTCTGGAACGCTTTTAAACGAGTCGCCAAAGACTTCACCTCGAGCGAGAAATCATCGCTGTTCCAAAACACAGCACGCCGAGCGTACCGGCTACCAACAACCTAATCGCCCAAACACCTAAATTTGGGGCTGAAGTGGTAACCGATCAACCGGCTTGCCAGTCGCGTCGGCCACGGCGTTGGCTATAGCTGCTGCAATCGGTACGATTCCCGGTTCGCCAGCCCCTGTTGGCGTGTTCGACGGATCGTCGATTAGCTTTACATTGATCTCAGGAACATCAGTGATTCGAGGCACTCTATAACCACCGAATCCGGTGTTGAGCACACGCCCACCATCGAATTCGACCTCTTCCCAAAGAGCCGTCCCCATTCCCATAACTACAGAACCTTCGATCTGATTTATAGCGCCGTCAGGATTAAATACTTGACCGCAATCGAATGCAACATCGACCCGCTCTACAACGATCGTTCCATCCGTAACAACAACCTTCGCCACCTGAGCCACGTAGCTCCCAGCGTCGAAGCCAACGGCTAGGCCATATCCAACACCGTCACTCGATTCACGAGACTCCCAATCACACATCGCAGCGACTTCTTCGAGGACTCGCCGGTACCTAGGGTGACTCAGGTTATCGAGTCGAAACTTCAATGGATCGATACCTAACTCGTGCGCCATCGCTTCGATGTGAACTTCACGGCCAAAGTGATTCACAGCGCCGCCGAGCGAACGGTATGAGCCGTGTGGCAAGGGAGACGGAGAGTCTGCCACCCGTATTCTCGTATCAGGTGCGTCGTATGGCGAATCTGCTCCACGCCTACCTCGGAATGCATTATCTCCAGCGTGATAAGCCGTGTAGTCCCAGGCGACGACCTTCCCGCAAACATCAACCGCTGCATCGATCTCCATCAGCGCAGCAGGACGAACAGTACTAGTCGAAAACTCCTCATCACGGTTGTACGAAATTTTCACAGCACGCCCTGACTCACGAGCCAAAACCGCAGCTTCAAAACTGACCGATTGCGATTTAGTGCCGAACGATCCACCAACCTCTTGGATAATGACCCGGATCTGCTCTGCGTCGATTCCAAGATGCTCTGCAAGATACGCTCGCTCAGTAAACGGACCTCGATTGGCACACCACACGGTCAGCGATCCGTCCGGACCCCATTCGGCAGTAGCCGCACTCGGCTCCATCTGTGCGTTCGCCACGTACGGAGCGTAGTACACGCCTGATATCACATGTGCGGCTCCAGTAAGCCCAGCAGAAATATCGCCTTCGTCTCGCAGCGACACCGGCTCACTTCCGCGGTCTTTAAGTGCCGACGGAAGACTCCAGTCGGAAACATCGTCTCCAACCTCATCCCACCTCGCTCGCACGAAGGACGCTGCACGATCTGCCGCCTCTTTCGTCTCACCGACAACTCCGATCATCCCATTTGCCTGAATCAACTTAATAAATCCTGGGACCTGCTCGGCGCGAGCTGAATCGATACGAATCAATTTAGCCCCGATGGATGGCGGACGAATCAGACGACCATAAGCCGTTCCGTCTAACGCAAAATCGTGAGCAAAAATGGCACTACCAGTAACGCGATCAGCACCGTCGATTCGCGCAGACCCGGTATGTGGAGCTAATCGATTGAACTCCTCAGCACTGGGCTCATCGCCATATATTTCGATCTCTACGACGTCGTTTTCCGACCGTAAACCACTTGATACGCTACGCCCGGCGAGTTCGATCTTGGCAGCGTTCGCTGCCCGAATAAGTTGAACGCCAACTGTTCGAGTCGATGCGCTACCCGTCGTCCCACGGTCGTACGGAACTCTGGCTGTGTCAGCCAAAATAACGTGGACATTGGTGACATCAACTTCCAGCGTTGAAGCGATCATTCTCGTGAAGCTGTTCCGGATTCCTTGCCCGTATTCAACTTTTCCCGAATACGCATATACCGATCCATCAGAAAATATCTCCAACAGCGCTGCTGACTCAGGACTCACTCCCGTTTGCTGAACAACCCCTGCGAACGGGGGACCGATAACTCGAAGGAGGACTTGGGCGGTTGTGGTCATACCGACGCTCCGTTATCTGGGCTATCGGAAGCTTTATGCACGGCCTTAACGATCCGAACGTAGGCACCACATCGACAAATATGCCCGCTCAACGCCGATTTGATATCACCTGTGGAGGGCGACGTATTTCTGGACAATAGCGCAGTCGCTGAGATCACAAATCCCGGAGTGCAGTACCCGCACTGAAACGCCGATTCTTCGACGAAAGCCTGCTGTACAGAATTCAACTCTTCCCCGTCAGCCAAGCCCTCGACGGTCGTGACATCACGACCAAGCATCGATCCAACCGGAGTTATGCATGATCTCGTTACTTCACCGTCGACAAGCACCGTACAAGCTCCGCAATTGCCTTCACCACAGCCGTATTTAGCCCCAGTCAATCCAGCATCTTGCCGCAGTACATCCAAAAGCGGTCGCTCAGGGTTCACTTCGAGGTCGTAGATTCGGTCATTTATCAATATTTTCATGGTTGATCGAGAGTTTACCTCTTATCTAGTTGCTCACACATCAAATACACTCCGCATAACAAAAGTTCAGCGCAGGAGTAACAGTTGGAAGCCAGAGTCACCCTCAACACATCGTTCAATAACGGGCAGATCGATTCGCGAATCTTCTCAGGCTTTCTCGAGCATCTAGGTCGTTCGATCTACGGCGGTGTGTACGAGCCAAATGGCGAACACTCCAATGACGAAGGTATTCGCACTGACGTTGCAGAAGATATGACAGGCATGAACATGCCGTACGTCCGCTATCCCGGCGGGAATTTCGTTTCCAACTACGATTGGCGTGACGGCGTCGGACCCGACCGAAAACCGTTCCCCGATTTCGCGTGGAAAACAACCGAACCCAACACGTTCGGCACCGATGAATTCATCAAGTGGTGCAAGCTTGTCGGCACTGAGCCAATGATGGCCGTGAATCTAGGCACTCTCGGCCCTGCCGAAGCCGCCGCGCTCGTTGAGTACTGCAACCTCGATACTGAAACCCAATGGGCGCAAGCTCGCCGTGACAACGGCTCAGAAGAACCGCACGCCGTGAAAATGTGGTGCCTTGGCAATGAGATGGACGGTCCGTGGCAAGCAGGTCACATGCCTGCCGAAGAATACGCGCTGAAGGCACGTAACGCCGCTCGTCTTATGCGAGGACTCGACCCGTCGATAGAGTTAATCGCAGCAGGGTCATCGGGTCGCCAAATGGAAACCTATCTCGAATGGGACCGCGCTGTCCTGGAAACCTGCTGGGATGATATCGAGTTCATCTCAGCCCACAGATACTCGTCCAACGCCGCCGACAACACGCCCGAATTTCTCGCTGAAGGCGTAGTCATTGACTCGATCCTCGATGATTACGCAGGCCTGATTGCTTACGTAAAAGGCGTGAAGAAAAGTTCACACGATGTTTACGTATCTTTCGACGAATGGAACGTTTGGTACAAGGCACGTGGCGGCGTTACGCAACACGGCCAATGGGCGACAGGTCCTGCTCTAATCGAGGAGATATACAATCTCGAAGACGCGCTAGTCTGTGCCCAGTACATGAACTCTTTCATCAGACGAGCTGACGTAGTGAAAGTGGCTTGCCTTGCGCAATTAGTGAACGTTATTGCTGCAGTACTTACCCGACCCGACGGAACGTTGAAGCAAAGCATCTACTACCCGTTCGCCCTCTATTCGAAACACGCCAACGGCATCTCGCTTACCCCGGCTGTCGACAGTCCGACCTACGACGCAGGCGACCGAGGTGAAGTCGACTTCATCGACGCTTCTGCAAGTTTCGACGAAGAGTCAGAAACGATGTCGCTATTCCTCGTCAACCGTTCTGTAGATCAGGACGTTACGGTGACAATCGACCTCTCTGATCGCCAAATCATCAGTCAGGGAACAGTTCAGGTGATGACCGGAGACGATCCAAAGCTGGCAAACACATGGGAACAACCCGACAATGTTGTACCAACTTCGGGTAGCTCCACATTGAACAAAGGCGTGCTCACCATCGACGTGCCTAAGCTTGGAATGGCTGTTACAACAGGAATTTCTACGAACTCTCTGCGCTAACAAATAGCAACGAGATTCAGCCGATTACTTTGCCGGTCTGAACCCTTCGTATTCCGGGTCGAGAACGGTTTGGACACCCAACGCATAAGCACCAATCGCTTCACCAAGCCCACCATAGCAAGTAGGGAAGGCATAGATCATGCTCCGCAGATCGTCCAACTTCGCTTTCGTGTGAACTGCGAATGTTAGAAGTCCAAGAATTTCGCTGGCACGTGGGCCTGATGCCCAGATTGAACATCGGCTAGAACCGCAAACGCAACACACCGGGATAACGATTCCCGTCAGCGATATTAATCCTGAGGCGGAGCGGGATTCACAAGATCCATACCGATCGTCTCCGGGAACACACCCGCAAGTTCTTCGACCGTCCAGCGACCTGCCTTGTGAATCGATCGACCCTGTTCTGGTGAGTTCATCAAACTGACTCGATTTCCAACGGTATGGAAAATCCGCCCCGTCACGTCTGCTGCCTGATCTGATGCGAGCCACGCAATCATCGGTGCTACTTGCTCTGGTTCAGTCGTCAGCGTGCCTTCGGGCGCAGGGAGGAACTCGCCCTTGCGCATATCTTTGGTCGAATCTGGAATCGAATCAGTCATTCGAGTTTGTGCGCCAGGCGATATAGCGTTCGCAGTCACACCGTGCCTCGCCAAGTCCTTGGCGACTACACGAGTAAACCCAGCGATCGCGTCCTTCGCAGCCCCGTAGTTCGCCTGACCGCCGTATCCGTACAAGCCCGAAACCGAGCTAAACGTTACGATTCGACCGCTGCCCTGCTCTTTGAAAATCTTCGACGCTGGCTGAACGACCGAAAACGTGCCTTTGAGGTGCACACCCATTACGTCGTCCCACTCCTGCTCGCTCATGTTGAACAACATGCGATCTCGCAAAATTCCTGCTGCAGTCACGACAATATCGAGCCGACCGAACTGCTCCATCGCCGTCTTGACGATGTTTTCGCCGCCCTCCATCGTTGCCACCGAGTGATACGAAGCGACGGCACGCCCGCCAAGTTCTGATATCTCCTCGACAACCTGTGCGGCCGGTGTCGTGTCTTCGCCATCACCATCCAGAGAAGCTCCAACATCGGCGACGACCACAGCAGCCCCTTGCGACGCCAATAGCTTCGCAACGCCACGCCCTATGCCGCGTCCAGCGCCCGTTACGACAGCAACCTTGCCTTCGAGTCGTTTGCTTGAAATAGGACCCTCAACCGGCGGGTGACCTAGCAAGCTCGGACCCACCTGTGCGTCCAACTGATCCGGTTCCCAAGTGGCGGGCGGTGCAGAGTTGTAAATAGTCTTCACCCGCCGAGGAAGCGTCATGTGCACAACGTTTCCGCCGTAAACTAGGAACGTCTGTCCATTCACCGGCGCTGAATAATCGGAAGCCAAAAATGCAACGAACGGCGCAACGTCTTCAGGCTCCCATGATGCTTCGCCCTTGCCTGGGAATAGCCCGTTAGCTGCAAGCTTTTCTCGCGTCGCCTGTGGAATCGACTCGACCATGCGAGTCTCCGCCCGAGGGGCGATCGAGTTAGCGGTTACTCCGTACTTACCGAGATCTTTTGCGACAACTTTAGTAAACCCGTGAATTCCCGATTTAGCTGCGCCGTAGTTCGCCTGACCGGGGAACCCGACCAGTCCCGACTCTGAAGTAAATGTGATGACTCGCCCACCACGCTGTTTCCGGAACAGCGGTGCGGCGTGTCGCACAATGTTGAACGTGCCTTTGAGATGAACGTCATAAACGGAGTCCCACTCTTCTTCCGACATGTTGTAGATCATTCGGTCTCGAAGAATTCCGGCGGCTGTAACGACAATATCCAAATGCCCGAACGAATCGAGAGCGGCCTGAACGATGCGTTCTCCACCATCGAAAGTCGAAACCGACTCAGCAATAGCAACGGCCTCGCCTCCAGCGGCTTTGATTGCAGCGACCACTTCGTCAGCATGACTTAGTCCCTCAGATTCACCCGAAAGTGAAAGACCAGCGTCATTGACCACAACCTTTGCACCGTTCGCTGAAAGTTCTTCGGCGATACCGCGTCCGATTCCACGACCTGCCCCGGTAACGATTGCTACTTTGCCTTCAAGCGCACCACTCATATGTTCAAAGTCCTATTAGATCAGGTTTGTTTTTATTTTGAAATGCGGAGTCAGACTAATCCGCTAGGTCGCAGAACGAGTCGGCAGTGAGACGAGCGCACGACCTGGAGTGCTAATCGCACCTTCTGGATTGCGAAGTCCAATTTCGATCTCGACTAGACCAACACCGTCTTCGATTCGAGCGTCAATGACTTTTCCGACGCACGTGGCCGTGTCACCTGGAAAATCGATTGCACGGTACGACACGTCGAGTTCCAATAATCGACCCTCTGGTCCGATCCATCCAGTGACTAGCTCACCGAGCCAAGCGCTCTTAAGCGCCCCGTGAATAATCACATTGGGATGCCCTGCTTCTTTTGCAACGTTCAAATCGTAGTGGATGGCAACGAAATCTTGCGAAGCCCCTGCATACATCACCAGCTGTCGATTGTCGGGGTGCTTCACCAGTTCAGGAAGCTCATCCCCAACGTTCACATCTTCGAACATCGGTGTTTGAAATTTAGTGATCGCCAACGCCCGAGTCCTTTTCGCCAGTACCGTAGGTGATCGTCGTCGTGGTCTGAGTTGCGACCAATCGTCCCTCTTGATTCCTGTAGCTGATCTCGGAAATCTTGAACAGCATCGTGCCCATTCGACCGTGTTTCTCGAATAGATCGGTGATTTTACGTACTATCGTTATCTGATCGCCAACTCGAACTGGCTCGTTGTATCGATACTTGCTACCACCATCGAGAATATGTGCGAACGGCTCGGGATAAGGCAGCGGGTATTCGCCTGGCAATAAAGATCTAAAGAAAGTAGGGGGTGCGATCAAACCGCCGTAGGAACTCGACTCAGCGAAATCTTTGTTCGTATACAGCGGATTCGGGTCGCCAATAGCGCAAGTGAATCGCTCGACCGCGTGTCGTTCGATTTCGTAGGTGACAGCCTTCGACTCCAGATCAATAAAAGATCGAAGCTCCTCAGAAATAACCGTGTCATCAGACGATACTGATGTAGTCATATCGATCCTCACCGCTGCTAGAAGTTAGGCATGCATCAATCCTACGAGAGCGTCGGACCGTTGCTTGCTGAAGTTAGCGCCAGTCTAACTCTTATTCCGCCCCTTGTTTCGCTGACGCTTGCCGCCGCCCAAACCTGATTTCGATTCAGCTGGTGATTCAGCAAATACAGTCCGTTTGCGCCGACGCACCTGCGAACCTACCGCGGCCGCAGTCATAAATATTGCGGTTGGGAAGAACAAAATACCGTTCACAAGAATGAACAAAACAACGAACACGTAGATTAATAATGTTGCGACCCAGATGTTGATCTTCGCCGCTCGATCAGGGATGCCATCTTTGGGCACGACCCACAACGCGCTCCCTGCGAGAAATACCGGCAATGTGCTGACCAGTATCAGTTGGTACTGACCGTCGGCCGCCAGCGTCGTCCGAACTATTTCACCTGTATCCGAATTAGTAAGTTCCACCAACGGCACGACGAACAACGCTGCGAAGCTCAACGCGGCAAACGAGGTTGCTGAGAACACAAAGAAATATATTCGATCCCATCGAGGCATTTTCATGGCAACCGATTGTATTAGGAGTTACACAGATTTAGCCCCGAGTAATGATCGTATTCGACAGCAGCTTGTGACTACTTTAAGCGGTTACGTGCCGAAGAACGACTATGTCGGGATTATCCCAACCAGTTCGCCAACTGATTCAATAACGACGTCAGGTTTGCAGTCGTCGACAGCCCATTTCCTACCTCTCGATACCCAAGCAGTCTTCATCAACCCAGGAATGAGTCCGTCCAGTTGTACACAAGAATTTCTCAATCCGGTGATCTCGACTACTGCGTCCGCACCGATCTTGAACAATGTGCTTTTTGGAAGCAACAGTAAATCGATGTCGACGGTCGAGACGTTCTCACCCATCATCCCGGGGCGAACATCAAAGCCTTTTGAACGTGATTCATCGAACAGTTCTGAGTGAATTAAATAAACCTGCCGAAGATTAGGCTGTGTCGGATCTTTGGCGATTCGGCTTCGATGTTTCATGGTCAACCCGTTATGCGCATCACCCTGAACACCAAGCCCAGTAACAAGCGTATCGAATCGGCCGCTGGCTTCGACATTGTGTATGCCGGACTCATGTTTATCGCAACCACTTTTGATCCCATTAAGTAGCTCCCCTGAATTCGATACGTACAACCGCAGCGGTCTCTAAAATCGACCGTCGACTAAGGTGCGAAAAGTTCTGGATCCTGCGTTTCGAAATTATCTTCGTCAGGATCAAACTGCTGCTTCGATTCTTCCTCTACGACTTTCTCAAGCGGTGCAAAGGAGAGCATAAGCCTCTTTATGCCCTGCCCCGAGAAAGCAACCGTCACCTGAGTATCGGAGCCAACGCCCGATGAACTGACAACGATTCCCTCACCAAAGGCTTTATGACGAACCTTTTCGCCAGCAGTGTAGCCTTCGTTCGATTTAGAAGCAGGCCTAGGTCCTGGTGTTGAGGCCATTCGCTTGGTCCACATCGGATCTGGCATGCGATCAGCAACCCGGTCGTGACCTCGAATATCTCGGGTCGTCACCAAAGAATCTGGGATTTCAAGCAGGAATCGAGAAGCCATCTGCGAACCAGACTGGCCTCGGAACCGACGTTGGAAAGCCCTGAACATGTAAAGCCGTTTACGCGCACGTGTCATACCTACATAAAGGAGCCGACGTTCTTCTTGAAGCTGTGTAGGATCGTCCACGCTTCGGGAGTGTGGCAACATCCCTTCTTCGAGTCCTACCAAGAACACAGCGTCGTACTCAAGCCCTTTTGCTTGGTGAAGAGTGATGAGAGTTATCGCCTCTTCATCGGGATCGGAATCATCTCCACCTTGCAACCCATCAACATCAGAAACAAGCGCCACGTTCTCCAAAAATTCGGTTAGCTGCCCGCGTTCTTCCGAACCGGCGAACTGCTCTGCCGACGCCTTCAATTCTTGAAGGTTTTCCATGCGTTCTTCGCCGCGTTCTTTATCCTCACGAAGCATGGCTCCGTATCCACTTCGCTCAACGATGAGGTCAATAAGCTCATTCGTATCTAACGCCAATGACTGCTCGATGAATCGAGCGACCAAGTCACCAAACGTTGCCACTGAATTAACAGCCCGAGTGTTCAACTCAGCGTAGTAAGCAGGCGGATCTTCATCGCCCGATTGAACACGAGTAATATCGAGAATCACATCTAAAGCAGGTACGTTGTTCGCTATCGCAACCCTACGCAGTTCGGCAACTGATCGAGCAGAAATACCACGAGCAGGAACATTGATTATTCGATCCAATGCGGCATCGTCTGCCGGGTTCGATACGACTCGTAAGAACGACAAAATATCTTTGACTTCTTTGCGATCGTAGAACTTCACACCACCAACCAATCGATAAGGAATTCCCTCTCGATTGCACGCGACTTCAAATGCTCGAGACTGAGCGTTGACGCGATACATAATCGCCACTTCGTTCCGGCCGATGCCATCTTTGTTCTTTAGATCCGTAGCGGCTTTCAGAACGAGACTAGCCTCTTCCTCTTCGTTGTATGCCTCGGCAACAGTAATGCGGGTGCCACGGCTGTTCTCTGTCCAGAGAGTCTTTTCCATACGACCGTCGTTGTTCCCGATAACCGCATCGGCAGCTTCAAGGATGATCTGGGTAGAACGGTAGCTCTGGTCGAGTGTCACAATCTTGGTGTTTTTGAAGGTGCTCTGAAAATCGGTCAGGTTCGTAGGATCAGCATGACGCCATGAGTAGATCGACTGGTCAGGATCGCCAACAACACAAATATTCTGACTTTTCATTGCCAAAAGTCTCGCAACCTGAAACTGAAGTGCGTTCGTGTCCTGAAACTCGTCGACTAATAGATGCTCGAATCGCTCCTGGTATTTCTCAAGCATCTCAGGATGCCCCTCAAGAAGTAGGAAAGTCTTCAACAGCAAGTCGTCGAAATCGACTGCGTTCGCACGCTGCAATGCGCCTTCATAGGCTTCATATACTCGGACAGCAACTTCGTCTCGATACGTCTCGGTCCGTCGCGAAAGCTGCGCAGGGCTTCGCATGTTGTTTTTAGCGTCGGAAATAACGCTCAAAAGCGCACGAGGCGGGAACTGCTTCGGATCGACGTCGAAGTCATTTAGAATTTTGCGGGCGACTCGCGCCTGATCATCAGCATCGTAAATCGTGAACTCGGGTTTCAGATCAACTTTGTCACCATCAGCACGCAGCACTCGCGAGCAGAATCCATGAAACGTTCTGACTTGAAGCTCGTTCGATCCAACACCAACCAAACGTTCGCAACGCTCTCGAAGTTCGCGAGCTGCTTTGTTCGTAAAGGTTACCGCCAGAATCTTCCATGGCGGGATGCCTTTTTCACCGACTAAGTAGGCGACACGATGAGCCATAACTCGGGTTTTCCCCGAACCAGGACCGGCGACGATTAGTAGTGGACCACCCGTGTGTGTTACAGCCTCACGCTGTCGTTCGGAAAGCTCGGCAAGTAGGTTCTCTGTGGATGAAATCGAAGGCATCCAGCAATGTTAGCCGCCGCCCGGAAAAATGCTCACCAGATTGGCACTAATTTGGTAACGATTCACCCGAGAGCAGCCCCATTTTCACCAGTTCAGGTGGCAAAAGCTGCCATCACGACCAAGTAGCGGAAATATCAGCAGGAAATTGACAGCGGAACAGTATCGAGGTAATCAAGCAACCAGAGATCGCGCTTAACTTCCAAGGTCACATCATCAACTCGCCAAAAGTATCGAAGGCGTTCGTACCAAGCGTGAATTCTCCACTCACCGCGGTTCAAATATTCCGCAACAAACCGTTCGTTCTCGAACACTTCCCAGCAACTACTCGCCTCATCATCGAGATCGGCAAAACCATGATGGGTCGCCGTTTTCAGATATTCCTGAACCTCAACAATTACTTGCGCTTCAATTCGGGTAGCAGGAATAACGTCGAGCTCCCCATCGAACCTCGCTGGAGAGAAGTAAATTACGATAGCAATCATCCCGATCGTCACGGAAATATAAACCGTGGTCAAGGCAATGAGAGATTTCGTCCAACGCTGTCGCTTTAGAGATGCAACACCAGGAACCGTGCTCAAAATACTCAAACGATATCAACCACCAGAAATAACCTATCTTTTCGCCAACAACGGTTAGCACTTAATGGTTGGATAAGTAGTTCGCACCCACGGGTCGCGGGTAACTTCCAACGTCATATCGTCGACTCGCCAGTGATAGCGAACAAAGTTGTAGTACGCATTTGCTCGCCACGAACCCTGATCGAGATATTCGATCTTGAATTCAAGGTATTCAAACTCGCTCCAGCAATTCACCATGACCGAACGATCATTAAGCGACTGAACTTCGGACGACATCAAGAATTCCTTAACCGGATTAAATATCTCCGACTCGACCCGCGTAGCCGGAATAACCTCAAGCTCTCGATCGTTGTCAAACAACACATATGAGGTAAAAACAAAAATTCCGGCAGCGACGACGCCAATGTAGAACGCAGTCTTAGCGAAAAATACAGGGCCAAACCTGCGCCGGTCTGATCCGCTTGGCGGGGCGATTGTGTCGAGTAAGCTCTTGATAATTCCTGATGGCACGAAATAAGCCTATTACTGAGTGGCTGCGCAATGAAACCCATGCGCTAGTTCTTACTTGAAAACTAACTATGGATCAGCCGGATTGAATCTAAATGGCGCGAAAACGCTATTTCTAGCGAGTGGCAGGTTGAGCGAGCTGATCTTCGAGTACCGAAACGTCGACATTCTCATCAATCAGATCGATCATCCGATCCAATTTAGAAGAGTGATCGAACCCAACTTCCGGCTGCAAGCCCTCGATCTGCTCGGCAACGTCGTGCGTGTTGCCTGGAACTACCACCAGCGGAATGCCGCGTTGAGCAGCTTCGTACATCACATACTCGACCGGTCGCACACCCTTCGTGAGGATTAGTGCCTTAGTCGTATCAGTCTGAATCGCAGCAAGCTGAACGTCAGGACGATCGCCACGCACGATCACACCAGTATTGGTACGACTCGAGAAGTAGAACGGACCCCAATCGAGAACCAGACCACCTATAAGGAAATTATCGAGAAGTCGATCCGATTCGTCTTCGCCGGTCAAGAACTGCCCGCCTAAGAACTCAGCAACTTGGCCGAGCTTCGGAGCGAGCATTCGACGATCATCAGGAATCGCTCCAAGCAACTTCGTTCCGGCAGCTTCCATTTCATCGGCTAAAGCACCCGAAACTTCGCCCGCACGATACTTAGGCACTCCGTTGATGATCACACCAGCGAGTCGTGAACCATACGCTTTGGCAGCACCAGCGATATCCTCGCCAAACCGAGCAATCAATAACACCAGACCGTCGGTAGAGTTCGCCATATCAACATTCGACTGGGCGTTTGATGATCCCTCGACAATCGCAATATTGCTCGATCCAGTGTTTGCTGAAATAGCCGACGCAATATCAGCCGTAGCACCGCTTACAGCCGGGTTCTCAGGCAACAAACTTGCGAAAACCGCAGCGTCGTTATCGCTCGTCGAGCTATTCCCCAGCGCTTTACCAACGGCCACTGGAGAATCCTCACTGCTCAGCTTTGAAGCGAGCGCAGCTGCGATAGCCGTTTTTCCCGAACGATCCGAGATTGAAGCGATGATCAGAGTCGCCATTAGTATCCTCTACGAATAAAACAGATTAGAAACCGCTGGAGTTCAAACTACACCCGCACCGGTTCCAGTCAACAAACATACGTGCGTTAAGCAGGCGAAATTATAGCAGCGAGCACCGCCAACGACGTTCAAATTGAAGCAAACATAGCGAGGAATCACCCGAACTCCCTTAGGCTCGTCGTAAGTTCTATTGCCTACGAACCACGCCGCAGCTACGATTGGTTGCCGTGCAGTCGACCGAACAGGTCTTGATAGCACAGTAAGTGGATGCCAATGCCGAGGTAGCTCAGTTGGTAGAGCAATGGATTGAAAATCCATGTGTCGGCGGTTCGAGTCCGCCCCTCGGCACCA
>CAWVRY010000009.1:0-59813 GCA_963932695.1 uncultured bacterium | reverse complement strand
ACCTGCGACCAATCGATTATGAGTCGATTGCTCTAACCAACTGAGCTACGGGCCCCCGATAAGCGGTGAGGCAGTGCGGTTGCACTGCGACCTACACGCTTGGGCGACATTGATTCTCTCACGATAACCACCCTGAGTAACACTCCAATCGAATCATAGCTCTAGTTATTTCGAAAACCATTGTGGGAACTAATCGCAATTGGTAACCTCTCCCCCAACAGCACGCCTATTAAGAATCATTTCGATCCACGAGGTCACCCCGCATGTCGCACGTCATCAAATTCAGCTCCCTGTCCAAGTACTCTAGATGGCTGCTCTTAGCACTCATCGTAGGTGCCTTGTCGCTGGCAATGGCTTGCGGATCATCGGACTCGGACTCCGATTCAGACGGAGCCGGAGACGCAGCGGCACCAGCGGCAGATGAAGCGGACGACGCCCTCGCAGAAGTGTCACGAGTTCTCAGCCCCGATAAGACCCTAGCGTTCGAAGACTACGTGGCAGCAGGATGGAAGAAATCCAAGCAGTTCGGAACCGATACCGTGCCGGAAGCAACCGACATTTGGTACGGATTCTTCAATGCAAAAGACATCGAGGTTCGCTTCTACGATTCGCACGAAGTCGCCAAAACTGCCGGATTTGATAATGCAGCCGAAGCTATCGACCAAAGCTTCCGCGAGGGCGGTCAGTTCGGTTCAAGCAACCGTGGCGCAGGTTCGTCGGCGGTCACAAAATACAAGGGGTTCGCAGTGGTCGGAAACACCGTGATACTTTGTGAACAGTCCGTCGATTCGTGCATCGCCCTCGCCGAAGTTCTCGGCGGCTAATCCAACGCAGCATTGCGGAATTGGTCGCATACAGAAGTGCAAGCCAGTTGAGACGGAAGCTTCTAGCCGGTTTTTGTAATTCGGAACGAATCGAACAGTATTTCGAAAATGCCGAGAGGACCGAACATCACAACCAAAACCACAACCAGGCTCACCGCTGAAGTAATCGCCAGCGAACGAATCAAACTAAAACTGTCGCTGTTGGGACCGTTGAACTTGAACACAGAGGCCGCAAGCAGTACCGAAGCGGCGCCGCCCCAAATAGCCTGCTTGATGCCTGTCATCGCGTAAGTCAACACGAAGAACGGAGTGCTCCAAATCCAAGATGAAAAAGCTTGACCAGCAGAGCTCTCAGAAAACGTCAGACCGGTAATTTCAAGTAGAAATAGGTTCGCCGGTAACAACGTGCTGACCAAAATAGGCATGGTGAGCGCAAAGATGATTGCCGTCATGAGATAAGGCAGGTAACGCCCTTCCCTACCGGCTACTGAAGTTGCGATCAATCCAGCGAAGAACATCGAAACTCCGCCACCAATAATCGGGGCGAGTGAAAGTTTCAAAATGTGCGAGAAATTGGGACGCTGAAGCACGTACCGCCAGTCAGCATCGTCGATTGCTACAACGATATTGATGTACTGAACAACCAGCGCCATTGCTATGCCGAAGGGAATAATCGCAATAGCCATGCCCATGCGCCTGCGTCGATCCTCTTCGAATCGATCTTCCTCGATACGATCTCGTTCCAGATAGCTCTGGCGGAACGACGATGAAGAATCTATTGAAGGCATACTTTCCATTTCATCAACGATAGCACTAGCACCCGCCAAGTAGCCATCAGATTCATGGATAAAATAAATGACCTACGCCGGCATTAAATTCGGTTTTTTTGCTCTCTGTAATCCAACCATCTGCCGCCACCTGATGTGCTCAATGCTTCTTCGCTGCTACACTCCGCCCAAATCGCAATTTAAACGGCCATCCAACCATTGCTGAAACCAAGCTCCAATTAAAACAAGGGCAACCCTCGATGAAGATCACAGATGTACGACTGGAAATGTTCAAATGGCCGCGAGCAATTCCGATCACCAATGGTCTGTATACGTACACCCACAATTTGCTGAACATCGTCGTGATCGACACCGACGATCCCGACATTCAGGGAATCGGTCTCGCCGGTGGCATCGAGGCAACACCTGAAGTGGGTCTAGCATTCGTAGAACATTTCAAGAAAGGGCTGATCGGACAAGACCCGCTTAACAACGAGGCACTTTGGCACGCCATGTGGCGCCCCAAGCTGGTTGGTCGACGCGGAATTTCAACCCGCATCATCGGTGGCATCGATATCGCCCTTTGGGACATCAAGGGCAAAGTCGCAAATATACCCGTCTACAAGTTGCTAGGTGGCTTCACCAACAAGGTCGATACCTACATCGCTGGCGGCTACTACGAGGAAGGTAAAGGCCTCAAAGAACTTGCTAAGGAGATGGAAGATAACGTCGAACTTGGCGCACGGGCTGTGAAGATCAAGGTTGGTGCAGTATCTATCAACGAAGACATCGAACGAGTGCGAGTTTGTCGAGAAACTATCGGACCTGATGTTCGTTTGATGGTCGACGCCAACAACGCTTATCGGCACTACCAGGCGATCGAATTCGCTCGAAAAGCCGAACAATATGATCTGTTTTGGTTCGAAGAGCCCGTGGAGCCAGACGACTACATTGGCCAAGCCGAGATCACCCGCGCAACATCTGTACCCATTGCCGCTGGTGAGAATGAATACACCCGCTACGGCTTCAGAGACATGATCAACGCCCGCGCCGTCGATATTCTTCAGCCCGATGCGCTCGTTCTTGGCGGAATCACTGAATTCATGAAAGTGGCAGCGCTTGCTCAGGCGAACGATCTCGATGTCGCCCCGCACGGTGCTCAAGAGGTTCACATACACCTCGTTGCCGCTATTCCGAACGGTCTAATCCTCGAGTACTACCGTGATTCGGTGAACCCGATGCACGGCAAAGTATGGGAGCACGAACTGGTAATCAAGGACGGATACGTCTACGCCCCCGAACTACCCGGACTAGGACTGACCCCAAAATGGGACACGCTTGCTGAATACAGAGTTGGATAAAGCGTACAATCTCGCCCGAGCGAGAGTTTTTGCCAGGGTCAATTCACCGACGAAATCACGCAGGCACAAGCAATCGCACACAAATACTGGAGAAGCACGAACGAATGCCGAATTTTGATTACGAAGCGCCAAACTCGCTAGCGAGTGCGATTGAGCTATTGGCCCGCCCCGGCGAGGTGCGACCGCTCTCGGGCGGCACCGACATCATCGACCAACTGAAGAGCAACCGACGTCACGCCGATCTCGTTGTCGACTTAAAGCGAGTTCCCGAACTCCTTACTCTGGAATCGAACGGCTCGGGCTTGCGAATCGGATCCGCCGTATCATGTACTGAAATTCACAAGTACACAGTGGAAACGGGTGGCTTCCCTGCCCTCTCGGAATCAACAGAACTCGTTGGTTCGATTCATATTCAGAACCGTGCAAGCGTCGGCGGCAACGTATGCAACGCCGCACCATCTGCCGACACAATTCCTGCTCTCCTCATCCACGAAGCGGTCGCACACACTGCTAGTGCTGCAGGTGGACGTGAAATACCACTGATAGATTTCTTTGCGGGACCGGGTCAAACCGTTCTTGAAAAGGGCGAAATTCTCAAAGAGCTCGTGCTTCCTGCCCCTTCGAACAATACTGCTTCGGCTTACTTGCGGTTCATTCCACGAAATGAGATGGACATCGCAGTCGCCGGTGTGGGATCACTCATTGAGGTCAATCCCTCTACCAAGGTAGTCACCAAAGCTCGAATCGCTCTTGCATCTGTAGCCCCGACTCCAGTTCGGGCATATGCAGCGGAAGAGTTCCTCGAAGGAACCGTGATTGATGCCTTAGCGATCGACAAGACGGCCGACTTAGCTGTCGATTCCGCCGTCCCGATCACCGATGTTCGTGGATCAGCCGAATACCGAAAAGAATTGATCAGAGTTCTCACCAAACGAACTCTAAATATCTGCCTGGAAAGACTCGCCTAAATGAGCAAGAAACAGATCAAAACTACAGTAAACGGTGTTGAGCACGAAATTCTCGTCGATTCAACTTGGACGCTACTCGAAACTCTTCGAGATCAGCTGAAACTGACAGGAACTAAAGAAGGCTGTTCAAACGGCAACTGCGGTGCTTGCACCGTGATGGTCGATGGCAAGTCGTCGTGCTCATGCCTCATTCTCGCACCTGAAATCAACGGTCGAGAAGTAACAACCGTCGAAGGTCTCTCCGACCACGGCCATCTCTCGCCGGTTCAGGACGCATTTGTAGAAAACTCAGGACTTCAGTGCGGTTTCTGCACACCGGGTTTCATGATTGCAACAACAGCGCTGCTCAACGAAAATCCGCATCCAAGCGAGAACGAAATTCGACTCAAGCTGGCAGGCAACCTTTGTCGCTGCACCGGATACGACAAGATCGTCCGATCAGTTCAAGACGCAGCCGAGCGCCTGAGCAAAGCCTAAGTCTCAGTCGCGATATGACCAGTCTTACGACTAGAAACTCTCACTACTTTTGGCATTCAGCCCTACTGCACGTATTACCCAGCGATCTGAGTTGTCCGCTGGCGGAAATCGGACATTACCAGATACTCGACCGAAAGCAGGATTCGTTCTTGAATGTGGTAATCTGATTCCCAGACCGAATCAGCGACCTCAGTAAAAATGCGTAAGCATCTTCGGGGTCGTAACCCGCATCTAATCCGTACACAACTTCAACTAAACGCCGAGTAACAAATGGAACAGGTATTTCGAGCTGCATCTGACGAAATAGCGGCTGGTAACGACATGGTTGTCGCAACCGTAGTCAAAACCTCCGGTTCAACGCCCCAGAAACCAGGCGCAAAGCTGCTCGTCCGAGCCGATGGCTCAGGCGTGGGCACGCTGGGCGGCGGTTGCGTCGAAGGTGACATTTGGTTCGCGTCGTCACAGTTGCTGTCGAGTGGCGGGGTCGCTGAAATGCGCGACTACGAACTCAATGAAGATCTTGCAGCTGAAGACGGACTCGTTTGCGGTGGCACGATGTACTTCTTGCTCGACCCGCTACGCAAGTCAGATTCCTCGAATCCTGCCAAAGATTTCAACGAAGAAGTCATCGCCGCCTACGAGGGTGGAGCACCAGTTGCGGTCGCCAGTTTGATGAAATCTACCGACGGTTCAGGACTTTCTGCAGGCGCAAAGTTATTGATCCGTGAGAACGGATCTACATCAGGATCACTCGGCGACGAAAAGCTAGACTCGGACGCTATAAACAACGCTCGTAACCTTATGGCGATGGGCAAGAACGACTACATCACGGCCGAATCGGGTGCCGAGTACTTCGTCGAGGCATACACCACTCCTCCGACCCTCGTTCTCGCCGGTGGTGGTCATGTTTCCAAGGCGATCTCAGGAATCGCTTCGTCTCTCGGTTTCCGCATATTCATAATCGACGACCGTGAAGATTTCTCTAATCCAACTCGCTTCCCTGAAGCCGAACAGACGGTTGTTTCCGACTACGGATCAGCCTTCAAGAAGCTACCAATCGGAACAAACTCGTTCATCGTGATCGCAACTCGCGGTCATCGCTACGACTCGTCAGCGACTGCGGCAGCAATGCGAACACCGGCCAGTTACGTCGGGCTGCTTGGCAGCAAGCGAAAGACAATTCTCATATTTGAAGAGCTGTTCGCCGATGGCTTCACTATGGAAGAAGTCCAAAACGTGCGCTCCCCTATCGGTCTGAACATTTCGGCGAGAACTCCTGAAGAAATCGCTCTTTCGATCATGGCCGAAATCGTTGGATTCCGACTCGGAGGCGATGGCGGAACCCTCAAGCTCGACCAGCGCCTCATCGAAAAAGCTGCCGAAAAGGCAGATCGTCGACCCGAAACCGCTTCAACAGCCGAAGCTGTAGGCGCTGACTAGCGTGCCGAGCTACAACGCGGTCGGCATCATTCTTGCAGCAGGTGAGTCCAGCCGAATGGGCAGTCCGAAAGGCCTGCTGGAATGGCGTGGAACGACCCTGATTGAGTATCAGATGAACTCGCTGCTGCAAGGCGGATGCGACAAGGTCGTGGTTGTAACGGGCAAGTACGATGTCGAAATGGCCCCGTTGCTTAAGGATCGTCCAGGCATCATCAGGGCATACAACCCGAAATATCTCGAAGGCAAAACAACTTCAATCAAAGCCGGAGTCTGGGAACTGCCCGACGGTATCCACTCGATCGTCCTATTGGCAGTCGATCAGCCACGTCCTGCCTGGGTTATCGAAAAAGTACTGAGGCTTCACACCGACTTGGGTGCAGATGTCACGTCCCCCGGATTCGATGGGCACGGCGGTCACCCGCTAGTTTTCGACGCACAACTCCGCTCCGACCTGATGAACATTACGGAAGAAGGCGAAGGTGTTCGTGCGATTTTCCGCAAGCCCGATCTTAATCACCACAGGGTTAAATTCGACTCAGCCATCGTCCGACTCGACATCAACACACCTGAAGCCTACGAAAATGCGCTGGCTTCCTACACTGAACTAGCCAAATCGAAGTTGTAAGATGTGGCGATCATGTCATCACCAACACCAGTTCGTGAAAAAGACTGGGTAAAACTGCTCTACTGGCCAGCTGCGATATTCCTTGGAATTCCAGCGCTAGCTGTATGGGCAATTTTTCACTTGTCGGCACTAGAATTCGCGTGCGCTTGCACGCCAATAGATGGTCTTGCGTGGTCAGCTGACGCAAGATATACGGGCGCAATTTTGACCGGTGTGCCCATCCTAATCGCCGATTGGTTTGTAATCTGGAAATACCGCGATTTCAAGCGCAAAGAAAAATGGGAAAAGAAGTACACGAAAGAACACACTCCCTGGTACGCAAAGACCGGCGAGGATCGACCAAAAGGTCCGATCAAAAACAAATACTATGAGCCTTAGCGATATCGCCTCAAATTCACTAAATTCAACTGAGGGCCACTCTCTCGATGATGCACGTCAGTTCCTTCAATCAGCTAGCATTGATGGCTGGCTCACTAGAGACTATCGCTACACAAACCCTGTCTTTGAAGCAGCACTCGGACGGCGTGTCGAGCGACTAACCCGACCCGTGTGGTTGTGGATACCAGCCAACGGCGAACCGCAGCTACTTGCCCACGAAGTCGACATCGAGCACTTCCCTAGCGACTCGCCACGGGTAACCGCTTACGGCAATCGACTGCAGATGATCGCTGGACTCAAGGCTGGGCTACGCGGTGCGAAGACCGTTGCGATGGAATACTCGCCGCTCTACGAACTGCCGAGAGTGGGCCGAGTCGATGCCGGAACTATCGAACTGATTCGATCGTTTGGAGTGGAAGTAGTGCCTTCTGGTGACGTGATCCAGTATTCAACTGAACGATGGACCGCTGAGCAACTGCAATCTCATTTCTTCGCTGTCGATGCTCTCGACAATATCGTGAAACAGACGTTCAAGTTCGTTGGTGAGAACATCCGCTGGGCGCTCACGGAGCATGATATCGCCGAGCACATCCGTGGTCGCTTCGATCGAGCCGGACTCGAATGGGACGATGGGCCGTCCGTATCGTTTAACGAGCATTCGTCAATTCCGCACTACGATCCTCAACCCGGCGAGTCGGCAGTGATTCGACGCGAAGGTTGGCTGTTAATCGACCTTTGGGCGCGTAAAAAAACTTCTTCGGAAGGCGAACGCAATATCTCCGCCGACATCACGTGGACTGCCAAGCTCGGCGAACCGCCCAATACGAAGCAGTTGGAAGTGTTCAACGCCGTAACTGCCGCAAGAGATGCCGCGTTTGAGCTCCTCGAAAATCGTGTTCTTGAGGGCGAAAATCCGCAGGGCTGGGAGATCGACCGGGTTGCTCGAGATGTGATCGACAAGGCAGGATACGGCGAATTCTTCATACACCGACTCGGTCATTCTCTCGGCTACGAAGTTCACTCGAACGGCGTAAACCTTGACGACTGGGAGACGCACGACACTCGCACTGTCATCAACGGAGTTGGAGTAACGATCGAACCCGGTATCTACTTACCTGAGTTCGGCGTCCGCTCGGAAATGGACGTGTATCTCGGAGAGGACGGCCCCGAAATCACCGGCAAACGCCAAACCGAAATCGTTCAGATAGAAACTAGTTAGCGATACGGGACATGATGATCCTGTTCAGCAATTAGTTCGACACGCCACTCAACAATTTCCCGAGGAACAAGCCTAGTTCACCCAACGTCCTAAATCACAACCTCGACGCCGACCTCGGCCGCCCGCGATCGAATCGCAGCGTACTGACCGTTCTCGACCGGCACACCGTTCGCCAAGCGATCATCCATCGAATCTGCTTCAGGGTCTCCGGGTACCAAAACCCGATTTGCTCCGGGCAAACTTGGCGTGGCGTGAAGCTCACGAATCATGTCGTCCATCATCAACTTGAAATCATCAACATCCCTGAACCGCGCGATATCGATTGCCATGACCCAGCTCATATTCTCGCCACGGTCCAGCTGATTACTGAATCCACCGCCAGATAGAACACCACACAAAATATCGACCAGCACAGCAAGCCCGTAGCCCTTGTGAGATCCCTGTTCACGTGTGTTCCCAAGCGGATTCAACGCCCAAGCATCGTTCTCACCATCCGGCGGCTCAGTAATCTCTTCACCCTCAGTGGTAACCGCCCATCCAGCAGGAATCGGAACGCCGATTCTATGAGCCAGCCCAACCTTGCCGCTGGCAACCGTCGAAGTCGCCATATCCAGAAAGAAATCTCGTTCTTCACCAGCGGGTGCTGCAAATCCAATCGGATTAGTTCCCAACATCTTCTTCGCACCCAGCGCAGGTCGAACTGCCGGTGCAGCAGTCGTCATAGACATACCGATCATGTCGTGCTCAAGAGCCATAGAGGCGTAGTAGGCGACCATCCCAACGTGGTGGCCATCTTTGATGCTCACCATCCCAAGCCCGTGCTTCTTAGCCTTCGCAATCGCCATTTCCATCGCTTCATACGCAGAAACAAGCCCAATGCCATTCCCACCGCTCACAAGCGCGGTCGTTTCTGATTCGCTAATGACCGTAGTCTGCTGCGGAACTGTGTACACGCCATCCTCAGCATTTTTCGAATAGCCAACGACGTTCGCTACACCATGGGTGTCGACGCCGCGTACGCTCGCTGCAACAAGAACTTTGGCCGCTATTTCAGCGTGCCGATCTGTCGTTCCCACCGCTCGAAAAATCGACGACAGCTGTGTTTGCAAATCATCTGCTGGAACCCGAGTCGAATTGGATTCGTTGAGTTTTACTTTATTGACCATTAGATGAACACCTCAACGCCTAGTTGAGCCGCTTTAGCACGCATCTCGTCATACTGTCCGTTCTCGACAGGTACTCCGTTAACCGATCGATCGTCCTCGAAATCAGCCTCTGGATCGCCAGCGACAAGTACACCGTCTTCCCCAGGCATTGGAGGCGTGGCGTGAAGCTCCCGCACCATGTCGTCCATCATCGATTTGAAATCATCAACGTCCCTGAACTTGGCGATATCGATCGCCATCGTCCATGTCATGTTTTCTCCGCCTGCTAGCTGCGCTCCGAATCCTCCTCCGGAAAGGACACCACACAAAATGTCGACCACTACTCCGAGGCCGTAGCCCTTATGTGCCCCTTGTTCACGAGTGCCGCCTAGCGGATTCATCGCCCAGTCTTCTCCCCTTTCGCCACGAGGTTCGGTTAGCGGCTCTCCCTCAGCGGTTACAGCCCATCCGACCGGCATCTGCACTCCGAGTCGCTTTGCAAGCCCTATCTTACCGCTGGCGATTGTCGAAGTAGCCATATCGAAAATAAAGTCACGCTCTTCGCCAGCAGGAGCGCCAAACGCTATTGGGTTCGTACCGACTCTCGGTCTTGCACCTAACGCAGGTCGCACGCTTCGGCTGGCGTTGGTCATCGCCATTCCAATCATGCTTTCTGAGACCGCCATCATCGGGTAGTATCCGACCATACCTATGTGGTGACCATTGCGAATCGTGGTCATACCGATGCCGAGGTCTCGAGCTTTGGCAATCGACATCTCCATTCCTTGATGAGCCGCAACAAAGCCGAGTCCATTTCCGCAATCCAGAAGTGCGGTCGATTCCGTTTCAGTGATGATTTCAACGGTCTGTGGAACGGTGTAGTTACCTGACTCGATCGATTCGGCATATCGAACGGCATTTCCAACACCGTGCGTTTCAACACCTCGCAGGCTCGAAGACACCAGGATTTTCGCCGTGATCTCAGCGTGCTCAGCCGGTGTACCCACGCCCTGCAGTATTGCAGAAACCTGCCTGTGTAAATCGTCGGCAGCGATACGAATTGAGTTTGAATCGTTAAGTTTTAGATAGTCGAGTGCCACAGAAGTTTCTTTCATGCTGATACCAGTCCGCCGCCCTTCGCCAGACCTTCCGGCGGCGAGTGTACGTGAGATGTCTCGGCACTGGTCTCAGAAATTATCATAGCGATGATGACCGACGCGGCAATCAGCTACGCCAACTCAGTCCCGATCCCACGCTCTAGCGCTAGTTCGTAGAGGCGACCGCATACTGAGAGGTCCTCAAACGCTACGCCCTGTGATTCAAATAGTGTGATGTCATGCTGTGAGTAGCGCGCTGTACGTAGTCCTCCGACTATACGATCGAGTCGCACCAGCGATTCCCATGCGAAGTGGCCGACTTCCACAGCACGCATCAGCTCGCCGCACTCGATTTTCGTCTGGTCGATATCGTCACAAGCAACCATATCTGCCTTCACGATCGCTGCAGTATCCAGTTCCCGCTTCATCCACGAATTGTTCCCGGCAGCATTAATGTGCATTCCCGGTTCGACCATATCGCCAGTTATCACTGGTTCGACCGAGCTAGTCACCGCGACCAACACATCCATTCCCTCAGCGGCAGCTTCCTTGGAATCGACCGCAACCACGTTCACTCCAAGCCGTTCGCTCATCACAGAAGCAAACTTCTCTCGTTTCTCGGTGGTACGAGAAAACACTTTTACATCTTTGATATCCCGAACTGCACAAACTGCTTCGAGTTGCGTCTGCGCCTGGTAGCCAGAACCGATAATTCCAACCGACGAAGCATTCTCACGCGCCATGTATTTCGTGGCGATTCCTGAGGCAGCGCCCGTACGAATTTGCCCCATGCGCCCCGCTCCGATCAACGCCAGCAATCCTTCGCCGTTCGTGCCGTACAGCGTTACTCGGAAGTCGCCGCTAACGTACGACTTATGCCCTGCCCAACCCTTTTCAGGCCACGTTGCAGCCATAAAGTTCATTGAGCCGTTGCCCGCTGCTAATCGATGTCGAGGTTCATTGCGAACTTCACCAGCCGACCTCGCCTTGAACACCTCATCCAACGCTTCAAGCGCCAGATTCATGTCCAACATTTCGTTGACTTCAGCTTCGGTTATGTACAGTCGCTTCACAGAGTTTGGCATTGTTTGAATATTCCTAAATGGAGTGTTAAACGGGATTCAATTCGATAAAATCACCGCTCATTCGACGAGTCTGATCTGGACAGACCGGCGCTGGCAACTAGAATACCGCTCGTCGGGTCGCTTGCGACATTTTTATTTAGACAGATCAGGATCGAGGGAGGTGCCAAATGAGCAAAAGCCAAATCAAAGCCCTCGTGTTCGACGTGTTCGGCACGGTTGTCGATTGGCGCACTTCAATATCTCGACAGGCAGCCGAACTAGGCACAAAGCACGGGGTCGAAGCCGACTGGAACAAGTTCGCTGACGATTGGCGCGCTGGCTACGGCGTGGGAATGGCAAAGGTTAACTCTGGTGAAGATGAATGGAAAATCGTCGACCAAATTCACCGAGAACGACTCGAAGTAATCCTCGACGAGTACGGATTTCCGTCGATCGATGACGCTGAACTCACAGAATTCAATAAAGCCTGGCACCGACTCAACGGCTGGACGGATTCGACCGATGGCCTACTTCGGCTAAAGTCGAAATACATCATTGCCTCGCTGTCGAACGGAAACATCGCCCTCCTCACGAACATGGCAAAGTACGCCAATCTGCCTTGGGACGCCGTGCTTTCCGCCGAACTCACCGGTAAGTACAAAACCCACCCACGCGCCTACACAAAAACTGCTGAACTACTCGGACTCGAATACGACGAAGTGATGCTGGTAGCGGCGCACAATGGAGATCTACGAGGGGCGATAAATGCTGGTCTCAAAGCAGCGTTGGTGACCCGACCTTATGAATACGGTGATGCGAAACAAGCCGATCTCGAACCGGAACCGGATTTCCACTACTTCGCAAAAGATTTTCACGACCTCGCAGACCAACTAGGCTGCACCTAAGAGCACAAAGCCCGCAACCCGAAACGGAAAGAACCTTCATTTCAGGATTCATAGCAACACTCTGAAATGAAAACACCGAAACGGACCAATTGATCAATTCAGGCCTAAAAAGCCCCACGCTGAAAGAGAAACAATGAGCTGGAATTTTGAAGATGCGGCGCCAGTAATCGGCTCGATAACTGAAGGCAACGTCTGGAACGGCAAAACCTTGCTCTACTCGAACATCGCCATGAACCGCATCATGTCGCTCGACGTGAACTCCGGACTCGTCGAGGTTTGGCGCGAAAATACTGAAGGCACAAACGGCCTCAATTACGACAGCGAAGGTCGATTGTTCGGTTGCTCTGGAGACGGTAGAAAAATTGTTCGATTCG
Organism: uncultured bacterium; assembly: GCA_963932695.1. Lineage (GTDB taxonomy): Bacteria > Chloroflexota > Dehalococcoidia > Lucifugimonadales > Lucifugimonadaceae > Lucifugimonas. The sequence continues at coordinate 47,169 of CAWVRY010000009.1, read as the reverse complement.
ACCCGAACGGCCAAACAGTGACAATCGCCGACCGAGTCGATGGTCGACGAATTAACTCGCCAAACGATCTCGCAATTACGCCGTCTGGATCGATCTACTTCTCCGATCGCGTCGGCGATGTCAGCCCTGACAACGGAATCACATACTCAGCGGTCATTTCAGCCGAACCGCAAGACGATGGCACCTACAAAACAACTCGTCGCACGTTCGATACCAGCATGCCAAATGGGCTTCTTTTCTCGGCTGACTACAAGACGCTTTATGTAGCACAAAGCGATTACGGTGCAAGCGAAGATCGCCACCTACGAGCCTACCCAGTGAACGACGATGGCTCGCTTGGCGAGTACGATCTGCTCCACGATTTCGGCCCGCACCGCGGTATCGATGGCATGACGCTTTCGAGTGAGGGCAATATCGTCGCCTGCACCGGATGGGAGCTATCTGGCCCCGGCGGCATGATTACTGTCTTCGACCCCAAAGGTCGAATCATCGAAACCCATCCGACTCCGGCGCAACGTCCAACCAACTGCACGTTTGTCGGCGAAGACCTCTACGTATCGTCAATCGAAGGCCACTCCCTCGTCGCCCGCAACACCGGCATGACCGGCCAACTACTCTGGCCGAACTAAAGAGTCGCAATTTCAATCTCACACTCGACAACTACATCCAACAACTTCCCACGCTGAAAATAAAAGAAGAAAAAATATGCCAGATGACTGGAAATGGATCAAGATCGCAGATCACGACACGCTGACCGAAGGGCCAGTGTGGGACGGATCAGGACTCCTCTACAACGAATGCTCCGCCAGCACTACGTTTCGTTGGGATCCCAAAACAAACGAAAGCACGGTTTGGCGTACGAACACCGGTGAAACAAACGGCATGACGTTCGACCGTCAGGGTCAGCTTTTTTGCTGTGAAGGTGGCGCCCATCGGGTCACCAAGATCAACACAGAAGAACCCAACGCTGAGCCGCTCGTAATCAGCGACGCCTACAAGGGCGAGACAATGAACTGGCCAAACGATATCGCAGTCGATCAAAAAGGCAGGGTCTATTTCACAGACCCCAACTACACGGGCGGCACTGGCAATCTTGATCAAGAATCGGTCTATATGGCTGAGCACACGTTCGGCGGCAACTGGAACACCACACGAGTCACGTTCGACACGCAGAAGCCAAACGGCGTATTGTTCTCGATTGAACAAAAGACGCTGTTTGTCGCCGACACTCCGAACCAACCTGAAGATCCCAAACGCCTACTGGCATACCCAGTTAACGAAGACGGAACTCTTGGAGATAGTCAGGTGCTACACGATTTCGGTCGGGGTCGAAGCATCGACGGAATGACGCTGACTTCGGCAGGAACAATTCTTGCGACGGCAGGTTCTTCATCTGGCGGACCGGGTCCGATGATCTACGAATTCGAGGCTTCAGGTCGAGTCGTTCGCACGCATCCAGCCCCTGCTGATAATCCAACCAACTGCACGTTTGGCGGCTCATCGCTTTCAACCCTGTTCGTAACGTTCATGGGAGGCGAAGTCTACCAAGTCGACAACGTCGGTCACACGGGTCAACTGGCGTTCCCACAACGACGCTTCTAGAGAGTGGCAACTCCCTCTCCCTGCCTTTCGAGGGAGAGAGGAGTCACAATGATTCTCACTGGCTCAATCAGGCTGATTCAGAATCGATCCGACCTGACGTAGGAAAAGTGCCATTGGCACTACTTGCTGAAGCTTGAGTCGTAGGCATCTGCCGCAACGAGCGAATCGTCGAGCAAGTCCTGCGCCTTCATCCATTCAACAAGCGATTCCCAGCGGCTGTCGTCTAACGTACCAACCGGTGCACCTTCCGACTTCCAAAGCGGAGCCAATAGCTCAACACCTTCACGATCGGTAGGCTCATCGATTTCTGCTTCCGGATTTAGATCAAGCATCGTGTCGACCGAACCCTGAGGATCGTCGGCAGCCTGTGCATATCCCTTATTGAACGCTCGAACGAATCGCTCAACCAGCTCTGGATTATTCGCAATGTTGTCTTCTGAAGTTACGAGAACCAGCTCGTAGTAGATCGGAACTCCCCACTCGCTCGGGTAGAGCACATTGGTCTCAAAGCCCTCGTTGCCCATGATGATCGACTCGTAAGTCCAGTAAACACCAATAATTGCGTCGACTTCGCCAGCCATCAAACCAGGGGCAACGCTCCACCCGAGATCGACAACTTCGACATCGTCAATCGAAACGCCGTCAGCTTCAAGCATAGTTGCGAGCATTGCGTCGTTCCAAGGCAGACCCGGCGTACCGATCTTCTTGCCAGCGAGCTGAGCTGGAGTCTCGATTCCAGATGACTTCAGCGTCATGATCGAGTTGAGAGGTCGCTGAACAATTCCCGCAACAGCCACAACAGGAACACCCTCTTGGCGAGCCTGGAGTAAGTCAGGCTGGTAGTAAAACGCAAAATCGCTTTGCCCCGTTGCAACCATACCCAAAATCGCGGCAGGGTCAGCAGGTGGCTCGACCGTTACATTCAGGTTTTCGGCGGCGAAATAGCCTTTGTCGACAGCTTCGTAAACTCCAACGTGGTTGGCGTTCTGGAACCAATCGAGCGTTACTATAACGTCGTCAAGTTCTGGGACTACCGTTGGTGGCACCGATGTCGCTGTCGAAGGGACAGCTGTCGGCTCAACAGCCACGGTCGGTTCCGCTTCGCTCGAACAGCCGATGATCCCGATCGACGCAAATATTGCTACAACTAGCACTAACTTTTTCATGAATCTCCTAGACGAATAACTCTATTCGCAGTTGGTGGGTACTTTTTGAGCATCCACGTTTCCGTAGCGACGACCGCTGCGAACAGCGCCATCGCCAATATTGAGAGCACAACTATTGCTGCGAAAACTCTCGCCGTTTGAAACTGACCGCCAGCAATTTTCATCATCCAACCAAGTCCTGCGCTCGATCCGAACCACTCGCCAATAACCGCTCCAATTACGGAAACGACAGCAGCGACTTTTAGGCCAGCGAAGAAATTTGGTAGAGCCGACGGAATCATCAGTTTGCGAAATATCTGAAACGGCGATGCCCCGAACGTTCGGAACATATCGACCATCTCTTGATCGACTGAACGTAGGCCAGCAACCAGACTGATAACGATTGGGAAGAACGTGAACAGCACGATCACTATCACCTTCGAAGTGATGTCGGTTCCCACCCAGATGATCAATAACGGAGCAAGAGTGATGATCGGAATCGTCTGTGAAGTGATGATGAGCGGGTAAACAGTTCGTTCAACCGTGCGTGACCAAATAATCCCTGAAGACAACCCGCCAGCAAGCACTATCGATATGGCGAACCCAAGCAAGGTTTCCGCAGCGGTGACGCGTGCGTGTTTCATCAAGAATCCGAACGAATCACCTATCTCTGCGACGATCACACTCGGAGGCGGGAGCAGCCAATGCTGAACGTCCATTACATCAACGAGAACTTCCCAAGCAACGATTAGGGCTAGGGTAACTGTAACGGCCGGAAGCCACTCGATTAGAGTCTTTTTAATCGATCCAGAAGTGTTCATCGAACGACCTCATAGCGACTCAATAGATCGAGGATTCTGGTGCGAATTTGGATAAATTCTGGCGACATATAAATATCTGTCGAATTCGTTATTGCTTCGACATTCACTTCGATATCGGCAACAATCCGACCTGGATTTGTTGCCATAACCAAGATTCGATCCGCCAGCAGAATCGCTTCGTCGACATCGTGCGTAACCAACACCACCGCTTTGTCGGCGGTATCGAGAACATTCAACAGCCACTGCTGTAAAGATCGCCGAGTGATAGCGTCGAGCGCGCCAAACGGTTCATCGAGCAGCAGGACGGGGTTGTCCGGCAACACGGCTCGTAGAAGAGCAACGCGCTGGCGCATTCCACCGGAAAGCTGCCACGGCATGTGATCCAGCACGTCAGCAATGTCGAACAGCTCTGCAAGTTTTTCGACCCGCTCGATTGATTCGGCTGTATTGAACCCGCTTAACTCAAGTCCGAGTCGGCTATTTTCTGCGACAGTCCGCCACGGAAGCAGTAAATCTTTCTGCTGCATGTACGAAACATTGCCAAGCCGCTCAGCTCGACCAACAAGACCATTGGTATTGATGAAACCTTCTCGAACTTCAAGCACGCCGGAAATCAGATTGAGCAACGTGCTTTTGCCACATCCGGAAGGGCCCACCAGTGCAACAAACTCGCCGCGTCCGACCGAAAGACTCACGTTGTCGAGGATCGAAGCATTCTCGTAATCGAATCCAATGCCTGAAACTTTGAGCAACGCGTTTTCAGAATCAACATTGCTGTTGTTTGAAGTTTCTTGTTGATGTGAGGCCGAGCTCATCGTCGTTTGATCGCTACCAGTTAGATTGATCTACTGGGTAATCGAAGCTTGGATGAGGCTCACGAGCCGTTTTCCTACGCTGGAATTACCCAGATCAGGTTCAAGGGTTGGCAGAATTAGCGTCTGCCCTCTCAGCCCGGCTACCCGAGCTCCCCACGTGTTACTGAAATTTAGGTCAGAACACTAGCGAAGCAATGCCTCGCCTTTTGCAAGTCTTGCAATCAATGATCGGTATGTCAAATCCGATAGTTTTAGCTCACTATAATAGGTTTGCGGCTTTACCAAGCGGCAGCTAGAATGCCCTTATTCTAGTTCGGAAGTACGGTAAGTCGCATAGGATATCGCCGAAGGTTTTGGGAACAAGTTCGCTCTCTCCAAAAGAAAACTTCGCCAGAGCAATAAGATGCCCTGACGATGAGATAAACCTTGGCGCTGCAGCGCTATACGCGGCTTCGAGCGAATTTCCCGATCTTGATGTCATCGCCTACCAGGGCCGTATCGCTCAGTTTGGTACGAGGGTCAAGAATTCACTGCCAGCTAACTACACGAACTTCGAGTTCGTAGACTCAATGCGCGAAGTTTTATTCGGCAAGGCTGGATTTACCGGTGATACGAAAGACTATTTCGACCCTGGCAACAGCCACCTCAACGAGGTCATCGACCGCCTAAAAGGTAACCCCGTAACTCTTTCGATCTTCTACATCGAGGTTGCACGAGTCGCCGGAGAAAAGGTACGAGGTATATCGCTTCGCAAACACTTCGTCGTTGTAGTCGGAACGGATGAAGATCGCATATATGTCGATCCGTTCCACTATGGCGGGCTTCTTTCACGTAAAGAATGCATCACTAACATTCTGGGCAAGGACAATGTCAAGAATGGAGACTTCGACGATCTCGAGCGTAAGTACCTAATACCTGCGTCAAACAGAGCGATTCTACGCCGACAGATGAGCAACCTCAAAGTTGCGCACGAAAAACACAAGCAATACGAACTAGCGCTCTCAGCGTCTGAGAGAATTCAGCTTATCGATCCGAAAAACCTTCGCAATCTCAGTGAACTTGCCCATCTACAAACCAAAGTCGGCAACTTCGTCGACGCCGTAGATTCGCTCACCAAGTTCCTTGAACGGGCACCTGCTGGATCGAACACAGAGCAGGCAGAAAGCGCTCTCAGCAAGCTAAAGGCGCTCACAATGCGTGGCAGCGAAGATTCGTCCGATTAGACAATTGACGGTCAGCCACAAAACCGCTGTGCAAAACCTGACGTACTCTCTATTGGTTACCTGAACGGCGAGACGTATTAGCGCACGGCAAATACATGCACGGCCGGTCGGGTCCTGATTGGACGAGGTGTACCGCTTGAATTACCAGGGACTAGAAGATCTGGAACTGCTCGCGAAGATCGGTGAACAAGATCGACAGGCTCTCGCCGCGTTATACGACAGGTACGGACGGCGGGTATTCGCGCTCGCAGTCAGAATGCTCAACGACACTGTCGGCTCGGAAGAAGTCACTCAGGATGTATTCATGAGCGTGTGGCGGCGTGGAGCCTCCTACACGTTGAAGAAAGGCAAATTCACCACTTGGCTGTTCTCGATTGCCCATAACAGGACGATCGACGAACTCAGAAAACGAAGACGCGATCGAAGTCGTGAAAATGCCGATATTGATGATCATCTGAACATCCAATCGGGCGACATTTCACCAGCCGATGCAGCGGTCGCTCAATCTGAGTACGCGAAAATGCGTGCAGCCATGGAAAAACTGCCGGTAGAACAAAAAAGTGTGGTTGATCTCTCTTATTTCAAAGGGCTAACCCAAACGGAAATTGCACTAAAAACTGGCCAACCGCTCGGCACGGTCAAAACACGAATGCGGTTGGCATTGAAAAAGTTACGCACGTCACTTAGTGATGAAATGGGCGCGCAAGCATGACCGAAACTAAAGACAATCTGGAATCGAACGAAAATTTGGATCCGAGGTTCGAAAACCTTGCGGGATATGTTCTTGGCGCACTTGACCACGCCGACGAACGATCAGCCGTAGAAAATCTCATTGAACGAGACCCTGAGGTTCAAGCAGAATTCGAGGAACTTGCAGAGGCAGCCGATCTTTTAGCTATCGCTGTACCTCCAGTTACTCCTCCCGCCAGCTTGAAGACCCGAATCATGGAGATGGCTGAACAAGATTTTACGACTGCTTCGATTCAACAAGCGACGCACGAACCAATCCGACAACAACCCTGGTGGCAACGCGCACTCCGATCAGGATTAGCAGTTTCAGCCGCGTCAGCCGTTCTAGTAGTCGTTGTCGGCAGTGCTCTCAGCTATCAGAACAACCAACTTGGCAACGAGATGGACACGTTGCGAGCCAACCTCGCCACAGAATCAGTGCTAGTAGCGAATCTGCAGAATGAACTCTCGACCACATTGACCGACTCTGAAATCCGAGTCGCCACTATGAAATCTGATATGAAAGTGATGGAAGATGATTTCGGTGCAACCACTGAAATGGTCGTCCATCAAGAAGAGATGGTCTCCCATCTTGGTAGCGTCAACAACGCCCTTCGGCAAGCCCTAAGTGACCAAAACTGGCTCACGTATGTCTCAACAAAAGAGGGTTACCAAGTCGAAAGCTGGCTTGCGAGCAACACCCAGCAGGTGACATCAACGGAACCCACAGCGTCCGGACTCATCGCCGTCCGAATACTAGGCAATGAAGCAGTATTCCAAGTTCACGGACTTCCAAAGCCGCAATCCGGATACGCGTATACGCTCTGGCTCATGGGTAATGGTGATCCACAACCAGTAGCTCAGTTTGCTGTGAGCGAAATTGGATCAGCGACAATCGCATTCTTGTTGCCACAACCACTTCAGTTCTACTCAAGCGTTGTGGTCACTCAGGAACGAGTGGATCGAATTGGAGTCGATCCGACTGGAACCATGGTTTTGTCTGCACAGACCAACTGATCGGCCCTGTGAACAAGGCTGGGAATACATAAACTTTGAACTACAACGCCGACAGAAGCCGCGCGGTTGACGAAGATTGTGAGTTGATCTCAATGACTACCGATTCAGACACGAAGATCTGGGCATGCGACCGCTGCAACGCGGAGCTAGTAGACCTTCATTGCAAACTGCGATGTGATAGCTGCGGGTTCATGCGAGATTGTAGCGATCCGTAAGCCACCATCTTCTCATGCTCCAAATCGTCATTTAGATGTAATGTGAACGTTCGATCCTAAGCCGCAATCTCGAATATGATCCAACTTCACTTCCGAATATCACCATCGAAATCATTTGTCGCAATGGCTGTAATACTGCTGTTGGTTTCACTTTCGGTTGCCTGCTCAACAACAGAGCCGACGCCAGTGACAAATACAGCGCCACAATTCACGGCCACTGAAGTCGTCGACCTCTCTAAAACGTCGATGGGTAACCTTGAGAGTTTCAGCTTTCAACTAGGCCACGATTCAGGTCACACAACGCTTTCCGGAGCGTTGCAATTAACTCGCGCAGGCGGATTTGTAACGACCAACGGACTCGACCTCGAAGCAGAAGCAAACATCGGGCGAGCATTTGTCCGCGTCGAAGCCGTCGTCATCGGTGAGCAAACATGGATGACCAATCCTCTCACCGGCGTGTGGTCAGAAATCGCCCCTGAAGACAGCCCGTTCGCATTTCTTGACCCCGTGAAGCTCGTCGCCGATATTCTTGGCGATACCCAACAGGCGGTGTATCCAGCTAACGATCAATCGAGCAGCGGTGACACCGAGATATCGGGCTTGATTCCAGCAAAATCTCTCGCGTCCCTCGTAGGATCAGTCGATCCTGATGCTACACCTAACGTATTGCTCACGATCGATTCAACATCAAATCTTCTAAAAAAGATCGTTATTTTCGGCGTCGTCCAAGCTGAAGATGAGCCGGGGACAATGAGAGTGATAACTCTCTCTAAATTCGACGAGCCATCAACTCTAGAACCACCGATCTAACCTATGTTCACTAGGCTTCGGCAAATAGTTTCGCCCTACAAGCTGCTGCTACCGCTCTGCTTTGGCGTGTTCATCGCTGCCGATGACCAGACAGTGGTCGTCACTCTGCTGCCCGACATGCTTGCCGACTTAAGAGTCGGGGTTAGCGAACTCGACCGTGCTTCATGGTCGATCACCGGTTATCTGATCGGCTACACAGCCGCGATGCCGCTCATGGGTCGCCTGTCAGACAGAACGGGCTATCGAACAGCGTTCTTACTGGCGATGGCGGTATTCACGCTTGGCTCTGCGCTCGTTGCGATATCACCCGATATTCCGCGACTGCTCTACGGCGGTGCGCCCGAATACAACTGGCTTATCGGCACCAGAGTCTTCCAAGCAATCGGGGGTGGCGCGGTTATTCCGATTTCTATCGCCGCCGCTGGACAACTTGTCGATGGCAAGCACCGTGCCATTGCCTACGGCTTGATCGGTGCAAGTGCAGAAGCAGGGGGTGTCTTCGGCCCACTTTGGGGTGGTGGCATCACGACGTGGCTATCGTGGGAATGGGCGTTTTGGCTGAACATTCCGTTGACTATAGTCGCGTCGATCTGGATCATGCGGAATCCGCCGGGCAAGCGAAACAAGGTAAAGGTCGATATACCAACAGCGATGATTTTTGCTGCCGGTCTGTCTACTCTCACGATCGGACTCGTCAGAATCGGTGATCCTGACTTGCTGATGGCTGGTGCATTAACAATCACTGCCGTTTTAGCCATCCTATTGGTCGTGATGAACAACCGGTCGCAAGATCCGTTGTTCCCTCCATCACTATTCAAACTACCGTCGTTCAACTTCTCTAATACGACGCATTTTCTAATTGGCGCTGTGTTGATTATAGGAATGGTGACTGTTCCGCTGATGTCAGCGTCGGTCTTCGGAAAATCTCCGCTTGAAGGCGGACTTCAACTTCTCCGCATGACACTGGCAATCGGCATAGGAGCGGTGATCGGTGGGGTACTGACGCAACGTTGGGGAGCGAGACTTCCTTCGATAGCGGGGCTGATTCTTACGACCACCGGATTCCTGCTCCTGTCGAGTTGGACCGTCGATATCGCTGAACCCGCGCTAACGATCCACCTGGCAATCACCGGGCTCGGACTTGGGTTGTTGGTCTCCCCCATCGCCGAATCCGCCTTATTTGGTGTTCAGGACGATCAGAGAGGAGCCGCTTCCGCGTTATTGAGCGTTTCCCGGATGGTCGGTATGACTGCTGGTCTCGCAGCGATGACTGCACTTGGCACGGTGCAATTTCACGAATTAGTCGCCGACGTTCCTGCGTTCTCTCTCGATCCCGAAGTGCAGCAGCAGATCATCGATAGCGCCACAGATGCAGGCGTGAAAGTGTTCACCCGTTTCTATCTTTATGGAGCGATCTTATCGGCAATAGCGTTAGTCCCTGCATGGTTGATGACCAGAACTAAGGCTAACTAGTCAGCCGGTGCCGAAGCCTGTCGCTTCTTCTCGGCGCTACGCTCTGCTTCGAGTCGCTCAAGATCGTACGAACCGTGATCAACGTATGTCATCGCGCCGGCAAGAGCTTTGTGACCTGCCTTATCACGAATCAGGTTGTGCATAATTTGGCACACCCGTCGGTAGTCCGGATGTCCCTGCTGGGCAGTCCGAAGTTCCAGCAAATGGAACGCCTCTCGAACGTTGAACTGCATCGAATATCTGAGCTTGAAACCGAACGGTACAACGTACTGAGATACGTCGGAACCATGCTCATCGAGAACTTTTTGATAGAAGTCGCTCATACGACCCATCGCATCGTCCCACCGCTGAGTCCAGCCGACCTCTTCGATTGCAGGTGGGGTTGAATAGCCGTGCTTCACACCCAACCGCTGCCAATCGATAGTCATCATTCGGTGACGCTGTAAATCCCGGAAACTACCGAAGTCGGATAGAACATCGAAGCGATAGAACGATCGTTCCATACCTCGTCCGGGCTTGTGTCTTCGATTCTTGCGATCACCGGCGTATGCACGAAGCACTTGTGCCTTGTCGGCATCGCTCATACCGTTGACGATGGCTTGAAGCTGCGTGTCGGGAAGATCAGAGTGGGAGTATAAAGCAGCCGCTGCAATCTTGTTTTCAGCGTCGTGATCCCATTCAACCAACGTGACTTCATCGATTCCGTCAGGTTCAGCATCGATGCTTGAAGCGATACGCTCCATAGCATCATGGTTCTCTTGGAAATAATCCGACCACACGCCGCCACGATCTGGCAGATCAACTCGCTTCAAGAACGACGGAATCACTTTGCGAAGTTCTTCCAACATCATCTGGGCATAGTCTCGGACTTCTTCCAGCGGATGACTGTTCATTCGAATCAGCATCGACTCGTAAGCTTGTCCTGACCCGAAAATACCAACGTTCGATGTCGTCGAAGCGGGCAACAGCCCACGCGCCGAATCGCATGCCTTGGCGCGAATCGAAGCGGTATATATGAGCTTAGAATCGCCGTCCTGACGAGGGAACTGATTCTCGAAGTATGGCGCGCAGACGTGGACTAGCTCCGAGTATTCATCAAATAACCAGTCCATGGTCTTTGTGTATTCGCCAGAAAGAGGCCCGGTCGCAATCTCTGGTGGAGCAGCGTAGCGATACTGATCGCCAAGCTTCTGATCGTAATAGATGTACCGAGTCGACTGCTCAAGGTATGCAGATAGCCGGCCCCACTCCAAAACTTTGGTGAGAATGTTCGATGCTTGCTCACAGGCGATGTGCGCTCCACCTAGTTGAGCAACCGAGTCATCGCCATACTGAGAGAACACTCGGTCGTACAGACCTTCGGCACGATTGAGCGACACCAGCTGTTGGCTATCAGAGTCTTCCACCAGCTCTTCGATCGGCACTTCTGGCTGGTCGTAAAATTCATCAAGAAACAGACGGCGCAGTGATTTAGATGATCGACTATAGCGTGCAAACAGTGCGCCTTTTACGACCTCTGGAAGGTTGATAAGCGCGAACACGGGGTCATCTATATTCGTGAAGAATCGGCTTAGTACCGTCCGTTCCTCGGTGCTAAATATTTCCCGTACGTACATCTTCCGTTGCCTATCGACTACCCCGCAAGCAAGCAGGGAGTTGGATGTTCGTTGTTACGTGACCGCCGACCAAGTGACGATGATAAATTCGAGCCAGTTCCTACAGCATAAGGCGAGCAGGGTTTTCCAGTGCCTTCTGGAACTCACCCATCAAAATCGCAGCCTCGGCACCGTCACCAACGCGGTGATCTGCCGAGATAGTGGCGTTCATGGTCTTACCTGCAACGATCTGTCCGTCTTTGACAATTGCCTTATCTTTTACCGCACCAACAGCAATGATTCCTGCGTTTGGCGGAACGATTATCGCTGCGAAGCTATCGGTTCCGAACATACCGAGGTTCGATGTACCGAACGTGCCAGTGGACATCTCGGACTGAGTCAGCGAACCGCCTTCGCCACGAGCACGTTTACCAAGATCACGAACTGCTCGAGAAATTTCGATCAGCGACATGTTTTGGATGCCTATAACCGCAGGGACGATCAAACCTTCTTCAAGCGCAATCGCCACACCAAGATTGATGTCGGCGTGACCGATGAGCTTGTCGCCATCGAACGAAGAGTTCCACTTCGGGTGCTTCAGCAATGCGATAGCTACCGCTCGCAGCACCATATCGTTTACAGATACACGTTCACCATCGTCGACCAATGCCTCGTTGAGCTGCGCTCGGAAGGTCATTGCAGGGCCCATGTTTACTTCGTGCGTCACGTAGTAGTGCGGGCTCTCTGTCTTCGACTTGACGGTGACTCGAGCAATCGCTTGTCGCATCGACGACAAAGGCGTGTCCGAGCCGTCCATTACAACCGGTGCACGACCGCCTGAAGCAGCGAATGCAGGTGAAGGCGTGAAATTGTCTACGTCAGTCTTGGTAATTCGTCCGCCAGGTCCAGTTCCCGGAACTGCGGCGATATCAATACCCTTTTCCTCGGCAAGCTTACGAGCGATGGGTGAAGCCTTTACTCTGCCGCCCGGTACTGCGGCTACTGGAGCAGGAGTCGGTGCTGCCTGTTGAACAGGCGCCGTAGCGGGAGTCGCAGCAACAGGTGCAGCTTCGGATTTAGGAGCTTCAGCAGCAGGAACCGCTTCGGCAACTTCAGGAATCTGATCACCAGCGTCACCAATGAACGCAATAACCGTTCCAACCTCAACGAGTGTTCCCTCAGGAACGACTATCTTGCGGAGAAGACCTTCGGCATACGCTTCCATCTCGACAACTGTCTTGTCGGTCTCGATCTCTGCGAGTTTATCCCCACGGTTAACCGACTCGCCTTCGGCCTTTAGCCATTTGGCGATGGTGCCCTCGGTCATGTCGGCACCCATTGAGGGCATAGTCACTTCGCTGATCAAATTCGGACTCCTGCGGGAACGATTGGCTCGTAAAAATCGTTGGCTTAGCGCACTTGCCATACGGATCTCAAAAGACCCGTTGATAGAGGTTACACAAGAATTCGACAAAGATGCTAAAAAATGCCGATCATTCAGCAGTCTCTAGCCGTTTTCTGTCATCACTATTTTTTGCGTTTTTCCGCTTTATTGCGCTGCCGGTTCGTCTTCGCCACTACCTTCATCTTTCGCTGATGATCGGTTTTGGCAGTAGCATCGTGTTTAGTTTCTTCAACCTGAAGCTCACGACCCATACGCGTATACGAATCAAACCGAGTTTGTGAGATATCGCCGCTGGCGATCGCCTCAGCTATTACGCAGCCTGGCTCGCCACCGTGACCGCAGTCACTGAATCGACACTTCCACATATATTCTTCGACATCTGAGAAAGTTTTTGCCAATGCATCTTCGCTACCCGACACGAGCCCAATCGTCCTAATGCCGGGAGTGTCGATCAGCACTCCGCCATTGGGAAGCCGCAGCAGCTGGCGAGTGACCGTAGTGTGCCGACCTCGTGTGTCAGATTCGCGAATCTCGGCGGTCTCCATCGCTTGTTGACCCATCAGCAGGTTCACCAAAGTCGATTTCCCGACTCCTGAGGCGCCAATCAAAACGACGGTAGATCCGGCTTCAGTGAATTTACGAAGCGGTTCAGTACCATCGCCAGTTATACCACTAGCTGCAAAAACCTCGACACCCGGAGCTGATTCTTTCGCCTGTGCAATAGATCTTGTGGGGGCTTCTCCCTCTTCAAGAAGGTCGATCTTCGTAATAACCACCACCGGTGTTGCACCGCTTCGCCAAACCAGAGCTATCTCACGTTCGAGTCGGCTTGAGTTGAAATACGTCGCCGCCTGAACGACAAAAACGGTATTGATATTGGAAGCGAGGACCTGCTCGTCGCCCTGCTCTTTTCCTCGCATAACTCGTTTTCTGCTGAGTAGAGAGATCCGTGGAAGAACGAGTTCGAGTTCGTCGGGGCTTTGAGCTTCTCCCGGGCGAACCAGAACCCAATCACCGACGGTCGGCTGGGCAGGCTCGATTTCAAATTCATCTTTATGAGCAATACGAGCAAACGTGCTGACTGCTCGATAGTCGACCGACGCGGTCTGAACGAAGGTCGATATGCCGTCGACTCTCGTAACTCGTCCTGGGACAAGCTCAGCGTCTTTGGCGATTATCGACGTGAACTGTTCGCTCGCCGCTTCGGTAAGACCGAAAGGAATCAGACCTGAGAGGTCGGTATTGCCTGGAGGCGAGCCTGAGGGAGTAGATGAGGATTCAGAAATGTCTAGATTGTCTTCTTGAGAGAAAGTGTTCAACGTGCGTATTCCTTAAAGCACACAAAGCACTCGGGGAAATCTTCCGCACGTCTGAACATAGATATCTAGATCAGAGAAACGTTCGACTGGCCTGAGTTGGCTTCGGCTTCAAAGCTGGGCACGACAAGGTGGAGATCGAATTCATGAACATTCATTGAAATGCGCCTCCCTGTGCGCCAAGTCGCCAAAGTGTTGGAACTGGCCTGATCATAGTAAAAATCACTCTAGCTGAAGGAATCTTACAGGGTTACCGAAAATAGATCAGATCAGATCACAAAAATTAGTGAGCGCTTTACGCAATAGGAGCAATGAGTCTAACTACCCGCACAAACGGTACTTTACAGTCCGTAGCCTTCGGCGACTGCTGCTAGCACGTCGTCGGCATCGGTGAGCACTTCTTGTTCGAGACCACGGTTGTACGGCCATGGCACGTCGACTGATCCGACACGCATGACTGGACCGTCAAGCCACTCAGAAGCGGCTTGCTGAAGATCGGCTGTTACCTCTGCCATCACTCCACCTCTACGGCGTGCGTTGTCGACAACTACGACGCGATTGGTCTTCTTAACCGAAGCAACAATAGCATCCATGTCGATAGGGGCTAGCGATCGCAAATCAATCACCTCAACCGAAACGCCGCGACCCTCAAGAGTGCCAGCAGCATCGTTCACAGGGCGCATTCCGTATCCGTACGACACGAGAGTGATATCGCTGCCCTCACGCGTAACGTCGGCTTTGCCGATTTCGATCTCGTAGTACTCGTCGGGAACTTCGCCCTTGGCTCCGTAGAGCAAAGCCGGTTCTGCGACCAATACTGGATTGTCGTCCTTGATCGCCGAGCGCATTAGACCTAGAGCGTCGTATGGCGTCGACGGGCAAACAACTTTCATACCCGGAACTTCAGCGAGCCAAGTCTCAAAGCTCTGCGAGTGTGTGGCACCCAACTGAACTCCGGCACCTGTAGGTGCTCGAATGACCATTGGAACACTAATCTGGCCACCAGACATGTATCGCAGATTTGCCGCCATATTCACGATTTGATCGAAGGCGACCAGCGTGAACGACATAGACATGAACTCGACAATTGGTCGAAGTCCGGCTGCCGCAGCACCAATACCTGCACCCAAGAACGCCTGCTCTGAAATGGGCGTGTCTTTGATTCGCTTTTCGCCAAACTTCTTCAGGAAGCCGTCGGTTACAGCGTAAGCACCACCGTACTCACCAATGTCTTCACCCATGATGAACACACGTGGGTCGTTTTCGAGTGCTTCTTCAAGTCCTCGTTTTAGTGCTTCTCTTAAAACAATTTCTGGCATATGAGTTAGGCAAGTACGTCGTTGTGGATTTCAGATAGTTCGGGTTCGGGGCTGTCTTCGGCAAATTTCACTGCAGTTGCCACGGCTTCATCCACACTCGCTTTGACCTCGGTGATCTGATCAGCGGTAGCCAGTCCCATTCCGATCAGCTTTGCAGGGAAAGTTACTACAGGGTCGCGCTCTTCCCACTCCTTGACCTCTTCCTCCCCACGGTACTTCTGACCGTCGGCGAGTGAATGGCCGACGAAACGGAAAGTCTTAGCCTCAATGAACTGAGGACCGTCTCCGTTCCGAATGCGAGCAACAGCAAGTTCGGAGGCTTCTTTGACCGCGAGAACGTCCATGCCGTCTACTTCGGCTGCTGGAATACCGTAAGTCGCCATACCCGGGTAGAAGTCGACTCCACCAGCACGAACCCGTTCAATCGAAGAGCCCATTCCGTACATATTGTTTTCGAGGAAGAACAGAATCGGCAGCTTCCAAATAGCCGCCAAGTTCATCGTCTCGTGGTACAAACCTTGGTTTGTCGATCCGTCACCGAAGAAGCAAATAGTAAGTGCATCGGTATCGTTGTACTGCTGCGCAAGTGCCAGACCTGCAGCGAGCGGTAGCTGCCCAGCGACGATAGCGTGACCGCCCATGAAGCCCTTTGCGACGTCGAACAGGTGCATCGACCCGCCCTTGCCTTTGGAAGTTCCGGTCGCTTTACCGAACAGTTCAGCCATTGAACGATTCACGTCGAGCCCACGTGCCAAGGCGTGGCCATGATCTCGGTAGGCGCTAACAACGTAGTCGTCGTCACGCAGCGTTGAAATAGCTCCGACACCGGTGGCTTCTTGCCCGATGTAGAGGTGAAGGAACCCGCGAATCAGACCCTTAGAGTAGTTCTCGCCACACGCCAACTCGAACTCGCGAATGAGGTACATCTGCCGGTAAAGCTCGAGGTTGTCCGTCACGCCACTTACACCACTGTTGTCCAGACCCGAAGAACTGCTTTTTCCGTTCTTTGATGACTTCGTTTTTTTCGAAGAGGGTTTTACGCTGGATTTCGTGGAACTTGCCATAAATTATTAGATGCGAGCAAACGTATTGTCGACGCCCAACAAACTACCTTGATCGTAACGCTGGTGTCAGCGGCTAAGAGTTTATTCTACCGCAATTTATCGTAATCTCGAATGTGTTCTCAGTTTGTAGCAGCCAAATTTGCGGCCTTCAATACATTTACCAACAACATTGCGATTGTCATCGGTCCAACACCACCCGGTACGGGAGTAATCGCTGAAGCGACTTCAGAAGCCCCATCGAACTCAACGTCTCCGGTTAGCCGGTAACCACGTTTGCGAGTCGAGTCCTCAACACGTGAGACTCCGACATCGATAACCACCGCTCCCGGCTTCACCATGTTGGGAGTAATTGCCCCGGGAAATCCCGCTGCAGCAATCAAAACATCTGCTCTGCGAGTTTCGGCAGCCATGTCTTTGGTGCCTGTGTGACATACGGTTACGGTCGAGTTAGCGCCAATGCCCTTCTGTAGAAGAAGAGCAGTCAGCGGCATACCAACGAGCTTGCTTCGACCGACGATTACGACCTGCGCACCGTTCATGTCGACGTTCTGTTCAACGAGCATTCGCTGCACACCGAGAGGAGTTGCTGGTGCAAACCGAGGCCGGCCAAGCATTAGGAGTCCGGCATTTTCCGGGTGAAGACCGTCGACATCCTTCATCGGATCGATCGCATGAATGACAGCGTCTTCGTCGAGGTGCTTCGGCAACGGAAGCTGAACAAGAATTCCGTTTACAGCCGGATCGGAATTCAGGCCTTCAACAATTCCAAGCAACTCTTCTTGAGTGATCGAAGAATCTCGAAGAATCGTCTCGGTTGCTATTCCAATCTTCTCGCAAGCACGCTCTTTGCCTTTAACGTATGAATGCGAAGCGGGATCGTCACCCACCAACACAACGGTCAGACCCGGAATAGTTCCGTGTTGCGTTTTGAATTCTGCAACCCCGGCTGCGACTTCCTCATGAACCTTTGCGGCGACTTCTTTGCCGTCAATAATTCGTGCTGTCACTTGTTATTAGCCTCCAGATCGAGCTGGCCAGTTATTGCTGGTAAGTTGAGGTGTCGAATTTCGTAATTACGTCGATAAATCGTAACCGAGAATTGTCTTAACAAGTATTATTCCGAGCATCAATTGAACCCTACTCAACGGTTTCCACCGGAGGCGCTACCCAGATGATCTACACAGGGATCGACTTAATCGAGATTCCTCGAGTCGCGGGCGTGCTGGAACGCTACCCTGAGCGATTTCTTGCGAAGGTCTTCACTGAGGGCGAACAACGATACGCCAAAGGACGCCCGCATCAACTGGCGAGTCGATTCGCCGCCAAAGAGGCGGTAATGAAGTTACTCGGCACCGGTGTACGAGGCGTTCCGTGGAAATCAATTGAGGTAACTCGCAAACGAGGCGGGCCACCCGAAGTCATATTGCACGGCTCCGCGAAAGTTCGTGCCGAGAAGATGGGCATCACGAGAATCGCACTTAGCCTTTCACACTCCCGAGAACTTGCCACGGCTTCTGCGGTTGGAGAAGCCAGAGACGACGCCTGGAAGCCATGAAACTCGTAACTGCCACCCAAATGCGAGCAATCGAGCAATCGTCTGTTGAAGCAGGCGTGTCGCTCGACCAGCTAATGGAGAACGCCGGATTGGCGGTCGCAGAAGCCGTTCGCGACGAATTCGGTAAACACAGCGAACTATTCGGCAAGCGAATTACGACCTTTATCGGCGGCGGTAACAACGGAGCCGACGGATTGGTGGCGGGTCGACATCTGGCGAAATGGGGTGCGAGCGTCAATGCTGTTCTCTGTGCGACTAGAATTTCGCCCGATCCCAAGCAAGATTTGGCTCTCGATTCCGGCGTGTCTGTCGTAGACGCCACCGATGATTTCGACACCGAAATGCTGAGGACTCTACTCGAATCAACCGATCTGATCATCGACGCCATTTTGGGAATCGGTTCATCACGCGCTGTCGCAGAACCGCTGTCAGCAATCATGTTCTCCGCCGTCGAATCTGGCGTGCCTGTATTCGCCCTAGATCTACCGACGGGCCTAAATTCCGACACCGGTGAATTCGATCTCGCAGGCCTCCCAGCAGATCGCACACTAATGCTCGGCTACCCAAAACTAGGACCAGCCATCGCGGCCGATCCATCGGTAACCGGGGAGGTTTACGTTCTTGATATCGGCATTCCTGAAGGTCTCGACTCACAGGTCAATACTGAACTAATTACCGAATCTGTCGCGGCCTCGCTTATTCCGGAACGACCGTTCAGTGGACACAAAGGCACGTTCGGTTCAACGCTCATAATCGGTGGCTCCAAGCACTATCTCGGAGCCGTAACGATGGCGACCGACGCTGCCACTCGATCTGGAGTCGGCCTAACGTTTGTGGCAACGCCCGAACCCGCATACCGCCAAATTGCCGGAGATATCCGAGAGGCAATGTATCGATCACTGCCTGTAGACGGTAATAACGATATCCAAGCGCCTCAAGCCGCCAAATCGATTCACGAACTGGCAGCCAAATCCAGTTCAGTCACTATCGGTCCCGGTCTCGGCACATCTTCCGGGGTCAAACAATTCTTGTCGACTGTCCTTTCTGAAATCGACAACACCACGCCACTTGTGCTCGATGCTGATGCCCTGAACATCCTCTCGGCGACCCACATGTGGTGGGAGCGATTTACCAACCCGGCCATCCTCACCCCTCATCCTGGCGAAATGGGTCGTCTGATGGGAATCACTTCCGCAGAAGTTCAAAACGACCGCCCCCGGATATCTCAAGAAGCAGCGAATAAGTTCAACAAAATCGTCGTACTCAAAGGCGCTTCTACGCTTATTGCAGCCCCAGACGGACGGATTGCAGTTTCACCGTGGGTCAACACCGGGCTCGCCAAGGGCGGCAGCGGTGATGTGCTCGCCGGGCTACTCGGAGGTCTCGTCGCCCAACAACCCGACCAACTATTCGAAATGGCTGCTCTAGCAGTATTCATTCACGGTTACGCAGCCGAATCCGCTCGACAGGATTTGGGCGAAACGGGCATGCGATCCACTGATGTAATCGAACGCCTCGGATTGTTCTACCGAGACGCTGTTCAACTCGATTTCAACTAACGTCACACAAATTCGTCACTCCGCTGGAACCCGTTCGCGTGTAATTAAGCGCGCATTTCGATGTCACGCTCTTATACTTGAGAAATAGTGACATCCCTACTCGCTGTCGATATCGGCAATACGAACATCACGATTGGTGCATTCACCGATCAAGAACTAACCTCCACATGGAGATTGGCAACACGCGAAACTCGCACTATCGACGAGCACGCATGGGCGCTCAAAGGCGTACTGCAATCTAAAGGCGTTGAGCCAAGTTCGTTCGACGCAGTCGTAATATGTTCGGTCGTCCCCCCCCTAACCGAAGACTACGTCGAAGCACTCGCATCACTAACCGACGTAACGCCATTGGTTATCGGTCCCGGTGTTCGCACCGGAATACGAATTCACTACGACCGAACCCAAGACGTCGGAGCCGACAGAATCGTCGACGCAGTAGCGGCGCATCAGCTGTATGGCGGGCCAATCGTTGTTGTCGACATCGGGACAGCTACCGTATTCGACGCAATCACCGCCGAGGGTGATTACATCGGTGGCGCAATATCGCCCGGTATGGAAATAGCTGCCGACGCTATGTTCCGCAATACTTCTCAACTACGACGAGTCGAATTGATAGCCCCAGACCGGGTGATCGGTCGTAGCACTGTAGCTTCGATGCAGTCAGGGTTCGTATTCGGATTCGCTGAATTAATTGAGGGAATGCTCACTCGATTCAAGGTGGAACTGAATCCAGATGCTCCCGAAGATGTCACAGTAGTAGCTACGGGAGGCTTGGCAAATCTGATGGCCGAGCACACCGAATCTTTCGATCATGTGAACCCTGAGTTGACTCTTTTGGGGCTTCAACTCGTTCACGAAATGAACAACGCCTAAATTGGATTCAGGTGCCTGATATGTCGCCCGAAATTAGCTCAAACCAACCGATCTCTCGACCTCCGCTAGAAGGCAAAAATGTCGTTCTTGGCGTGACAGGTTCGATTGCCGCGTACAAAGCTGCCGACATCGCCAGCAAGCTCATTCAAGCCGGCGCAACTGTCAACGTGATAATGACGACCGCTGCTACCGAGTTCGTTGGTTCATCGACGTTCGCAGCGCTTACTCATCGACCCGTAACCACTGGTCTTTGGGAAGCGCACTCCGAACTCAGTATCGACCACGTAGCCCTCGCCCTGCGCGCCGACTGCGTATTGATAGCTCCTTCAACTGCGAACACGCTGGCAAAACTAGCGCTCGGCATCACCGACGACCCGCTGACAGCGACCGTGCTTGCCACCGAGGCACCAATAATCGTCGCTCCAGCGATGGACGCCGATATGTTCGCAAGCCCGTCGACACAACGGAACGTAAAAACGCTTATTGAACACGGCGTTATTCTCGTTGGCCCAGCAGAAGGAAGACTCGCTTCCGGCCTTATCGGCAAAGGACGACTTGTCGAGACAGCCACGCTAATTGGACTCGTTAGACAGGCGATAGGTCGGAACGGCGACTACGCCGGCCGACATGTCATTGTTTCCGCTGGTGGCACCAAGCAACCGATTGACCCTGTGCGCTTCATCTCAAACCGATCGACCGGCAAGATGGGATACGCAATCGCCGAAGCAGCTCGTGATCGCGGTGCGGATGTAACGCTCGTCACTGCGAGCGATCTTCCTGCGCCATCAGGTGTGACTGTAGTAAACACTTCCACAGTCGTTGATATGCGTGATGCGATTCTCCCAATATCCGCTCACGCCGATCTGCTCGTAATGGCTGCAGCAATATCCGATTTCACTCCGACGGATGTTGCCGACCAAAAAATCAAGAAAAAGGGTGAAGGCAGTATTTCGCTCGAACTCACGAAGGTCGAAGACTTCATGCCATTGGCTCAAGGCAAGAATTTGGTCAGAGTCGCATTCGCCGCTGAGACCAACAATCTCGAAGCCAACGCTCACGCAAAAGCCGCCCCGAAAGGTGCGGCGTTCGTTGTTGCAAATAATGTGAGCGAGCCGGGAAGTGGATTCGGCACCGACACAAACAAAGTCACATTCGTCGATCCAGATGGCAACGCCGAACCACAATCGCTCATGAGCAAACTCGATGTCGGTCACGCCATCCTCGATCGTGCGCTGTCGCACCTATCGAAGCGCTAACAAACAACACCAGCCCAACTTCTCGACCGCAGCGAAGCGAACTAGAGAGACCTTCGATGGGGAGGGCTCGGTCACCTGCATTCAGCGCCATTTTCGCAATTCAGCCGTCGTTATACGTCCCAGATAGTTGCTTCTGCCCTTAGAATATCCACATCAATCATCCCCGATCATTGATACCGGCTCTCGTTGCCGGACGAAACCTGCAAGTAAATAAGGTGTCCATATGAGGCTGTACTGGAAGCAGAAGAAAAAAGGAATCGACCTAATCGTCGAGAACGATGAGGGTGACACCTTTTCGGTTGGCGGCGTACGAGATACTAAGCGCGGAATCGAAGCCCTCGCCAAAACGACCGGTTACGACCCGGGTCGAGCAGTCAAAGGTCTCGGATCTATCGAAGAAGGTCGTACCTTCGTTGAACAGTTCGAGTCATGGCGCGAATTCTTCCCCGGCGACGTCCTCTCGGTAGAGCCAGATATTCTCCCACTCGACTAATAAACCAAAACATCCGGATCGAAGGCCCACCCATGAAAACAATCGACCAGTCGATCCTCGACACGCTCGCTGAATACGATTCAGCCACGGTTCAGAACGCAGGAATCTTAGTCCGAGGCTATGTTCACGCAAACGACGACTACACAGATCCGAACGTTCGTGAATACATCTCACCGGGTGATAAACCGGCGGTAGGTTACGCACTCACTTCGACGTGGACTCCCCTTTCGGGCGAGGAGAGCGATGGCTATTTACGTACCGACTACTTCGATTCAATTGCGAAGGCGAACGTCCCTGTGATAGTCGTGCAACAAGACATCGACAAGCCTGCAAACCGCGGAGCTATCATCGGCGATGGCATGGCATTTCAAATGAAAGCCCTCGGTGCTGTTGGTGCTCTAGTTGATGGCAACGCCCGCGACATTCCCGGTATCGAGCAAGCTGGATTACCTCTTTGGGCTACAGGACGCGTACCGGGACACGGTCCGTTCAACATGATCGAACATGAAGTGACGGTTACCGTTGCGAGTCTGACGATCAAACCAGGAGACATTCTAGTTTGCGACGCAGATGGCGCAACTCGGGTCTCAGTCGACGAAGCGGCCGATGTCGCCAAGATGTGTGCGGAAGTTAGCGCCAAAGAAGGCGCACTTCACAAGTTCTTCTCAGTCCCTAATTTCACTTTGGACAATTGGGAAGAATGGAAATCGAAGAGTTAACGGTTTTTTCACGATAAAAAAAGACCGGAGCCTTTTCAGACTCCGGTCTTTTCAATTAACTAAAGATTCAAAGAACCTAGGCCACTCGCCTACTTCTTCTCTGGAGCTTCAGCCGCTTCGATCTGAGCCTTGTATCGCCAATCAGGCGTCGGTGTTCCTTTGGCAAAGCCGATCGACTCCGCTCCACCTGCCGCGGCAACGTCATCAAGCACAAGTCGCAAATCCGACTCGCCAACTTCGTCAGTCTCTAGAACCAAGCTCAGCAGCTCACGATTCAAGCTCACGCCGCTCTCGCTCTTCGCCTTGCGTATCGCTGAGATAGCGTCACAGGCAGCTTGGAACGATCCAGCGGCTTCGGGAGCAGGAATCGAATCAAACTCTTCAGGAGTGGGCCATGGCGCTTTGTGAATCGAAGGGTGACCCGTTTCATCAGCAAACACCCAGCTCCAAACTTCATCAGTAATTGTCGGGACAATCGGAGCGAACAATCGCAGAACAACGTTCAGACCCAGTCGCAAAGTCGCAACTGCCGACGCCCTACCCGCAGGATCGTCTTCCGAGCGTGAGCGTCGTTTTAGAAGCTCGATGTAGTTGTCGGTAAACGCACCCCAGAAAAACTTTTCAGTCTCCTGCAACGCAACCGAGAACTCGAATTTTTCAAATGCCTCACCAGCAGATCGAACAACCTCTTTGAGCTCAGCAATAAACGCCCTATCAAGCTCGTTTACGATTAGACCATCATCGGCGGTCTGACCCAGTACGAACTTTCCTGCGTTATAAAGTTTCGTTACCAGCTTGCCACCGATCTTGAATATCGCCTCATCGTGAGATGCATCCGTGCCGAGCTTGAACGAAGCCGACCAGTATCGAACGGCATCCGCACCAAACCTATCGAGCGTATCGACCGGAGTGACCACGTTTCCCTTCGACTTCGACATCTTCTTTCGATCTGGATCAAGCACCCAGCCGGAAAGGTTGATGTTGTGCCACGGAACCGATTCCTGGTGCAGCATCGCTTTGGCGATCGTGTAGAACGCCCACGTACGGATGATGTCGTGACCCTGTGGACGTATGTCCATTGGGAACAACGTGTTCATCTGATCGTCTTCGTCGCCCCAACGAGCAACCGTTTGGGGGCTGAGCGACGAAGTGAACCAAGTGTCGAAAATGTCGGGTTCCCCGGCGAATCCACCAGCAACTCCCCGCTGACTCTCGTCGTAGCCCGGAGCTGCGACCGACTCTGGGTCGACCGGCAGCATGTCTGGTGTCGCAATGATCGCCTGGTCGTACTGAGGTTCACCCTGATCGTCGAGCGGGTACCAAACTGGAATTGGAACACCAAAGTAACGCTGACGCGAAATGCACCAGTCGACGTTCAGATTCTCCGTCCAGTTTTCAAACCGCTTGCGCATGAACTCAGGGTGCCAGTTGATCTTGCGACCCATTTCGATCATCTGATCGGTTTTATCGAGCATCCTTACGAACCACTGGCGAGTTGTCAGATATTCGAGCGGACTGTCACCCTTCTCGTAGTATCGAACAGGGTGTTGAATCTGCTTGGGTTCATCCTGCAAAGGCGCTCCGTTTCCGGTCGCCGAGTTCGCAGGATCCCGCATGAGATCGACAACCATCGACTTAGCAGACGGCGTGCGCTTGCCAACTATCGTCTGGTAGTTCTCGTTCGCCTTATGAGGATTTGTGCTCGCCCAGCCGTCGTCTCCGCCGAACTTATGATCGAGAATACGACCGTTTCGACCCAGTATTTGTCGAAGTTCAAGTCCTTCTTCACGCCACCATGCAACGTCAGTCTGGTCCCCAAAGGTACAAACCATCAGAATTCCGGTTCCCTTTTCAGGATCGGCTTCGGTGCTAGGGAATATCGGTACTTTGGCGAAGAATCCAGGTGTAATTGCGTGCTTGCCGAATAGACCTTTGAACCGCTCGTCGTCAGGGTGAGCCGTAATACCCACGCAAGCGGCTAGCAATTCAGGGCGAGTCGTCGAAATCACGAAACTCTTTACTGGTACATCCTCCTCGAACACACCAAATTCGATGTCGTGATAAGCCCCACCCTTTTCTCGATCTTCAACTTCAGCCTGTGCAACCGCTGTCTGGAAATCAACGTCCCACATCGTCGGCGATTCGAGTTGGTATACGTGATTCTTCTGATGGAGATCCAAGAAACTGCGTTGGGCGATTCGACGGCTCTTGTCATCGATAGTCGCGTACTCGTCGCCCCAGTCGATCGAGTAGCCCATCCGATCGAACGTCTCTTTGAAAACAATCTCGTCCATCTCGGTTACAACACGACAAAGCTCAATAAAGTTTTGTCGGTTGATTACCAACTGCCGGTCCTTTTTCAGACCCAACTCCACCCGTTTGGCTTCAACGTCAAGATTTTCGATATAAGGAATGTTTCGTTCAGCCCGTACAGAAAAATAGTTCTGAACCCGACGCTCCGTAGGAAGGCCATTGTCGTCCCAGCCCATCGGGTACGCAACGTTCATGCCCGTCATGCGCTTGTAACGCGCTATCAAATCCTGGTGGGTGTACGAGAAGATGTGCCCAATGTGCAACGATCCGCTAACGGTCGGAGGTGGTGAGTCGATTACGAACGACTTCTCACGTGGTGCGGTAGGGTCGCGCTTTTCAACGCCCAACTCGCTCCAGCGTTTGCGCCAGTGCAGTTCACGCTCATTAATATCAAAGCGTTTTGGAAGATCACCGAACTCTATCGACTTCACGATTTCTAATTCCTACTTGGTCTTATCGACCAATCTAACCACCTGAAATTCAGGCAATAAAAAACCCATCCACATCAGAAGTAAAAACTTCTTTAAAGGACGGGTTAACCGCGGTACCACCTTCGTTGAACGAAGCCGTACACAAACGACCACGAACCGCTCAATTAGCTGTAACGGAGCAACCGGGCGCACTTAGCAATTCCGATCTAGTCGAAACATTCAGTCCACCAGCTCGGAGACGACTTCACGATTCCAAGGGTTCCGGTTCACACCAACCACCGGATCTCTTTGACCCTACAAACACGCTACTACTTCTCGTCGAAGCTGATTCAATATCACATTTAGGCTAGCGGCAACTCAGTTCAATTGCAATGGCAAATACTGCTTACGACTCAGCTGGAGCTTTCCGTGCAGGTCGGCTTTTCTTGCTCATCTGACGGTGCATAGCATCCGCATGAACAAGCTTCCTCCGACGTACGTCGTTCTGACGCATTCGCTCTAATTTCGCCAAGCCCTTGCGTGTGTCACTAGCGATTTTTGCGGGATCGGATCGTTCCATTCGCAATTTGAATAACCAATAGGTGAAAGCATCTTCCGACCCTAGGGTATGTTCGTCTCGATGTCGCCATCCGTCACGTGCCGATAACGTACCAGCCTCTAGCTTGAACACTTCCCAAAGCTGATCGCGAGTGTTGCCGTAGAGCATTTCGTAAGCGAGTTCCAATGAATGGTCGCTTAGCGGCCGTCCAGCCCCAACTCGCCTGTGGGTGACCTCCTCCTCAACAGCGGTAACAAGCGATTGCTCGACGGTTACACCGTAGAAATACGAAAGATGCGCTCTTCCTTTGTCCACACCAACAGCACGCATGAAGTCTGCCTCTTCAAACCCAGCAAATAAAACCGGAGCAGAAAGCCAGTCCCACCACACCTCTTGATCTATATCGGCTTCACATTCACGTAGCAATCGCTTTGCAAGCAGTTGCCAATCAAACGCTTCGCCACCGATCAAATAAACGTATAGATCGTCGCCGATCTGCTCTTGTGCAGTGGGCCATAAGGCAATGGTTTCGAGGACCGCTAATTTCCACGCATCGCCAACAAGACCCGCAAGCAAAACTTCAGATTTTAGGCGCGAAATCATTTCTCCCGCGTCTTTTGGCGAAGAGTCTGTTTCGGTGCTTGTTTCTTTACTACTGACCACGAGATTTATTGAATGCGTAGCGCTCTGATTTCGGGAGCGCCAGAAATGCCACTAGTTCGGCGTAATGAAGTGTGTTGATTACGTGGTGGGCTTCAACCCAACCGCGAATCGCCGTACTAACCCCGAACCTCATGTTGTCGAATTGCCACGTTCGGTGCGAGTCGGTGTTAACTGCAAATATTACACCCATATCGACTGCCATTCGCACATGATCGGCTCTTAAATCGAGCCGGTCTGGCGACGCATTTATCTCCATAACTGTGCCAGTTCTAACCGCTGCTTCGAGAACGGCGGCGATGTCGATCTCAACAGGTGATCGTTTGCCAAGCAGGCGCGCTGTTAGGTGGCAGATAATGTCGACGTGTGGACTCTCCATCGAATCGATTACCCGTTGGGTCATCTTTGCGCTGTCCTGATCCATTCCAGAGTGAATCGAAGCGATGACAATATCGAGATCAGCAAGCAATTCATCGCTGTAGTCGAGCGATCCGTCAGGCTTAATATCCATTTCGGTTCCCGTCAGCAACCTCATACCTGAAGACTCGGACAGTTCCCTAACGGCGGTGTTGTGGGCAATCAACATGTCGGGGCTAAGTCCATTTGCGACAGTCGCACTCGGCGAATGATCGGTAATGGCGAGGTATTCCAATCCGCGCGTTTGAGCCATCGCTACCATCTCTTCCATTGGGTAGCGACCGTCCGACCAGTTCGTGTGCGAGTGCAGATCGCCCAGAATATCTGATTCGGTGAGAATATTGGCGAAATCTTGTTTGGCAGCTAGTTCTATCTCACCAGAGTCTTCTCGCATTTGCGGTGGGACGAAGTTCAGACCCAGTCGTTCGTAGATATATCGCTCGGTTTGAATATCTTTTGACGAACTTTCGGCCGGATCAACAAGTCCACTCGAACTAAGTGTCATGCCACGTTCGCTCGCCAGTGCTTCGAGACGAGTTCCGTGGGCGATCGACCCCGTTGCATACACAAGCGCCCCAGCAAACGCCTCAGGCGTTACGATCGTGATCGAGAATCGAAAGCCCTTTGCATCTGCGAACACAGCCGTAGATTCGTCATGGGCAATTACGTCACGAACGTTCGACAGAGTCGTGAACGCATCGACGACACCCTTGAATTCATCCTCCGGTGCGCTGCAAACAACATCGATATTGCCGATTAGTTCTGCCGCTCGTCGAACGCTTCCACCTACTTCGATATCAGCAATGGTCTCGCATCTAGATTTCAGCTCGGTAATCACGTCGCTCGCCATCTGGTCAGCGTGTCCAAGTCCGATCCGGTTGCCTTGTTCAACACGCAGCTTGGTGTGTCGAAGTATCTGAGCAGCGCCCTTCTTACTGATTCTAGGCAAATTCTGAAACTCACCCGATTCAATCGACGCTTCTAGCTGCACGTAGTTGGAAATACCAAGCTTGGTAGCCGCCGTAACGGCAGTCTTGGGTCCTATACCGGGAATTTGGACGAGCTCGAGGATTCCATTGGGGAGTTCTTCGAGAAGACCTTCCAACAGACTAAGCCGTCCCGTTCGAGCAAGCTCCTGAGTCTTCTCGACTATCGCGTCGCCAAACCCAGGAAGCTCGCCTAATGTCTCGGCGTAATCGGCTATATCAGTGATCGGATACGGCAGGCTCTTGATCACATCGGCAGCCTTCGAATGAGCTCGTACTTTGAACACGTTCTCGCCCTTCGCCTGCATCAGCACAGCGACATCGGCGAACGCCTGAGAAATCGAGTTATTGTCCATGCGCTACAGGATAACGGGCATCTCGGTATGGAGGGTTGCTGGATTCTTGCTCCCATCTAATTCCTTCTCCCTAGCAAGAAGGTTAGATTGAGGGGGAATGCCAACGTTGCCTGTTCAGAATCGTCGATTCAGGGTAATTATTGACTAAGGAACCTGAATAAATAGTTGAACATCACAAACCATGCGAGTTCGATGCCCCGAATCTAGTTCAGGGTGACGGTGGCTATGACTGCAGCCCAAACTACCGATAAAAATTACCCTGAAGCAGCAACTTACCGACTAAGAACACAACCCTCGATCTCTAAGAAAATGTGCCATAGGCATCCGTTGGCACCCTACTCGCTGTCTTGCTTCGCCTGCTTACGTTGAAGTCGCTCAATCTTGCGTCGCTCGGAACGACTCATCTTGCGACCGTCAGGCGTGTGCGTAGGAACGTCCGACAGACTATTTCCACCGTTCTGGCTATCACCGTGACCTGAGTTCACGCTCGCCATCACTGAACGTTGGCTAGCAAGTGCATTCGCCTTGTGGGTCGAGACGTCAGCATCTTCCTTGACAGCGTTCACTTCGGGAGTATGAGTCGACGGTGGCTGTTGGGTCAAAGCGACTCGGAAAATCGTTTTAGCGATGGTCGCCTTGATCGTTGCGTCGAACGCAGTAAACATCTGGAACGCCTGGTGCTTGTAGGCAACAAGTGGATCGCGCTGACCTGCCGCTTCAAGACCAATTCCCTGCCGCATGTTGTCCATCGACGTCAGGTGCTCGACCCAGTGCTCGTCGATCGTTCGCAACATGATTGTTCGTTCGAGTTTATTGAGCAGTTCTGCCCCAAACTCTTCTGTTCGTTTGTCGTAGATCGTTTCGATTAAATCGAGGAACACCTCTTCAGCTTCCTCGGGGCGCAGCTCGTAAATATCGTCTTTTTCAGGGAAGCCATCGAGGGTCGGAAAGACTGTCATCAACTCTCGGTAAAGACCGTCCACATCGTAGTTCTCTGAACCACCATTGATACGTTCATTTACGATCAGACGTACTTCTATTGCGATGTATTCACTAATAGTCGAGCGTAGTTCCTCGCCATCAATGATCTTGTCTCGAAGCTGATAAACAATATCTCGCTGCGTGTTCACAACGTCGTCGTAGTCAACGAGGTATTTGCGAATCTCGAAGTTCTGCGCTTCAACTTTCGTCTGGGCAGTTTCTACCGACTTCGAAACCATCTTGTTCTCAATCGGGACATTCGCCTCCCATCGCAACAAATTCATTGCGCCACGAATTCGATCGCCACCGAATCGTCGAACAATGTCATCTTCGGTCGACAAGAAGAACTGCGTCTCACCTGGGTCGCCCTGACGACCACAACGACCACGAAGCTGGTTGTCGATGCGACGTGACTCGTGACGTTCGGTCCCCAGCACGAACAATCCGCCTTTTTGGACGATTGTGTCGTGATCGTTCTGCCAGCCGTTCTCGGATGGCGTGGTTACATCGGGATTTCCACCGAGAATAATGTCGGTTCCACGACCCGCCATGTTCGTTGCGACCGTTACAGCTCCAGCCTTACCAGCCTCAGCAACGACAGTAGCCTCTCGCTCATGCTGCTTGGCGTTCAGTACGTTGTGCGGAACGCTCTTTTTCTTCAGAAGATCGCCCAGCAGCTCCGACTTGTCGATGCTAGTGGTACCAACGAGTACCGGTCGCCCATCGTGGTGAAGTTCGGAGATTCGCTCTGCGATAGCTTCCCACTTGGCTTCCTCGGTCATGTAGATGTAGTCACCACGGTCGTTTCGTTGAATCGGCTTGTTAGTAGGAATTTCAACTACTTCAAGCTTGTAAATCTTGTCGAGTTCTTCAGCTTCTGTGGTTGCTGTACCAGTCATTCCGGCCAGCTTGTTGTACATACGGAAGTAGTTCTGGAGAGTGATCGTTGCGTAGGTGTTCGACTCGCGCTGAACCTTTACGCCTTCTTTGGCTTCGAGTGCCTGGTGAAGGCCGTCAGAGAATCGACGCCCGGCCATCAATCGACCCGTAAATTCGTCGACGATGACAACATCTTGTCCCTGAACGACGTACTCGCGGTCACGTGCGTAAACGTGCTCTGCACGAATTGCGTTCTCGGTGAAGTGCGATAGAACGTCGTTTTCAACCCCGTACAGGTTCTCGATATTCAGCTCTCTCTCAACAGCAGCGATTCCTTCTTCAGTAAGAACAATCGTCTTGCGTTTGTCCTCAATTTCAAAGTGAACGTCAGTGCTAAGTCGTTTCGCCAAAACCGCGAATTTACGATATTCCTGACCTTGCTCTTTGGCTGGGCCAGAAATGATGAGAGGAGTACGTGCTTCGTCGATGAGAATGCTGTCGACTTCGTCAACGATCGCGTAGACACGACCTCGCTGAACTCGTCTGTCTAATTCTTCAACCATGTTGTCGCGGAGATAGTCGAAGCCGAACTCGTTGTTCGTTCCGTACGTAATATCGCAGGCATAAGACTGTTGTTTGGTCGCCGATTGGAAATTATCTTCAGGCGTGCGAACCGGAGGGGCAGCGTCGGCATTCTCTTCATCATGTTTGCCGTCGATCTGAATAGGCAGCGGAGCGTCGGGGTTGAAGACCCAAGATCCGTCGTTTTGCAAGCAACCCACTGTAATACCAAGTGCGTGGTGAATAATGCCCATCCAACCAGCGTGAAGCTTGGCGAGGTAGTCGTTCACAGTAATGATGTGCGCGCCCTGGCCGGTAATAGCATTCAAGTACGCGGGTAACGTCGCAACAAGGGTCTTGCCCTCACCCGTGCGCATTTCAGCGACTTTGCCTTGGTGAAGAACGATTCCGCCAATCATCTGCACATCGAACGGTCGCATACCGACTGCTCGTCGTGAAGCCTCGCGAACGGCTGCAAAAGCCTCAGGCAGAATATCGTCGAGGCTTTCCCCGCCTTCCCAGCGTGATCGGAAGTCGGCGGTTACGCCCTTCAGTTCCTCATCGCTGAGTTTCTCAAAGTCAGATTCGAGATCGTTGATCTCGTCGACGATCGGCTGGATGTCTTTTAGGGCTTGTTCATTGGAATCGCCAATGAATTTATTGAAGAACTTGAACATATACGGCTACTGGCTCACCACGAAACATCAACCAGATTAGAAGCATTCACCAATTACCAACTAATTGATTGTGAACAGCTCTCCAACTGAGCGGCCTTCGTGGATTCGCCTGATCGCTTCTCCGAGAAGCGGTGCGATTGAAATTACCTTGATCTTTGAGTTTACTTTGTGATCGGACAAAGGAACCGTGTCAGTTATTACCAATTCTTTGATATGTGGAATGCTCGCAATTCGGGAAGAAGCTTCCCCGGGCAGTACACCGTGGGTTGCAACGACGTAAATATCGTTGGCTCCCCGCGCCATGATCGCCTCTACAGCTGAGATTACAGTTCCACCGGTACTTATCTCATCATCAAACAGAATTACCGGTCGATCTCCCACTTCACCAATTACGTTCATGCTCTCCACTCGGTCTTCATTACCGAGACGTCGCTTTTCCACGATCGCCAGAGGTGCGCTGATCGCATCCGCAAAGTAACGAGCCTTTTTCGAAATTCCGATATCGACTGCAACAACCACCGGATCCTTGAGATTGTGCTGGATGAAATAGTCGACCAGCTTCGGCATCGCCGTCAGCTCGTCTACCGGCACTGCGAAGAACCCTTGCACCTGTCCAGCGTGCAAATCGACCATGATGGCTCGATCTGCACCGGCTGTTTCAAGAAGATCGGCTATTAGTCGACCAGTAATCGGCACCCGGGGTTGGTCTTTTTTGTCGGTACGTGCATAGCTGTAATAAGGAATTACTGCAGTGATACGACCAGCCGATGCACGCTTGGCGGCATCGATCATTATCAACATTTCCATGATGTTGTCGTTCACCGGCTCGACATCAGACTGCACTATGAAAACGTCTTTTTGACGAACGTTTTCGAGAATCTTGACGAATGTGTTGTCATTGGTGAACTTGAACACTTCGATCTGGCCGAGATCCTGCTGCAGGTAATCGCAAATACTTTGCGCCAACGCTGGGTGTGAGTTTCCAGAGAAAATTACTGGATTTCCGTTAACTCCGTACATCAAATCCCCTTGAACCCTGAACGTCGTTTTTCGCGATGCGCAGCCATACCTTCAATATGATCTTCAGAGGATAACGTGATTGCCTCGGCTGCGGCAGACATTTCGAGGGAAGTTTCAAGATCCATCGACATTCCTCGTCGCATCATCGTCTTAGCGAGGCGAATAGCGATAGGTGGGCCTACGGCGATACGGTGCGCCATCTTCTCAGCAGTAGAGGTCAGTTCGTCTTCAGATACGACGGTGTTCAGGAATCCGAGCGATAACGCCTCGTCGACTTCCATGAAATTCCCCGTGTACATAAGCTCAGCAGCTTTTGCCGACCCGAATAATCGGGGATAGAGCCACGTTCCACCATAACCGGGGAATAGACCAACGTGGATGTAGGCGGCCATGAAACGCGCCGATTCGGCAGCGATTCTAATGTCGCACGCACAGGCAAGATCAAACCCGGCTCCAACTGCTGGACCATTGATGGCAGCAATCACCGGTTTTTCCATCTTGTAGATACCAAGAATTACTCTTTGAGCAAGCTTGAATCCACGTCGCAAATCTTCAGCGCCCCCAGGGCCCAGTTTGTGAGGACCGTCACCCGATCCGCCAGTCATTTCGTCGGTGTCAGCACCCGAGCAGAAAGCACGTCCAGCGCCCGTAACGATGACAGCGCGGACGGAATCATCAACCGCTAGCCTGTCGAGAATATCGGCTAGCGATTCGAGCAATTCGTTGCTTAGGGAGTTCAATCGCTCGGGGCGATTTAGCGTGATCGTAGCGAATCCTAGTTCGCTACTTACATCAAGATTCACGCTTTGAGTCATCAGAACCTCGGCACTATATAGTCGGAGAAAATGTGCCGAAATTCTAGCACCGTGTCGATAGTTTATATCCGCGGAATAACGCTGGTATCGAATTGTTTCAAGACACACAGCACTACTTCCTCGCCACTCTCTGGCGAAGTCGAACGATATCTCGGCTAATAGCGAAAATCACCGTGTGCCGAGTCGAAGCAACCTTGTTACGCAGCCTATCGCCCAGGATGAATCACCGTAACGGCCGGTGTCATTCGTAGAGTGAATAGTAGAGCTGCCATATCTGGCGAAAAATCTTCAGAGAATCCACATTGGAGACACTTCAGAAATGTTCCATGCGTATCGCTATCGGCGTTAACATCGCCTGCGCATATCGGGCAAGATTTCAAGTACAGCATTCCAGTCCTCTTCCCTATTCTCAGGATCGATTAAGAAGTGCAATAATCTTAGCTCCGAGCCGCGACAATTGAGATCGTCTCTGCCACCACCACATATGTGTGCTAGCACCCAAAATTTCGAGCTTATGGTTCATTGCCACCAGCCCAATGCCCAAGGGTAAATCAGATCAATTCGTCGTATGCGCCCTCCTTAAACCCAAACACAATCTGGTCGCCGTCAGTGAGTATTGGACGTCTGATCAACCGAGGCTGCTCCAGCATCAACTCAATAAGCTCGTCGTCAGTCGCTTTGCCGCGGAGTTCTCTAAACGGCTTTGAGCTTGGACTCTTCCACGCAAACATCTCATCTATCGACGTAAGATCGCTCAGTTTTTTGATTTCGTCAGCCGAAAATTGTTCCTTAAATAAATCACGAAATTCGTACTCTGTGTTCGATTCGTTGAGAGCCCGACGGGCTTTCTGGCACGTACTTCAACGAGACCAACAGTAAAACTTTAGTTCTTTAGACACTCGCTACCCCTCGATGATATGAACCAACTACAAATAAGCAAAGCATTGCGACACACTTATTGCTACCGTAACAGTGTGCGAAGCCATCCAACGTTACGAACTTGATGCTAGATGACTCACCAATCCGGTAACAACCCGCTCGAAGTAGAAGAACGATCCTTACGATCGCTTTTTATGCGCGCTTTCGGTAAATCTCGCCCGGGGTCACCAAATCTTTCAAACCTAAGCATCTACGCGTTCGGACTTTCTGGAGTTTGGACTGGCATTGGCGCTGGGATACTGCCGTTCAAAGTGATCGAAGCTCTAGAACTAGGCAATATATCCATACTCGGTTACGCCCTTGATAAAAACGGCGCTTTAGGTCTAATTTCTCTGCTCGGACTAATCGTTGCTGCTGCTGCCCAGCTTGCAGCGGGATCTCTAAGCGACCGTGATAAACGACCAGGCAAACGACTGTTGTACCTGCTTATCGGCGGAATCGGATTGGGTGTGATGACAATTCTGTTCGGATTTACCAGTTCGTTTCTCACATTAATCCTTGCCATCGTCGGAATGCAGTTCTTTGGAAACTCTGCTCAAGGGCCAGCGAATGCGCTAATAATCGACCACGTTCCCGTCAACGAAAGAGGGGCTGCCGCAGGAGTATTGAACCTGTGGCGACTTCTAGGAGCAGGATCGATCACCGTGGTTGTTCTTCAGTTCATGGCGAGATATGACAAAGAGGACTCACCAGAGTGGCTCTGGTATTCGATAGCACTTATGACCGTAGCAGTGGTGCTAAGCGTGCTCTGGACTGTAATCACGAATCGACCAAAAGACGGCTGGTTCATCCCAACGCTGAAAAAGAAGACAGCGGATACGGTCGATTCTCCGGAATTTGTTGCCGAGACCGCCGCCTCAAGATCAGGCATCAGCCGCAGCTATTTGGCATTTCTCGTAGCATTGGCGTTTGGTATCGCCGCCATGTCGTCGATGCAGATTTACGCCCTCTTCTTCTTGCAAGATGTCGTCGGGCTGGACAACCCAGCCAATGGGGCAGATTGGCTGGTAGTGGCAATCGTCGCAGCAGCAGCATTGACCGTGCTGCCAGCAGGACGACTCGCCGATCGCTGGGGGCGAACCAGTTTATTTATACTCGCCGGTGTAGCTGGCGTAGTTTCTTCACTTCTTCTTTTGTTTGTCAGCTCGATAGGCCCGGTTCTCGCAATAGGCGTCGTCATTGGAATTTCAGTTGGACTATTCATGACCCTCACGTGGGCTGTAGCAAACGACCTAGTGAGTCGATCTACCGCGGCGAAAGAGCTTGGCTATACGAGCATAGCGACCTTGATCGGAGCAGCTGGTGCACGATTCGCAGGCGTCGCCATCGACGAGCTAAACGATTTTTCTGAGAACCTCGGCTACAAGATGATTCTCGTAGCAGTTGCGATTTCATTCGCGTTCTCTGCTCTAATCCTCGCAAAAATTGCCAACGATTCGAGTTTCACCGAGAATACACATTAGAGTGACCCTATCGCAACGCTATCGACATCCGACTTAATTTGATCAGAACCTATAAACGGTTCGGTCGTCGATATACTTAGGTTCACTCGGGCCGGCTTGCATCCTTCTGATCGACGAAACCTGCCTGCGCACACAAAGACGATTCTTAACAGCCCGAATTTCACAAGATAGGCCGCCAATACATGGACGTGTATCTCGCCAGCCCCCGAGGCTTCTGCGCCGGAGTCGATCTAGCCGTCGATATCGTCGACCTCGCCATTCAGCAGTACGGCACACCGGTGTATGTGAAACACCAGATTGTCCACAATCCCAAAGTGGTCGCCGATGTCGAAGCGAAAGGCGCAATAACCGTCGAGAAGGTCGACGAAGTTCCAGAAGGCGCTGTTGTTGTCTTCTCTGCCCACGGTTCCCCGCCATCTGACTACGCCATCGCCAGAGAACGCAATCTCGTAGTTCTCGATGCCACCTGCCCTCTCGTTACTCGCGTTCACAACGAGGCGAAGAAGTACACCAACGAAGGCAAAAAGATCGTTCTTATCGGACACGTCGGCCATCAGGAAGTTATCGGAACCACCGGGCAAGCCGATATGACCCTGATCGACGAACGGCAGGATTGGGAATTACCCGACTGGGGTAAAGATGCCGAGGTCGCCGTACTGACCCAGACCACGCTCTCGGTAAACGATACCGCCCTCGCAGTGTCGAAAATCAAGAAGAGCCATCCCAACGCGGTCGTTCGTGATGACATTTGTTACGCAACGACCAATCGCCAGGCTGCTGCAACGGAGCTTGCAGATATGACCGAGATCGTACTCGTGATCGGTGCTCAAAGCAGTTCAAATTGCAATCGTCTCAAAGACGTCGCCATCAAAAAAGGTGTGCCAGCGCATCTCATCAACGGCCCAGAAGAACTCGATCGCTCATGGCTCCAAGGAGTCCAGAAAATCGGCATCACGTCAGGGGCATCCACTCCTGAAAAACAGGTGAAAGCCGTTATAGAGGCCATCTCGCCCGAAAATGTATACCGGGTTGGCCCCGGCGAAGAAAACATCACTTTCGCCATACCCAGAAATCTAAGAAATATGGTTGGCGATGGAATCCGTAACAGCAGCGAAGAAGAGCCAATCTCCGATGAAAATAACTAGCGTCGAATGCCTGGTACTCGATGAAGAGTACCCATATGTTGTCCTTCACACTGATGAAGGAATAACAGGATTCGGCGAATGTTTTCGCCGCGCTCCATACGTTTCGAAAGTTGCAATCGAGACAGTATTCGCTCCTCTCGTAGTCGGCAGGTCTCCCTTCGATTCGGAAGAGATTTGGGACAACATGTTCAAAGCGGGCGCCGTCGCTGGTCCGCAGGGAGCGCTGCTCACAGCGGCAGCTGGAATCGACATCGCACTATGGGATCTCAAAGGCAAGGCTCTCGGCACGCCTATATACAACCTCATCGGCGGCAAGCAACGGGAAAAGATCAAGGTCTACGCTAGTTCGCTTGCCCGCGACATGGCCCCCA
Organism: uncultured bacterium; assembly: GCA_963932695.1. Classification (GTDB taxonomy): domain Bacteria; phylum Chloroflexota; class Dehalococcoidia; order Lucifugimonadales; family Lucifugimonadaceae; genus Lucifugimonas. The sequence goes on along the minus strand of CAWVRY010000009.1, from coordinate 9,613 downwards.
AGGACGAAGCACTCCGTGTCGCCAAATTCCGCGACGAAGGATACTCCGCTTACAAGCTGCACTCCGCCATTCCCGGCAAGATCGACGATCCCAGAGATTTGACGGTCGAGACGGTAAAGGCCATCCGCGACGAAGTCGGATACGACATGGGGGTAATGGTCGATGTGAACAGCGCATATTCAGTACACCACGCCATAGAGATTGGTCGCAAACTAGAAGATCTTGGCGTGTTCCACTTCGAAGAGCCTGTGCACATCAGGAACTACGCTGGCATGGCCGAAGTGGCCGATGCTCTCGACATTCCTATCGCTTCCGGAGAAAACTCATTCACCAGGTGGGAACATCTAACTCTCATACGTGAAGGTCGACCCGATATCGTTCAACCCGACGTCGTAAAAGTTGGTGGCATCACCGAATTCTTGAAAATCGAAGCCGTATTGACCGCTCACGGTGCAACGATGACGACGCACAACACACAGCCATACGGTTCGACCGCTGCGCACGCTCACCTGCTCGCTCCAAGCAACAATTTCCCCTACGCACAGGAATACAACATCGAGAATGTCGGTATTCGAGATAACGATTCGATTCTCGATACGCCTTATGAAGTTGAGGACGGGTTCATAAGAATCCCAGATGGTCCTGGACTTGGGCTCGACTACAATCTAGAAAAAATGCGAGCACGAAGCAGTGATCGGCCCTCAAAACTCTCAGACGTATGGGGGCACATGCAATAAGCGGGCGTTACCCTCGCTCTTCGGCCGAGAATCCTGTGATTAATTTCGGCCATTTCAATACTGCAAACACGAGCGCTATCAACCCCACAATTGCGTAGCCCGTGATCGTGGCTGGCACACCGTATTGCTCGATCAGCCAGCCTCCGATCACCAATCCCATCGGCAGACCATACACCGCCAACATTCGGATGCCCATCACCCGCCCACGCATCTCGAATTTGGTGAAGGTCATCAGGACTACCGACATCGAAATCATACAGAAACTGATCGACGCTCCTATCAGTGCCAAAAGCGGCAAACCCAAGGCATTCGAGTCAGTCTGAGCGAACAAAATCAGCAGTACGTACCAAATAACCATCGTGATCATCATGAACCGCTCAGGTCGACGCGAATTCACGACCGACGCCATCAACAACGACCCCACCAACGCTCCTACTGCGAACACCGCAACCATCAGTGCCAATCCGTTTTCATCGTGCTGATAAACGTTTCGGGCCACTACGGGTAGTAGCCCGTTCGTAAGCGGAAACGCGGTCGCATTAACCAGAAAAGCGAGGAACATTATCGGCTGAATAACCGACGAATCGACCATGTACCTCAGCCCCTGCTTCATCTCAGTAAGAGGGTTCACATGTTTCACAGGGATGCTCGATCGGATCGTGCTGATTCCAAGCCCCATCAACACGCTCAGCGAGTAGAAAATGGTCACACCAACATACGCCCACCCGAGTCCGAGTCTCGACAATAACGTCGCGCCCAACAGCGCTCCAACGATACGGGCGGTGTCTTGAGTTGTTCTCGCTAAACCTGAAGCGTTCATCAACAGGTTTCGTGGCACGGTATCGGCGATCAGCGACTGCCTGAGAACGTTATCTGCGGGTCGTAAAATTCCGCTTATGCTGGCGATAGCAAACACGTGCCACGGCTGAATTAGATCGGTTACAGCAAGTATCAAAAGCGCCAATGCCGAAAGCCCAGCGCCTGTGCGAAGCACGATTAACATCACCTTCCGACTCATGCGATCGGCGATAACGCCAACAATCGGGGCCGTAAGCGTTCCTGAGAATCGCAATGCACCAAGCAAACCAACCAAGAACGGAGAATCGGTTGCAACGAGGATGTACCAACCAAGGATCAGAGTTTCCATCTCCGATCCCCAAGTGGTCATCGCATCTGCCGACCATTGGAATCGAAAACTTCGAATTTTGAATGCAGCGAACGGGCTTATCTTGGCGTTCGACTCTTGCGATACCGAAGTTGGACGTTGTTCAGTGCTCAAGATATTGGCGACATCGATCTCTGAGAGCTCTGACAGAGCTTCCAAATGTATGAACTACTAATTTCATCAGCTACCATCGATCCGTGAATAATCCCATCTGCAACGCGAACGTCACCTTGTTCGCCCTAGTGGCGGCGGCAAGTATCGCACTTTTTGCCGCCTGCTCGGCGACCGAACAAGAACGCCCGACCCCAACAACGATTGTTCTACCGGCCCCGGGCGTTTTTTTCGAATCAACAGATTGCGTCGACCTAGAGTACGGACATCTGGGGCAGTCGAAGGTCACCTTGAGTTTCGGGGATATCGATCTGAAAGTGATAGCGGAAATCGCCGACGAACCAAGCGAACGATCTCAGGGCCTGATGTGCCGAGAATCAATTCCCAATGTCACAGGGATGATATTCCACTACTCGACCGCACGCTCATCGGGATTCTGGATGTACAACACCTACGTGCCAATCGACATCCTCTACATCGATCGTTCCCACAATGTCGTCGATAAAATCACCATGACTCCGTGCCTTCGTGATGGTCTGAGCGACGATGACTGGCAAGTAAAATGTGCCACTGAGGCAACCGACTACGTACCGGCGGGCGAGTGGCTCACGGCATTGGAACTCCCGGCGGGGTGGCTCGAATCAAACGGTGTTACAGACGTCGACATAAGCGACGTAAAGGTCACCTGGCTAACAGTAGATGATTAGGTTTAAACCTCGTATCAAGCAACCAAAACGAACAAGGAAATACACGAGAATTGGCTAACAGCAAGCAAAAAGCTCTTCTAGCAGTAATCGATGGACTTGGATTCAGCCGGGGACGATCCAAAGCGGTAGTCGATGACGCGTGGTCACAACTCGACCAGAACGATCAAGAACTAATTGTGTCGGCAGCCGAGCGAATCGGACACGACGCCATATGGGCGAAGAACCTGCTGTACCCCGTTCATTCCGAGTCGCTCGAAGCCGACACACCAACGTCTGATGCCCTGACGTGGATTAACGATCTTCGAACTTGCCGTGGATTCCTGAACTCCGATCTGATCGAACGCATCGATTCACTCGTCGAGTCTGTTTCCGATGAGCAGCGATATGTTCCGTGGGCTTCAGCAGCTCGAAATCTCTGGTCATTACGAAACGCCAATATCTCGATACCAACAAGTGCCTCTGGCATCTGGGCTGGATTCGAGGATCTCGATCCAGCAGTTCAGGGCAACTCCGAAACCGGGCATCAACAGATCGGCAACACGGAACTCGCTCCACAACTCCCGCTTGAGATCACCAACTCGATCAACACGGGCGAGTTCTTCGAAAACCCAGCGTTCAACCGCACGATAACTCGTGCCAAAGAACGTGGATCGACGATCAATTTTTGTTTCCTCCTATCAGGAGTAGGTGGTGGTGACGGACGGGTCCACAGCGCTTGGAATCACCTCGAAGCGTTCCTAGAATTAGTATTCGTCCGGCATCGCATCTCTCCAGACAAGGTTCAAATGCAAGCTATCCTCGACGGTCGTGATTCAACAGCCAATAGTTCTGTCGTCGCCGTAAACGGTTCTGGTGATTTTGTCGGTCAACTACAGCTGCTGCTCTCGAAATACGACGCCGAGTCATCACTCGCTTGGCTTGTTGGGCGCTCGACGGCTATGGACCGCGACTACAGAGAGGCGGCAGCCAAAGCCGATTTCGATCTGCTGACTGGCAGCACAGGCGAACGAGTTGCAGATATCGCCGCAGCTCGATCAATAATTTTGGCGACCCACGATTCAGGCAAAACTGATCAGGACATCCCGCCAATAGCGGTCCTCAAAACCGACAGTTCAGTGCCATCTATCACAGCCAATGATGCCTTTATTGATCTCAATTTCCGTTCCGACCGACAACGATCAAAAATCGGTTTCCTCGCAGGCGCACGCGCTTTCCTCGAATCCGAAGGTGATTCGCGCGGTCGAAAATGGGACGGTGCATGGATCGACCACAACCTTAATCTCGATATTTGTGCAATCGCCGAATATCACCCGATCTTCGAGTCTGACTACGATGTATCGGTCGCCTTCCAAACCGAACCTCACTCGGAAAATTTTCTTGCGCAGTGGACAAAAACAGTCGGCGATGATGAATACACACTGGTTGCAGAAAGCGTTAAGTCGTCCCACATGGGCTACTTCTTCCGCGGCCGACGTGAAGATCCGGTTAACGGTGCCAACGAAGCTCGTTTCGTCACACCATCACACGGTGAAGAGGATGGCATAAAGTCAGACACTGACTTTTACCTCCACCCTGGTATGCGAGCCAAAGAAGTGACCGTTGATGTCGTGAAGGCAATCGAAACAGGCACGTCTCGTCTGATCTGCTGCAACATTGCCGCCCCCGATATGGTCGGGCATCTTCTGCCAGCGCGCTATGAAGAAGCCAAAACCGCTTACCGTGCAGCAGCCGACTCTCTTATCGAAATGTCAGAAGCGGCTAAAAATGCTGGAACGTTTATCGTCATTACGTCCGACCACGGCAATATCGAAGACGACACTTCCGCCCATTCGGTCAACGATGTGCTGACGACGATCATTCGACCCGACGGTGCTCAGTCTGCCGTCGGCATACCTGTATTCCAAGCAAGGCTCTTCGATGTCGCCCCCACGGTGCTCGAGCTAATAGGTGTTTCTCAGGTGCAAAAAGACACTGCAGCGTCGGCTCACCCAGAACGTTTCGTGGGCAGAACGTTGGTCGCCACAGGGTGAAGTAACCCGGCTCCACTTGGTACAAACCTCAGTTAAGTTTGGGTGTGGACGCACAAGATGTGTGCTAGCCCCCACTTGACTGGGTGTCGGAGCATGGTAACTTCTGGTGTATTGGTCTTCCGAAAGACCTACATAACGAGGACGGTGAATCGCCAGCATGAGGCTGATGATTCACCGACACCACACCGGCTCGAGAAGTACATCGGAATGGTTTCACGAACAGAAACGAATAGCCCAGGATTGCGATACGTATAGATCGCTGATGATCTGCAAAAACAGATCGAATCGGGCGTTGTCGGTGAAGGTGACCGTCTGCCAAGCCAGCACGTGATGGCAAAACAGTACAGGGTTTCTCTCACAACCCTTCGCTCGGCGGTAATCTTCTCGAACAACGAGGTTTAGTCCGATCTGCGTGGCAATCATCAACGCCGAGCAACGCTGTGACCGAATGTGAGCGAGCAACAGGCTTTGCTAACAGTAACCAGATAGCCAACAGCGAAGCTAAGTCGACTGATTGCCACGGCGTCCTATCGGACTTCTCACAACGACAGCGTCGAACGAACTAGGCAATAAAACTGTCCAGCAAGAACAACTACACCTACCAGGCGATCTCGCCGCCATCGATAACAAGCTCGGTCCCGGTTACCCACCCAGCTTCGTCGGAAGCCAAATAAAGAATTCCGTACGCAATATCGATCGGCAATCCGAGTCGACCCATCGGCGTCATCGCCAGACGAGCATCACGTATCTCTTTTTGAGAGTGAATATCTAAGGTCATCGGAGTATCGGTGAATCCCGGATGAACTGAGTTCACCCGGATGTTGTCGGGGGCGTACTGAACCGCTGCCGCCTTACTGAATGTTCGCGCCGCACCCTTTGAAGCGTGGTAAGCAGCACCCGCTGGCGATCCAACAATCCCAAAGATCGAAGATACGTTCACGACCGATCCACCACCGTTCTTCCTCATCGCTGGAATGGCCGTCTTAGTTCCGAGCATGACAGCGGTCGAGTTAACGGCAAACACGGTGTCCCAGTTGTCGACGATCGTGTCTTCGACGGTCGCCCTGCCCTTTGCCCCCGACATCCCAGCGTTGTTGACCACGACATCTAGTCGACCCCACTTCGCCATCGTCTCGCCGACAACCTCGATCCAACGACTCTCCTGAGTGACGTCGAGCTTGCGATACATCGCGACTTCCCCGTTCTTGTTAAGATCAGCTTCGAGCGCGTTGCCTTTATCATCATCGATGTCAGCAACCACTACCCGAGCACCCTGATCGACGAACAATCGCGAAGTAGCTTCGCCAATACCGGATGCTCCCCCGGTAACGATTGCCGTTTTTCCTTCAAGACGATTACCTGAAGACATTTTTTGTTCCTTTTCACACGCTTTGTAAGTTGCTCACAGTAAGTCCCTTCTCCCGGGGGAGAAGGTTAGGTTGAGGGTGAAGTGGTCATTAGGAAACGACACATGATCGCAACTTCGTCCTTATCCCGTCTTCACCGGAAGACGCTCTACAAATGAACCATCAATTCTCACTCAGTCAATCACGTTGTTTTTAAGTGAGTCAGGGTTAATATCTAATCCCAGCCCTGGTCGATCCGCAAACGGTTTCCAAGTGCCGTCATCACCATAAGGCGGCACTTCCGTCCACCAAACACTTTGGCTTTTTTCATCTGCTCCGAGAACTTCAACGACTTTGAGATTTGGGGTTGCCATCGCACAGTGCAAATGAACTAGCGAAACGGCGTGAGGGGCGACCGGCAAGTTAAACGCATCGGCCATGGCAGCGACCTTCATCCATTCGGTAATGCCTGTAACCCTATGGACGTCTGGCTGGACAATATCCACACCTCCGGCCATCAGTAAATCCCTGAAGCCGTACTTGGTGTACTCATGCTCGCCCGTAGCCACAGGAATCGTAGTGGCCTGTGAAATCTGAGCCAAACCAGGAATATCGTCAGCCAGCACCGGCTCTTCAAACCACCCCACATCGAATTGCTCGAATATCTTCGACATCTTTATCGCCTGCTTGGCGTAGTACCCGTTATTGGCATCGACGTATATCTCGACATCATCACCAACTGCCTTTCGGACGGCGGCAAGACGTGCGATATCTTCTCGTTCTGATCTACCGAAATCCTTGCCGACTTTCATCTTCACACGAGGAATTCCCCGCTCGACGTACCCCATCTGCTCGGCGACCAATTCACCTTCTGAATAGTTCGTCCAACCACCCGACCCATAAATCGGAACCGTCTCATGCGCCGGACCCAGTAATCGGTAAATAGGCTGATTCAGTACCTTTCCCTTTAAATCCCACAACGCAATGTCGATAGCAGCTATAGCCTGAAAAGCCACGCCCTTGCGACCAATACCACGCACTCGCCAGTACATATCCTGCCAGAGCTTCTCGATCATGAACGGATCCTGACCGACCAACACTCCGTCCAGACTGTCGTGAATCACTGCCTGAATAGATCGGTGTCCCGGTGCATACCCGAGTCCAATCGTGCCTTCATCCGTATGGATGTGAACGAACAGCTGGCTCTTGCCTCTAGTGTTCGGATCAATAGCCGGAATCGTCGCATCCTGAATCACGTACCCATCAGGGTCGTGCAGCATCGTCGTTGTGATCTCTGTAATTTTCATACGGGTCCTGACGTTAGTTCTTATCGATTCTGAGCGACAGATTACGCCGGTTGCCAGAAATTGTGTATATCCATCATTGGAGATTTGAACGACGATCGAGTTGATTCCTATATGCATCTCAACGCGAATGGTCGTACTCTTCTTGCTTCTACTCACATCGCAACCCGCAATTTAGTCCTGCTCAATGACCACCGAAAATCCAGCCGGCCCGAAGTCTCGAGCCGGGCGCGTCTTCTACGGGTGGTGGGTTGCACTTGCCGGTGCGATGAACATGCTCGTCAGTTCCGGGCCAACGTTTCAGGCCGCAAGCACACTGTTCAGAGCCATTGAAGATGAATTCGGATGGTCACGTGCGCTAGTAGCCGGAGTTGCTTCTTTCGGACGATTCGGTGGCGCAATGCTCGGCCCTCTCGAAGGCTGGCTCACCGATAAGTTCGGTACGGGGAAAATGGTCGTTGCCGGTTTTACTATTGGTGGCGGCGGACTCATCTTTTACTCCCAGCTTCAGGGACCCATTCAGTACTACGCCGCCTACTTCGTAATTTCAATCGGATTCTCTATTGGTGGATTCGTGCCTTCGATGTCGGCGGTCAATGCCTGGATGCCCCACAAACGTGCCACAGCGATGGCTATCGTTATTGGCGGTTCAAGCCTCGGAGGCGTGCTCGTTCCAGCAATCGTCTGGGGTATCAACAACCACGGTTGGCGTGATACCACATTCGTCATCGGAATTATCACCATCGCCGTTGGTCCTCCGCTTGCGTACATAGCTGGCAAGCGTGCTCCTGAATACAGCGACTTGATGGAGCAAGTGTCGAAGCATGACGATAAGAAATCCGCCCCAAAATTCCAGCATGACTTCACTGCCAAGCAGGCGTTACGAACACGAGCGTTCTGGTCAATATCGATCACCCACAGTCTGACCAACCTCTCGGTCGGTGCAGTTTCAGCTCACATATTCTTCCAACTAACCGACCCAAACGGAGTGAACCTATCCGACGCCAGCGCGGCGACGATCATTCCGATCATGGCGCTGTCATCATTCGCGTTCCAGATGATCGGCGGCTTCTTAGGAGATCGAATAAGCAAGCGAGCGATCGTTCCGGTTCTCATACTCCTTCAAGGAGTGTCGATGGTGCTACTTGCCATGGCAGTCGGGTACATGGGCGCTCTAGCGTTCGCCGTGATCTGGGGACTCGGATTTGGTGGCCGAACGCCGATGCTTCACGCCATGCGAGGCGACTACTTTGGGCGTAAGCACTTCGGAGTGATATTGGGCATGTCGGCATTCCCTATGGCGATGGGCATGATGGCAACTCCGGTAATTGTTGGCAGGGTTTACGACAACACGGGATCCTATGATTCGTCGCTTTTCACCCTTGCCGGATTCTGCATCATCGCGGCGGCAACGATTCTGCTTGCAACGAAGCCCGAGACGCCCAAGTAGCAGAGCTGACGGCTAGCACTCAACTTCAAGTTCGTATCGTCCGCCAAACGAACGCATCAAATGTTTCATGGTGCTAACGCGGAACCCTGAACTGTCCCTCCGTTACTTCAGCGGCACCTACCATTTTTCATTCACAGTGAATCCGGATTATCGGCAAAACCCCGAGCGCCCTCCACCTTGGATCAACGGAGCAATACGCTGGCAGACCAAAGTAAAAACAAGACGAAGAAGATGAACTCAGCCGACGTAAATCGCAATTGGGTTGGAGCATTGGCGTTCTCGGTCATTGCTGTCGCGGTCGTGCTTACCATTGCAGTAGTAGCCAATCTTGCGATCGGAAGAGTTATCCACTGGGACATCGTCTCAGTTCTCGGCACGATAGGATTCGTCTTCCTCACGGTTGGCCGCAAGTTCAAAACCATTTGATCCAGCCGGTCTAGCCTGGGTCTACGACTTGAATGCAGTGCCTTGCTCCTGATAATTTCTGCTGCATGAGAAATAATGACTCGCGGACAAAGTTCGACAATCCTCTAGACACAATATTATTGGCAGCCTCAAGATTCGCCATCGAATTGGTTGCACGGATCACTGTTCCATAGTCGCGAGCAACTGGCTCGCAGCGATTCCCGCCCTGGCAGTCCTAGTGGCGTTACCCGGCGTATTTTCGACAACCGGAGATAAACGACACGTTGTCGTCGCCGTACCCGGCAGAATTCGATTCCTGATCGAAGTGCTACTAACAGCAATCGCCGTTGCCTCAGCA
>CAWVRY010000008.1:0-62682 GCA_963932695.1 uncultured bacterium | reverse complement strand
CAAATTGTTATTACTTATCGAGCAGCTTAAACAAAAGCGGCTCCGTCAGCTTTGGATAGCTAACGAAGCCTATGTCAGCCATTGAGTCCCCAGTGGCTGACTCTATCTACGATACAGCCAACTTAGACAAAAATGGGCGAATCGTTGACGAAATCACAACAAATTGCCCAGTTGCGCAATATCGAGCTATGAAACAATTTCGTGAGTTCGCTTGCATTTTTTCAAAATTCTCACAGCGTAAACAATCGTTCAACAAATTCAGACGTTCAACGTAAACGCCCACTACTCACACCTGAATAATCCTGTCCCTGTATATCCAATTGACAATATCAACATCTCAAATTCGATTATTCTTGTTGGTCGCAGTTGTACTTGCAACGGCGATCTTACTCACGGGTTGTGGTTCCGGCAACGACAACGACCCTGAATTCGACCCCAAGAGTTCGTTAATTGCTACGATCGATATTTCTTCAGCAGCCTTCGAGGACGGAGATTCAATTCCGCCCGAATACACGTGCGATGGCAACAACACTTCACCACCTCTACGTTGGTCAGATGTTCCAGGTGGAACACGTTCGATCGCAATTTTGGTCGACGACCCTGACGCCCCGGCAGGAATATTCCGTCATTGGTCGGTGTACAACATTCCTTCTGGAACCCGCTCGTTGCCTGCCGGTCAAGCATCCACGATCAAGCTAAAAGACTCAACCCGGCAAACAATCAACACTTTTGACAATATCGGTTACAGCGGTCCTTGCCCTCCTGAAGGCCAAGAGCACGAGTACGTATTCTTTATCTACGCTTTATCTGAGCCGCTCAATATCCGTGACGATGCGACAGCACTCGACGTGTCAGCGGCGCTTCGAGGCAAGGTTGTTGGCACGGGTTCGTTCTCAGGTATGTACGTTCGCCGTTAGTACTTTTGAGGGATAACTCCACCTCCGGCACACTATTATTTCTTTAGCTAAATCTGGTCACGTATTCACTTACGCAGCTAAACATGTTGCGTCGTCTTTTAGTAATCGCGTTAGTCGCGTTCTCAACAATTGCAGTCGCTTGTTCAATCGGCAGTGATATTGAACCAGGAGATTCTTACGCCTCACTTTCAGCCGCTCTCGATGCAGCGGGCATGAAGGTTGAAGAGCAGGTTGAAAATAATTTCCTATTCGCAGGACTATTCTCGGTCCCCGGTATTGAGATGACAGCCAGCGGTCAAGACATTCTCGCCTTTGAGTTTTCAAAGCCTCTGAACAAGCGGCTCTGGTATCACCAGATGGCTACGGAATTGGGTTGAAGTAAATCAACTGGTCAGACAATCCTGAATACTTCCTTAACGGGAAAATTATCGTTGTTTACGATGGCTCACAGTCGCTTGTTACCAAAATGTTGATTTCAGCGATGGGTGCATGATTCGCTGGTGAAGAGCCAGGCGCATAGTCCGTTCGGGCTAGTAACGGGTTACTTTTGCGCCATCAAATTCGCAGATAGCCTCGTCGACCCGATCCAATTACTCAAATCTCGTTCTTACATCTTCAGGGTCTCACCGTCGACGACGAAGAAGATCTGTGGGCAAGCGGTGTGAGGAATTGGGACGATGCCTTAGCTTCCGATGCACTTACAAGTGAGCAGAGCGCAGCACTTGAGCAATCTGCTGCTGCTCTCACTGACCGTAACGCCGTCGACTTCGGCGATCTGTATCGAGCGGGTGTGCGATGGCGTTTACTACCCGATTTCGAAAACGAAACCGCATTTCTCGACATCGAAACCACAGGACTAGGTGGAGATTCATATCTAACAATGTGCGTAATTCTTGATGCATCAGGATTCAAGGCATACGTCCGAGGTGACAATCTCGATCAACTGGTCGAGGATCTTCATCATTACAAGCTGGTAGTTACGTTCAATGGAATCTCCTTCGATGTGCCATGGCTACGGCGTGAGCTGGGACCATTACTCGAAAACGCTGCTCATGTAAACCTGATGCACGTATTGAGATCGGTAGGCTTACGCTGTGGTCTGAAAAAGATTGAAAAGGCAATCGGTCTTGATCGTGGCGACGATCTTTCACTGCTCAGCGGTCGAGATGCCGTCAACCTATGGAACATGGCGCAGGACGGCGAACCCAACGCACTCGAAACACTTATTCGGTACAACGCTGAAGACGTCGCTTCGCTCCCTGGTTTAGCTGAATACGCTTATGGCCAAAACTCAGCAGGAACACCTATGGCAGTTCCTGGATTCTTCTCCCCCCGTTTCGACACTTCATCCTTTCCTTATGACCCAGCGCTAGTTCAATACTTGTGCAGATGATGATGTAAATGGGTGCTAGACTTGCTACTTCATTCTCAAGCGCTCCCGCACGCGGGCGAGTTAGCGATCATATTAACCCCATGACTAACTCAAATTAGTTCAAGGGAAAAACTGGCGAGAGTATTGTCGGAACTTCAGTACACCGAACACCCAATCCTTAGTAACACGGTTTTCCTCGCAGCGTGGGGCGGCTGGCCAGATGCCGCTGAATCCGCAACACGATCGCTCCGAGAGCTCGTTAGCCAGCTTTCTGCAACTCATTTCGCTTCGATCGACCCTGAAGAATTTTATGATTTCGCTGAGCAACGTCCAGAAATTTCCAACGAATCTGACGGCACTCGCAAGCTCACATGGCCAAAGAACGATTTCTACTACTGGAAGTCTGACGATGGTGGTCGCGACCTTATGATTTTCATAGGTGTTGAACCAAACTTGAAATGGCGCACCTATACCGACCTTATTCACAAGGTCGCCAGCGAGAGTGATACAAAGCTTCTCGTAACGGTGGGCGCTTTGTTGGACTCGGTCCCTCACACCCGTTCACCTCGCGTCACCGGATCTTCGATCAACACAGATTTGGGAACCGGCTTCGAGCACATCAAATACGCGGTTCCCAACTACGAAGGACCGTCTGGCCTGACTTCGGTACTGATGGATCGACTCAGCCAAGACAAAATACCTTCGGCAAGCATTTGGGGACACTCACCTCATTACCTACAGGTAGCGCAGAACCCGACTCTCACCCACGCGATGCTCTCCGAACTGCAGCAATTTATAGCAGCTCCTATCGATCTAACTAAGCTATCGAAGGAAGCTGAAGAATTTGACGAAAATCTTGTTAGGGCACTCTCCGACCAACAAGAGATCGAAGGCTATGTAAAACGGCTCGAAGAACGATACGACTCAGAAGAGGAGTACCGACAAAGTCCTGAACCGGCCGCGTTAGTGCAAGAACTAGAAGACTTTTTACGCCAGCAACGTGGTTCTGACGAATCGGTTGGCGATGGGGACAACGACGATTGAGCAAAATATCCGAACGACTCACTAAACTTGGCCAAACCGAACGTTCTGGCTTTGGATTTGGTGCTCGTGCTACCAGCACGAAAGTTCCAGTGATCCTGATTGGAATGTCTATAAAAAAGGCGAGCGATGCAGCGAATGTAAACGCTGATCTATTCATTCTTGGCCCAGATGCAAAAGGCGCCGCTCAAGCAACAGCGGTGAAAGACGCTGAAATATGGGGAATTTCAGTTTATGGAGGATCGGCGAAAGAAATTGACGCCGCTGTCGAGGCTGGAGCCGACTTTGTTGTAGCCGAAGGCGAATCCGCTCCTGGAGCTGCGCTGCGTGATGATGACACTGCCAAAGGCTTCGTCGTAGCGCCAGACGTAACGGAAGATCGCGCAAATGCGATCGAGGCAGGTCCTTTCGAGTTTCTTATCCTCGACGGAACAGATCTCAAGCTTCCACTAAACGTTGGAACGGTTCTTGATATACAAGAGCAACTTGCACGTTACTCCTGCCACATATTCCTAAAAGTGACCGCAGTTCCTGACCAGATAAATCTTGAACTTCTGCGTGATATCGGTATATCGGCTTTGATTTACGAAGGTGGATCAATATCTAAAGAAGATCTCGCCTTACTGCGGAACGTAATCGACCTGCTCGAACCCAAGAAGCAGAAAAGTTCTGCTGGAGCAACGATTCCACGCGCTAGCGAATCAACGGCACAGGATGAAGAAGAAGATCACGATCATGACCACGACTTGGACGACGACGACTGGGAGTAACGGTATTAGAGACCGGACGTTCGTTTTGAACGTATTTGTTTGAAGCGGAAAGTGATTAGCAGGTAACCAATATGACGAACTACACGATCATCGGGCTCGGACGCATCGGCACATCACTCGGAATGGCAATCCGAAGCAAAGGCGGCTCAAAAGTCGTTGGGTACGACTCTGAAAACAATGCGGAGACTCTTGCCCAACGTATGGGCGCAGTCGACCAAATCGAATGGAACATCGACAAAGCTGTTGAAAACGCCGACGTGGTCATCGTAGCCACACCAGCCGGTTCACTCTATGACGTATTTGACGGTATGGCTCGCTACCTCAAAGCAGGAGCCGTCGTAACAGACACATCTCCAGCAAAACGGGCCGTAATGGAGTGGGCGAAAGAACTACTTCCTTCGAACGTCGGTTACGTCGGCGGGAATCCGCTAACTGGCGCATCGATTCGACAACAAAAAGAGGCTTCTGGACACATTTTCCACAATGCAAAATGGGCCGTTGTCACTCCCCCGACTGCAGATTCTCACTCAATAAAGGCAGTTACCGATCTAATCGAAAGCGTCGGTGCCAAGCCGGTGTTTATGGACGCACACGAACATGATTCGTTCTCTGCAGCCACTAGCGGACTGCCAGCAGTAGTTTCTGCCGCTGTCATGAACGTCGTCAGCACTTCACCGTCTTGGGCGGAGATCAGTAGATTCGTTGGCAGTGATTTCGACAACATCACTTCTCCCGCCTCGGGCGACCCCGCATCGTCACAGAGTGCTGCAGCGACCAACGCCGACATGTTGGTTCACTGGATCGATCAATTGATCGAACGTTTCCAAGAAGTTAAAGCTGGACTCGAAGATGACGAAGCACGTTTCTCTTCAGACGGTCCGCTTGCCGATTCGTTTATTCAGGCATGGGAACAGCGTGCTCGGCTCGAAGCCGGCGTTGCTGATCGTCGGCCTGAATCAGAGGAGCATACTTCGATTCCCTCTTCCAGCGACAGTATGATGGGACTTTTCTTTGGCAGCCGGGTTGCGAAAGTTATGGGTCGCGGACAAGACAAGAAAAAAGATTCGACGAAATACGATCGTCGGAAGATGAACTAACAGGACTCTAATGCCAGTAACTATTGCACGGCCGCGGTCGCTTCGCGGAGAAATTATTGCGCCCGGAGATAAGTCGGTTTCGCACAGGGCGATAATGTTCAATGCATTGTCGAACACAGGAACAGCGAGCGTCACAAACTTTTCTCCCGGAGCCGATTGCACGGCAACGGTCGAGATCATGCGTGAACTCGGCGTCGAGATAACTCGACAAGCTGGTTCAAATGGAATGGGTGACAGCCTCACCGTTAAAGGCGTGGGTCTCAATGGCCTCCAAGAACCTTCGGAAATCCTCAATGCAGGAAATAGTGGAACCACGACACGCCTGATGTCTGGGATCCTAGCCGGTCGAGATATTCTCACGATTCTCACTGGCGATGATTCGCTCAAATCTCGTCCAATGGGAAGAGTCGTAAACCCGCTCACTGAGATGGGTGCCGTGATTTCAGGACGCGTAGGCAACACGCTCGCACCTCTTGTTTTTCACGGCGGCTCACTCCACGGTTCGACCTACCAGATGCCAGTCGCCTCAGCGCAACTGAAATCATGTCTGTTATTGGCAGGACTCCGTGCAGACGGCGTGACTACGTTGACTCAACCAGCAGAATCACGCGATCACACTGAACGCATGTTCTCGGCGATGGGAGTCAATCTCAAAACCACAGGACTTGATCTTGTACTTGAACCATCTGAGCTCAATACGGTGGATGTAGAAATCCCGGGCGACATCAGTAGCGCAGCATTCTGGATGGTCGCAGGAATCTGTCACCCCGACGCCGAGTTAATGATTCGCAATGTTGGTATCAACCCAACCCGAGCCGGAATCATTACAGCACTCCAAATGATGGGAGCTAATCTCACTTTAGTCGACGAAAGAGAAGTGGCTGGTGAGCCGGTTGCCGACGTTCTGGTCAAAACTAGCCAACTAAAAGGCATTGAACTAGCTGGTGACATAGTCCCTCTACTCATCGACGAGATACCAGTTATAGCAGTAGCTGCTGCCATTGCTGAAGGCGAGACCGTAATTCGCGACGCTGAAGAGCTACGCGTAAAAGAATCTGATCGTATTCACACGAGTATCACTTGGCTAAACGGCGCAGGCATAGATGCAGTTGGAACTAATGACGGCATGATTATCCCCGGTGGAGCATCAATTGGCGGCGGTCAGTTCCAGAGCTCGAACGATCACCGGCTCGCCATGAGTCTCGGCATCGCGGGGCTAATATCCACCAAGCCTATAACGATCGTTGATCCTGACGAAGCCGGTAGTTCATACCCTAATTTTTGGAAGATCATTCAGGAAATTGGTGGGCTGATTGAGTAACGAGCCTGCAAAACACGTGAACCCGATTGTCGTAGTCATTTCAGGGCCCTCAGGTGTAGGGAAAGATGTGATGATCGATCGTATGATCGAATCGGATCGAATCGGATTTCATTTCACCGTTACTGCGACCACTCGTGATCCCCGCCCCGGCGAAAAAGACGGTATTAATCACCATTTCGTAACGGTCGACGATTTTGTAAATCTCATTGCTAACGACGATTTACTCGAATGGGCACAGGTCTACGGCAATTATTATGGCGTTCCAAAGAAACAGGTTCGCGACGCACTAACTGCTGGTAATCACGTGATTCTGCGAGTCGATGTTCAAGGAGCTAAACGTCTCAGTGAAATCATCCCAGAGGCATTGCTGATCTTCATCATTCCACCGTCGTTAGATGTATTAAAGAGCCATCTGGAAAAACGTGGCGTCGATCTAGAAGTCGAGATGACCAAGCGCCTTGCAGCTGCAAACGAAGAAATTTCACAGGCACACCTCTTTGATTTCACTGTTACGAACGAAGAAGACTGCTTGGATGACACAGTGAATGAGGTGGTTGAGATTATCGAATCTGAATCCCAGCGAATTCCACCACGTAGAGTGAGCATCTAGGATGCATCGTTCTTCGATTCATGATGTGGCTCTGCTGGCTAGTAATGAAACCTTCTCAATTGAATCGAAGCGACTTGATTGCCTAGCAATTCAAACCAAGTTAAGACTGTTCGAATAACTCTGTCTTGAAACGGTCTCGTTGCACCGATACGTACTGTCCAGCGGTCATTACTGGCTTACTCTGGTCAACCGTCTGTCTGGCGGCCTGAGCGTTGTTGCCTAACAGGTCTAGCACGGTCGCAGCCATGACCTTTGCTGGCGCCACAACCGCTCGATCGTAATCTTCGATCAAATAGTCATGACCATGGCCAATTCCAGACGCTGAGTTGGAGTACGGGTGGATAACGGGCATGATCGTGCTCAGATCACCCATATCGGTCGACCCACCGTGCGTCTGGGAAGCGCCGACAACGCTGATTGAATCACGCCCCAATACAAGCTCAGCGTTTCCTACGAACAGTTTTTGCATTGTCGGATCTTGGATAAGACCGTGATAGCCAGCAATTGACTGGACTTCGACTGAAGCCCCCATCGCCAACGCCCCAGCTCGATAACAACGTATGACTTTTTCAGCGATAGGTTCTAGAGCTTCTATCGATTTGGCACGAACTCGGCCTTCATAGATCACTTCGCCAGGCACGGCATTCACTGACGCACCGCCATTAGAGATTATTCCGTGAACTCGAACTACATCGGATTCCCTGAAGGTTTCACGTTGTGCATTGATCGCGGTATTGGCGAGCATTGCTGCCTGAAGAGCGTTAATCCCATAGTCAGGTGCGCCGCCAGCGTGTGCTGACCGTCCGATGTATCTGACTTGATGTGAAACATGGGCGTTCGAAGTTCCGCCGATACTAAGCTCTGACAAACCGTTGGCTGCCGACGTGTGAACCATCATCGCCATATCGACATCGTCAAATGTGCCTAATCGGATCATCTCTTGCTTGCCAGACAGGAATTCAATTTCGCCCGAAGCCCTAAGGGCCAGACGCTCTTTGATATCGATGAATTCTTCCGCTGGTGTCACGATGAACGCAACATTGCCTGATAGAGCGTTCCTAAGCTCAGGTGCGCTAAGTGCAGTCGCCACTCCAAGCATTGAACCGATCTGGGCGTGATGTCCACACGCATGGGCAGCACCAGATTCAGCGTCTGCTCCAGGATGAGTCGGAACTCTCAGTGCGTCCAATTCTGCGATAACCGCAACAGTTGGACCTGGCTTTGCACCTCTCAAAACGGCTTTCATGCCGGTTCGAGCAATCCCTGTTTCGACTACGAACCCAATCGATTGCAGTCGTTGTTTAACGTAGGCGGCAGTCTTATGCTCATTGAAGCCTGTCTCAGGAGTGCTGTAGACGTTCTTCGCATCTGTGATTAGATCACTCGTTGCACCGTCGATCGCACGTAAAGCTACTGCCCGCATTGAGGATGTGTCGGTTGATGTCATAGATTATTCGGCATACGTCGCTTCAGATCGAAAGCCGCGCATCCGGCCCAGATACTCGCTGATCGTCATGGGTGCATTGAACGACCCGGCAATTCTTCGACCCTTCGCTCCGTCATCGGCAAGCAAGTCGACAACGGTCATACCCATCGCCTTACCTGCCTTAATGACAGCAAGGTCATAATTTTCGACCAAATAGTCGACACCATGACCGTTGCCGCTCGTAGCGTTTGCAGTCGGCTGAATAGTTGGCACCAGCTGACTGACGTCGCCCATGTCAGTACAACCAGAACTGTGACTGAGGTCGATCACATTGTCGTCGCCTATCAATGACGCCGCGTTGTGTCGATATACCTGAGTTAATTGATCATCATATTTCGCTGGTAAATATCCGGGATTGGTCGTTATTTTCACCGTTGCACCCGTGGCCAGCGCACCGGCACGGAATGCCCTGTCAATCTTCTCAGATGTATTCAAGATCGCAGGGACGTTCGAGGCACGAACGTAAGTCTCAATCCTCACATCCGCTGGCACCGAATTCACGGCTGCCCCACCCTTAGTAATAATCGGGTGAACTCGCACTGTGTCAGCGTCTCGAAATGTCTCGCGTTGCGCGTGAATTGCTGCCAGGCCAATATGAGCAGCATTAAGTGCATTGATTCCCAGGTGTGGTGAGCCGCCCGCATGTGCAGCTTTACCGATGTACTGGATCGTTTTACCGATCATTCCGTTGTTAGAACCGCCAACACCGAACGTCCCGGGGGGCTCGCCGCCCGTATGTGTGAGCATCGCTATATCAACGTCGTTAAGGAATCCGAGTTTTATGAATTCTTGCTTACCCCCGAAAAATTCAATCTCACCGGTTTCTCGGAGCGATTCCCGATACTCAAGCTCGATGTACTCTTCGGCCGGAACAGCCATAAAACTTATCTTGCCTGAAAGCCCGCTCATTACCGACGATTCCGCCAAGCCGGCTGCGACCGTAAGCATTGAACCGATTTGAGCGTGATGTCCGCACGCATGTGCCGCTCCAGTTTCAGCATCAGCGTGAGCATGACCAGGAACTATCAAAGAGTCCATCTCGCCCATCACAGCTACATGCGGACCGGGTCTTCCAGTATCAAATGTGCCAATAACGCCGGTGCGAGCAATCCCCGACTGCACTTCCATACCATTGGATTTAAACCAATCGGCAACCAAATTGGAAGTACGAACTTCTCGATAGCCACTCTCTGGATGATCAAGAATGTCACGGGCGACGCGTTCCAGTTCGTCGGCACGTTTGATGATCGACGAACTAAGCAAGCTTTTTAAATTGGCGCGTTCAGCCATAAGCAGAAAATTACGATAGTGATTGGTACGGCGGCGAGTGTAGCAGCCGGTCGACGCTGAGCCGTACAAATCGAGGGTCTTACAGGCTCAAAATTTCGTAATGAGTCCTTATACTCGCATTTATGAAGAAAGTAGTACTAGCTCCACAAGGTTTTAAAGAGAGTCTCACCGGCATGGAAATTGCCGAAGCGATGTCTATAGGTGTCAAATATGTTTGGCCCGATGCCGAGACCATACTAATTCCGGTAGCCGATGGCGGTGACGGAACGTTACAGGCATTGGTCGACAGCTCAGGAGGCGATGTCCGAACTGCTATCGTCGAAGATGCCATCGGTAGAACGATCAAGGCAGAATGGGGCGCGCTCGGCAACGGCACAACCGCTG
Source organism: uncultured bacterium (assembly GCA_963932695.1). GTDB lineage: Bacteria > Chloroflexota > Dehalococcoidia > Lucifugimonadales > Lucifugimonadaceae > Lucifugimonas. Next base: position 52,394 of record CAWVRY010000008.1, on the reverse strand, counting down.
TTATCGAAGTTGCCAGCGCCATTGGTCTGGCTCGACTAGGTCAAGACGAACGAGACGTTCGAAACGCATCGACATTTGGTGTCGGCCAATTATTTACTGAAGCCCTCAATGCCGGATTCAGCGACTTCATCATCGGAGTAGGTGGAAGCGCAACGAATGACGGCGGTGCAGGCATGATTCAGGCTATGGGTGGCAAACTCACTGATGCCAACGGTGACGATTTGGCTCGCGGTGGCATTGCGTTGTCCAACCTAGCCAACATTGAAGTGACAGGACTTGATCCTCGAATGTCGGGAGCGAACGTAGTTGTCGCCTGTGACGTGAACAATCCTCTATGTGGACCCAGAGGAGCTTCCGCTATCTTCGGACCGCAAAAAGGTGCAACGTCCGAAGATGTTCAAGAACTCGACGCTGCTCTTGGCAACTTCGCCGATGTAATAGCGAAGGATCTACACACCGACGTCGCCGAAATTCCTGGAGCAGGTGCTTCGGGTGGACTCGGAGCCGGACTCATGGGCTTCTTCGATGCCCGTCTACGTCTTGGCGCCGACATCGTCCTTGAAGCCGTTAGTCTCGATAAACATCTTGAAGACGCCGACTTAGTCATCGTCGGTGAAGGTCAGTTCGATCGCTCGACAGTTTTCAACAAATCGCCAATCGCTGTTGCTCAACGTGCGAAACGTCGTGGCATTCCCGTGATTGGTATAGCAGGATCACTTGGCGCAGGTTTTCGAGAAGTGCACGAGCATGGAATCGACGCCGTGTTTAGCCTCGTAAACCGTCCCATGTCGCTCAAGGCAGCAATGGAAGACACGGAACGGCTAGTCGCTATTGCAACCGAGGAAGCCTGCAGGGCGCTTGCAATCAGTCTTTAGCGTGTGTATTAGCCATTTGCGAGAATGATCAAGTGGACTTCGAGAGGTCTGTGAATTCCCGTTACGGTTGTTCCTTCGATGAAACGTTCGGCTACAGGATAAGCCTCCGACCTAAACCCACTGTTGAAAGCTGGCTGCCCACAATATGTCTGGTCGTCGAGAAAATCGACCGTTACTCCGAGATACTCAAGCACTTCTACAGTGCTTTCTCCGACGTCTGGGGCGAGTTGGTCGACCATGCACGATGCGAACAGCGTGACACGATATGGGCGTGGTGTGGTGGTAGTGTTTTCAGACATCGTTAGAAATTAACAGGTTCCCGTGGCTTGTTAATGTCAATTTAGGCGTTACGAAGGCTCCAGTGCTGTGGTATTTTTTTTATAGTTTCAAAATAAGCTGGAGAAAGTATCACTTGAGTTCTACTAAATACGATGTAGTCGTCATTGGAGCCGGAATAATCGGCCTATCAACGGCGATGAAATTGTTAGAACGATTTCCTCAGATAAAGCTCGCAATTGTCGAAAAGAACGTTAAAGAGGGAACACAACAGAGTGGGCATAATTCTGGTGTTATCCACTCGGGTATTTACTATCGTCCCGGCTCATTCAAGGCTGATTTTTGCGTAGCGGGACGCTCGTCGATGACACAGTTCTGCGAAGAGAACGATATCCCAGTGTGGACGTGCGGTAAGTTGATCGTAGCGAGCGATGCAGCTGGAGTGGAACGCCTAAATGCCCTCGAAGAACGAGGAACCGCCAATCAAGTCGACGGCTTAAGAATGGTCGACAACGACGAGATGGCGGAGATAGAACCGCACGCCGTCGCTCTGAAAGCCCTCTACGCACCTGGTACCGGCATTGTCGATTACAGAAACGTAACCGCTGTCTATGCCGACCGCGTTCGTGAAGCTGGCGGCGAAATTCATTTCAACACGGAAGTGAACGGATCGAAAGTCATTGGCGCAGTGACGGTTCTCACTACTTCTTCCGGCGATTTCGAAACCTCGAACGTTATTAATTGCGCTGGTCTTCATTCCGATCTCGTTGCAGAAACCATGGGCGTCGAAACCGGATTGAGAATCATTCCTTTCCGGGGCGAGTACTACAAGCTCCGCAAAGAGAGCGAGTTCATGGTCAAGGGTCTCATCTACCCTGTTCCCGATCCTGCGTTCCCCTTTCTGGGAGTCCACCTAACCCAAACCATGAAAGGATGGGTAGAGGCTGGACCTAACGCAGTGCTCGCAATGAAACGCGAAGGCTACCGCAAGCGTGATTTCTCGATGAACGATTTCCTGCGTACGATCACGTACCCCGGATTCTGGAAAATGGGAATACGCGAATGGAAAACGGGAGTTTGGGAGATCAATCGGTCGCTCAGGAAGTCAGTATTTCTCGATGGCCTTCAACAACTCGTACCTGAACTTTCGTCGAATGATCTGGATGGAACAGGTTCCGGCGTGCGTGCTCAGGCAGTAGATCGAGCAGGGAATCTCGTAGACGACTTCCGGATTGAAGAGTCGCTTGGGGCAATCCACGTGCTCAATGCCCCATCTCCGGGCGCTACATCGTCGTTAGTAATTGGTGACTACATCGCCGATCTTGCAGTGAAGAACTTTGGTTTGAAAGCAACCCCGTCGGTAGCGGTCAGCTGAACCTGAACCAGTCACGCATGGCCGCGACTAACGCATTCGGTTATCGCCACTCCACATGTCGGCGTTCGATCCAATCTTCGCCTTGACTGGTTCCGTCGCTGCCGACAATCGGTCGGCGATTCCTTGCGGCAAGTCATATTCGAACGCTGGGATATTGAGATCAAGTTCGTCTGGTGAGCGTGCCCCAACGAGTAATGAAGTGATGCCAGGACGGGAACGAACCCATGCGAGTGCGACCTTCGCTGGATGCTCTTCTAGCTCAGCAGCAATCTCGATAACCTGTGTAATCGCGTCGAACGCTTCGGTCTCACAACCGTCCTCACCGTGATTCGCCAGAGGACGGCTGTTACTGAACAATCTAGAACGAGAAAGACCGTCCGGGACTTCATCAGCGGAGGCGTAGCGACCTGTGAGAAGGCCCTGAGCGAGCGGGCTGTAGCAGATTAGCCCAACATTGTTTTCAAGACATGTCGGCTGGATTTCAACTTCAATCGGACGCCACAGCAGGTTGTATGGAAGTTGGTCAGTGACTATCTCGGCAGATTCTAGTGCTGCTGTTAGATCTTGGACACCAAAGTTACAAACGCCTATCGACCGTATTTTCCCTGCATCACGAAGTTTCAATAAAACTGCCATCGAATCTTCAACGGCTACGTCGTGGTTCGGCCAGTGAATTTGGTACAGGTCAATATAGTCGGTCTGCAATTTCTGCAAACTAGCCTCACAGGTCTGTTCGACCAAATTAGGCACTAAATGCGGAGGGCTTATCTTCGTTGCTATTATTGCTTCGACTCGGCGCCCCACTAATGCCCGTCCTAACACCTCTTCAGAATGCGAATCGTCGTCATAGCCTTCGGCAGTGTCGAAGAACTTGATGCCCTTATCTAGGGCAGCGTGCACTGTGGCAATCGAAACGTTGTCGTCCTGTGGACCCCAAACGTTTCCGCCAGCAAACGGCCAGCAGCCTAGAGCGAATTCAGAAACTTTGATATCGGTCGTTCCGAGCGACTTGTACTGCACGCTTGATCTCCTGAACTGTAGTGAATCTGGGCCGATCCGCACTCTAGCACCAGAATGTCCCGACCAGATACATGAAATTCAGATTCCGATTCAGTTATCATCACCGCATTACCCAACGGGTTCAGCTGAGTTCAGGTTCGAGGAATGGAGTCTTGTTTTGATCAGAGTCAGTATCGCCAGTACAGATAACCGCTTGAGTGGCGTCTCTCAGGCTCTCGATTTGATCGATTCCGATGTAGTCATCCCTGATCGCCCCGTAATGGTAAAGCCGAACTTCGTTACTACTACGAACCAACTTGCCGCAACTCACGTCGACGCAACACGCTCTACTCTCGAATATCTTTCGGGCAAGGGCGTGGATCAATTCATAATCGCCGTTGGACCTGCAATTGGAACGCCTGATTCAGGTTTCGACAACTACGGTTATCGCGATCTCGAAAGCGACTACAAGATCGAGTTCATGGATCTCAACACCGATGACAGCATTCCGGTCCCAGCGTTTGACGATCATTTAAATCCACAAACCCTGTATATGTCGAAACGGCTCTCAGAGTCGTACGTGGTTTCAGTTTGCCCAATGAAGACTCACAACAACGTCGTTGTGACCTTGGGGTTGAAGAACATTCTAGTCGGCACGCTTTCTGGCGTTGAGCAGAAACGAAAAATTCACAAAGGCAGCAAGGCGATAAACCTCACGCTCGCCAAAATGGCGCAGCATGTGGTTCCTGATCTCACAATTATCGATGGCACAATCGGCATGCAGGGAAACGGTCCGATCGACGGTTTCGAGATGCCATCAAACGTTGTCGTGGCATCTCACCACGGAATTGCCGCCGACGTCGTCGGACTTCAAGTGATGGGCTACAAACTAGAGCAGGTCGGCTACCTCAGGTACGCGATGGAACTTCGTAATCTTGGACTTGGCGATATAGAAGTTGTCGGAAAAAGCATTGAAGACGTCAAAGTCACTTATGCTGATCACGATGACATCGAAGAGCAGCTGACGTGGCCAATTAAAGACGATTGGCACGGCGTTTTCGACCGTAGTTAGCGAATGGATTCACAAGGGTTGTAGTCAACCTTTCACCGACCGATGGAGAAGGTCAGTCCGGTACAGCTACGCTCGTCTCAGATAAAACGACCACAACTGTTGAAATCTGGGTAGGCCTCCGCAGCCTAGGAGCGGCCTGAAATGAAACAACATTTGTCCGGCAAATCGCACCGCTATGGCGTAGCACCCGCGTCAGCTACTCAGGCGAGATCTCATCAACCGTAGGTTAAAAGTCCATATGCCAGCTTTAGCAATATATTAATCGCAACACGGCGGCGTCATAGCCTGAACTGGCGGGAGTGCAAGGGAGTCGAACCCTCCGCGCACGCCGAAGGACGCACGCCAGCGGAGTTGAAGTCCGTGAGGCCCACCGGGACCCATCCACTCCCCCACTGATTTGTACCCGTTAGATTGGGAACTCAGCAAGATTACCGCAACTTCACACTAACGACGAACAAAAAAAGACCCCGCCAACGCAATTCTGGCAGGGTCTTTTCAAGATTCAAAAATCTCTTAGACAGACATTGCGTCTTCGAGTCGTGCCTGCAACACGCTCTTAGGAACTGCTCCAACTACCTGGCCAACCGGGGCTCCGCCCTTGAAGATCAATAGAGTTGGGATACTGCGAACACCGTACTTAGCCGATGTCTGCGGGTTGAAGTCGACGTTAAGCTTTACGAACTTAGCTTTACCTTCGTACTCAGCGGCCAACTCTTCGACAACTGGAGCAATCATTTTGCAGGGACCACACCACTCTGCCCAAAAATCGACAAGTACCGGGATATCTGAGTCGATGACTTCGGCGTCGAACTCGGCGTCATTCACTTCCTGCGTTTTTGCCATTCCAATTCGCCCCTTAGCGATTATTCACACCATAAGTGGCCCATAAGAGCCAAATAAGAAAGCCGCTTTCGTGACGACCTTCAAGTTATTAGATTCAGAAATTTGCATAAAGGATGCAACAAGTCTGAATTATGACAGCTTATAACTTCAGCTAATCGGCTGCAGCCCCAGCTTCTTGCTCAAGAAGCGCTGACTCAAGTGTAACTGTTGAATAGCCTAAGCCCGGCATGTGTGGCGTCCAATCAGCCGCTTCTAGCTCGTGCATCTTGGTTGCCAGCTCACCAAACAACGTTGTTGATCCTACAAGACCTACCTGCGGTGATTCAAACACCGCTTGACCACGAGCAAGAACGTGTCCATCATCGGCGGTTATCTGAACGATATCACCTTCGTTCACGCCGGCGGTTTTAGCGTCGTCTGCGTGAACCTGAATGAACTGCTCACGTTCGACATAGTTCATATCAGCAGGCTTCCGAACAACAACATCACGCTCTGGCTGGCTGAGAACTCGACCAGGTGCGAACCTAAGCACATCTGCTTCGACTGATTTAGCTAGGTCGTCGTAGCTAAGTGCGACGACAGTAACCTTCGTTGCATCATTCGAGAATAAGATCGAAGAATCATTAGCACCAGTTGGCCACTGAATACCGCCTGACTGCAATTGTTCGTGAGACAGACCGCTATACGTTGAAACGTTTTCAGCAATCTCGGCAAATACTTCCGAAGCCGACGAGTAGTCGAAGCCAGAGCCACCCATCGCGTTGGCGATAGCAGATACAGTCTCCCAACCTGTTCGTTCCTCGTGCCGAGGTTCAGCGGTGACCCTCAGAAGCTGAATTCGTCGCTCGACGTTTGTGACAGTCGAGTTCTGTTCAGCGTATGTGGCAGCAGGAAGGACAACATCGGCGTGATGAGTAATTTCTGAGTCAAGAGCAGCGGATACGACTAGGAAGTCGAGATTTTCAAGGGCGACTGGCAATGACTGGAGCGATGGAGAGTAGCCAGATACTCCATCTGCCATAACAAGTGCAGCCTTGACGCTTCCGGACGACATTCCTGAAATCATGCCGGCAATACCGAGCCCATTTACTGACGGAACCGCACCCATGTCCCGTGCACCGACCGTGTTAGCACCCTGATACAACGGGAAGATTCCGCCCGATTCATTCCCTATGTTTCCTGTGATCGCAGCAAGGTCTACAACTGCGTCGACCAACTGCTCGGAAGCGGTATCGTCGAGTCCGTCATTACCGAGCAGAATTGCTCCCGCATCACCCTCGGCAAATATTCTTGCGGCTCGTCGTATCTGGGAATCTTCTATTCCAGTGTCGCGAGATACCTTTGCCAGATCGAATGTCCAAAGTGACTGTTTGAGATCGTCTGCTTGATCAACTCGAGTTCCAACGAAGTCCTTGTCCTCAAGAGCTTCATCAAGGATCACACGGCTGATTCCAGCGATAAGAAGTGCTTCTGATCCCGGCTTGGGGCGAAGCCATTCAGTTGCGTATCGGGTCAATTCTGTCTCTCGCGAGTCGATCACGACGAGTTTGGCGCCCTCTCGTATTGCCTTCTTAGCAGGAACGGCAAGAACGTTTTGTTCTTCAGTCGGGTTACCAGCAACAACCAATAGGCTCTTCGATCGCTCAAGATCCCAAATTGGGTTCGTTGCCGCACCAGCACCAAGTCGAGTTTCGAGTTGAGACAACATACCGTTGTCACTGTTAAGTGCAGAATCGATGTTGGCAGTCTTCAGTACAGATTTAGCGAACTTGGCTGCAACGTATTGGTCTTCGTTTGAACCACGTGGCGACGTAATTACGGCGACTTCTTCGCTCGAACGTCCACCAAGACCAGCCTTGATCTTTTCGAGTGCCTCATCCCACGACGCCTTACGCAGAATTCCGCCCTCACGAACGTAAGGTCGCTTCAGACGCGAACTGTCATTGGTGTATTCATATCCGAACTTACCTGTCATGCAAGCCTGTCCGTTGTTAGCAGCACCTGCGAGGTCAGCCTTGAATCGAACTACCTTGCCGAATTTGTTCACTTCGGCAATCATCTGGCAGCCGACTGGGCAGTTCGTACAAACCGTCGTTACTTCCTTCACGGCTTTCTCCCACTTGTAGTTCCGCTCGGTAAGCGAACCGGTTGGGCAGACATCGACACAGGCTCCACAGAATTCACAACCCGATTCAAGCAACGATGTTCCGTGCGATGTACCAACTAGTGCTACTCCTGATCGAGAAGTTAGCGTCAGTGCCGTGTCGAATCGAACTTCGTCACAAACACGCACACAACGTGAACAGACAATACACAGGTTGTAGTCACGGTCATAGAACGGATCATCGGAGTGAATCGGCAGATCACGGCGGTGGTAGTTCAAAGGCGTGCGCAGGTCGAGTTCGACCAATCGCACGGTGTCTTTAAGCTCACATCGCTCGTTTTTAGGGCAAATAGTGCAACGGTCAGTAACCGTTACGTGACGTTGGCAGATGTCCTGCGGCCCACATAGCTCGATACGGTGACAGGTGAGACAGCCATGCGGGTGCTCGGTCATCAACAGTTCGATTACGTTCCGGCGAAGATCCTGAACTTCTTTGCTGTTGGTCGTAACCTCAGCATCCGCCATCGGGGGAGTCGTACAGGAAGCAACGGTCATTTTTCGACCGTTCGCTTCAACCTCAACCATGCACGCCCGACACGAGCCTTGCGGCTTCATCTTCGGGTAGTAGCAGAGGTAAGGGATGTAAATATCCTGATCCATTGCCGCCTGCAGGATCGTTTGGCCAGGTTTTGCGACTACGTCGCGACCATCGATCTTGAAGGTAGTTCCATCGGCCATGCAGAAATCTCCGAACGTTTGGGCTTTTGGTGGAGCTCTAGACTAAGGACGTGTACGGGTAGGAAGAATCATCGTGCCATCACCGAAAACACCGCCAGGGGCGATCTCTCCAGCTAAGCAAGATTTGATCTCATCACCGAAATATTTCAGAGCTGACGCGATCGGGTTGAAGCCAAGCTGACCGTGTCCGCAAAGCGAACCAGCTTTCATACTAGTACCAACCCGCTCAAGTAGAGCAAGATCGGCAGATTTGGCTTTGTTCTGGCACATTCTGTCCAGAATTTCGAGCATATGAGTGTTACCAAGTCGGCAAGGGAAACACTTTCCACAAGACTCGAATTGGTTGAATGCGATGAGAGTACGCAATAGGTCGACAACGTTTGTAGTCTCGTTTCCGACGATGATTCCGCCAGACCCGATAGACGCACCTGCCGCTGACATAGCGTCGAAGTCGATCATGGTGTCGAATGCTTCTTCGCCGAGGAGACCGTTCAATGGACCACCCGCTTGAAGCACTTTGATTCGCTCACCTACCGAAACACCACCACCAATATTCTCTAGTACCTCGCGAATGGTCATTCCCATTGGCACTTCATACATACCTGGGTAAGTGATGTGACCGGAAAGACAAACGATAGCTGTACCGGAAGTGGTTTCCGTACCGATGCTCTTGAACCAACCAGATCCGTTCCGGACAATTTCTGGCACGTAAGCTAGCGTCTTTACGTTGTTGATATTTGTTGGCTTCTGCCAGAGACCAGCAGCAGCTGGGAATGGTGGCTTAAATCGAGGCGTTGCACGCTTGCCTTCTATAGCTTCCATTAAAGCAGTTTCTTCGCCTGCGACGTAGGAATCACCGGTCAGTGAAACTTCCATATCGAACGAGAAATCGGTGCCAAGAATGTTCTTGCCAAGCAACCCTGCCTCATAGGCGGCAGCGATAGCTTTCCGCGCCGATTCTATTGGCAGTTCGTGCCCGGTGCGAATAAATACGTAACCATGGGTCGACCGGGTGGCGTACCCGTTGATGATCAGACCCTCTACAAGCGTGTGAGGGTCATTCTCGATTATTCCCTTGTCATTGAACGCACCAGGGTCACCCTCTTCACAGTTGCAAAGAACGTACTTCACAGGAGCCTTAGAAGGAGCTAAGAAGCTCCACTTCACCCCGGCAGGGAACGCAGCGCCTCCACGTCCTCGTAGTCCAGCAGCTTTTATCTCGTCGACGATCTCTTCTGGAGTCATCTCAGTCAAAGCGCGGTTTAGGGCTGTGTAGCCACCGTTGGCAACATACTGAAGCAAATCGTGTGGGTCGGTATCGCCAAAGTTACGAGTAGCGATTCGCTGTTGAAGAGCCACCATTGGCAAGCTGTTCAACTCAGGAAGATTCCCAACACCGTTTCCATCGCCACCTGAGTAAGCGAACGCTCGATCAGTAAGCGGTTCACCGTGCTTTACATGCTGCTCAACAATTTTCTGAGCTTCTTCAGGTTCGACATTTCCGTAGTAAACGCGTGCGCCGTTCGGCATCAAGATGTCGACTTGGGGTTCTAGGTACATAAGTCCCATCGCGCTTACCATCGAAACATTGGCGTTTACGCCTGATGATTCAACAGAAGATCGGAATGCGTCGAGTACTGCATCAGCACCTGCTGCCTGGCCCGAAGTGCCGCCGCCAACTCTGATCCATGCACTATCGCCTGAGGTCAGCTCTTCCCAGCGTTTTTTAGCGCGGGCTTGGAGTTCTTCGAACGGCGTTGACATCGGTTATCTGGTTCCCTTGTGCTCTTGATCGACTAGCTTGTTAGCTAGCTGCTCTGGCCTCGAAGCTCTCGAGCGATCTTCGCTGCGGACTCCGCTGTCTGTTTGCCGATTAGATGATGATTGATTGCGATAACCGGACCCTGCGCACAAGCACCCAGACAGGTGTTGTACTTCAGAGTCACTTTACGGTCGGGGCTTTCGCCCTCTTCCTTAATTTCGAGAGCGGTATGAACCGCGTCGAGAACCTCTTGAGCCCCAACAAGGTGGCAGGAAGGCCCCCAGCACACATCGAGCGTCTTATCGCCAGGTGCTGTGAAACGGAAGTTCGTGTAGAACGATGCAACGCTCCACACTTCGTTAATAGTAGAACCGCAGAACGTAGCCGTTTCTTTTATGGCTTCGTCGGGAAGATAGTGAATCGAATCCTGTATCGCGATTAACGATGAAAGGACTGTTACCGTCGGCTGTGGCTGAGCGTTCAGCACTTGCCTGATTTGTTCACGTAATTTGGAGCTCTGCGCTGTCTCAGCAGTGGTCAATTTAGCCTCAACGAAAAAGTGGAATATTCGACTTCGAGAATTGCATCACAATCCTAGCAGAGCCCAATATGGGAGACAACGTAATTTGAGAGAATCTTTAAGGTTCAGAACAGTCGGTACTTTTTGTACGCTTCCTGTGGATCCATACCGTTCAGAATCATCGTCCTGAGTTCACTCTCGGTCGACATGATTTCTTCAGTCTTGTCTAGAACAGACTCGATCATCGACTGGGGAATAACCACAACACCGTCGATATCGGCGAGAATCCAATCACCTGACGTGATTTCCACTTGACCAATTACGATTGGCTCACCCATCGATTCCACTGCCCACTTCCCCACCACGTCCTTGGGTGTGAAGTATCGAAAGAACACAGGCCATCCGAGTTTTTTGATGAAATCCGAGTCCCGATTTCCGCCATCAACGACATAACCAAGCACGCCTCGATGATTCAAAGTTTCCGCAGAAAGTTCGCCCATGTGAGCGATCGTCGAGTCGTTTGGCTGACAAACCAAAACCGATCCTGACGGAGCCTTGCTCAGTAATCCGGTCCAGCTCATCAATGAATCGTCATTTGAAATTGTTTCATCGATTCCACCGCTGCACGTCCAAACTGGCCCAGCAAGCGTCTTGGTTTCGTCGAGCGGACGAATGTCGTCAGGCAACACGCAATTCGGTTGCCCCATTTCCCGCATTACGTCGTAAACGGCTCCGGTATAACAAGCAGTCAGTCGTTCAGTGATGTTTCCTGTCAACGCAAATTCCTCTCAACGATCTAATATGCGCAATAGAATACGTGGATCAAGCAATCACAGTCACTAACGAGCGGAGTCAGAGCGTGAAAATCACGTCAATTGAAACAATTCGAATCGAAGAATTTCCAGCAATCGTCTGGGTTCAAGTAAAAACTGATTCAGGTCATATCGGATTAGGCGAAACATTCTTCGGTCCTCGGGCAGTTACAGGTTGCGTCCATGAAATGTTCGCACCAATGCTTATAGGCAAAGACCCTCTCGCTATCGAACGACACTGGAGAGACATGTTCGATATGGCGAACGCTTTCGGATACGCAGGAGCTGAAGCACGCGCAATCTCCGCCATCGATATCGCCTTGTGGGATATCGCAGGGCAAGTCGCAGGGCAACCGATCTACAACATGCTCGGTGGAGCTTGCCGAGACAAAATTCGAACTTACAACACGACCGGACAGTATGGTGACAACAAAGACATGGAGATGGCGATCGTCGATGCGGGAACTCTCGCAAAGAGCCTTCTTGACGATGGCATCACAGCGATGAAGTGGGCGTTTACCGACCAATTCGCTGATATCAACCGAGGTACTCACATCTCGAATGAAGACATGAAACTCCTGTTGAAACCCATCGAGGACATCAGAGCCGCCGTCGGTGATCAGATTGAAGTGGCTAATGATGGGCATGGACGCTGGAACCTCAACTCAGCGATCAAGATCGGAAAGGCAATGGATCACCTCGACATGATGTGGCAAGAGGAACTGATTCAACCGACCAACGTCGAAAGCCATCTTCGACTTGCTGACGAAATCGAAGCTCCCATTTGTGTATCCGAACGACTAATCAGCAAATATCAGTTCAGGGAATACCTAAAGGCCGGGGCTGCCGAAGTAGTTATGCCCGACTTGATATGGACTGGCGGTATTACAGAAACAAAGAAAATTTGCACAATGGCCGAAGCTGAGCAACGCCCTGTCGCACCCCACGATATGACCGGTCCGGTAAACGTTTTTGCCTGCGCACATATCTCAATGAACGCGCCGAACGTGTTCCTTATGGAAAGCTGCCGTGCGTTTTACGGCAAGGGTGGATGGTACGAAAAGGTTCTGGAAACAAATATCAAAGTGGTCGATGGCTACATGCTCGCTCCAGAAGGTCCCGGATTGGGCACTCGACTACGAAATGATTTGTTCGAGAGATCGGACATTACCGTTGAAGTCACAGACGAACCCGGACAACACTTCCACTGGGGCGGTCATGAGTCGCCTGTTTTCGAGGTCGTTGGTGGTCGTGGCGAGCGCCGAGTTCAGTATCGAGATACATGGACAGGAAATGACCCAGATATGATCTCTGATATTCGTGATCGCTAGTTAGTAACAAGCCGTTCAACGATTAACCGCACATATCGCCATGACACTTTCATAATTTCAGCTGTAATTCCCGCATCGCTGAAGAACGTATTCGACGCGTGGCTAGATGGCGATCAGCACGGAGCCATGACTCAGTCATCAGCAACTGCGACGAACGAGATCGCTGAAATCATCACAGCTCATGACGGTTACATAAACGGGATCAATCTTGGCTAAAAGATGGCTAGCGGATTCTTCAGACCTGGCGCACGGCGCAGTTCGAAGGAACCGACCCTGAATCTTCAGTCCAAGTCACTCTTGAGCAGGTCGAAGTCGGAACTAAACTAACCCTTCGTCATTGGAACATCCCAGACGATCAAGCTGACGGCTATAAGACAGGATGGCAAGATTTCTATTTCACGACCATGATGGAATATTTCTCCGGTGGCGCACTCGAATAGATCGCCTTATTCGTCCGGTGATCCAGCCTTAGCTGCCACTTCCATGTCGATAGATCGATCACGAGGCTGAGTCGGTGACATCACAATCTCTTCGATAACCGTCCGTCCTGGTAGAGTCGCACACAGCAAAATAGCTGCAGCTACGTCTTCCGGCATCATCATCGTTGCACGAGCGTCGGCATCTGGATTATGAGGTCGATTATTGAGAATAGGCGTATCAACCTCAGCCGGTAGGATCGTTGAAGCCCGTATACCTTTTGCATTTAGCTCAGCATTAATACCGCGCATCATGTTGTACGAAGCAGACTTTGCAGCGCTGTAAGCCGCTCCGCCAAGTAATCCTGGGTGAAGGGCAGCGTACGACGATGTTGTAACTACAGTTCCGCCACCGTTATCGATCATCGAACCGACGACTGATTGGGTAAGTCGATACACGCCTTCTACATTGACCTTGAACACGCTCGACCATTCTTCCGGGCCTACGTACTGAATCGATCGCACATGGGAACTGTGGCCAGCGTTGTTCACAAGGACATCAACCTGTCCAAACTCAGCAATAGTCCAAGTACCGAGAGCGGCCGCTGCATCACCATCTTCCAAATCGACGGACTTGGCGACCGCCGATCCGCCCTTGGCTTCTATTAGCGCCACTACTTCGTTAAGCGGTTCAATTCGACGTCCAGCCAGAACCAGTTTCGCCCCTTGATCAGCGAACATCAGTGCGGCTTCCCGTCCAATTCCCGTTCCAGCGCCAGTGATGATCGCTACTTGACCTTCGAGTTGTCCCATAGTTCCGTGTTTCCAGTCTGTTCTAGTTACTTCGTGCTGCCGAGTTCGAGAAAGTTTACTTCCAGCTCTTCCAGCCATGTTGCTCGTCTTCGACAATCATGTCGGCGAGTTCTCGCCCCATCTTGATCGAATAGTTAGTACCACGGTCTTCAGGGTATATCTGAGTCGTGTTCGCCAAATAAAGTTTCGCCACCGGCGTTCTATGATCGGGAATGGCTTTGGAATAGTTGGTTCCGATAATCGGCTGCGCAGCGCTAAGTGCGTTGTAGTGAACCTTCGTGATCCACGAACGATCGAACTCAGGATTGAACTTCGTCAAATGAGGTAAGTACAGATCGAGTAGTTCGTCCTGCGACATGCTGTACACCGGATCGGTGCGGTCAAGATAGTTCGTCAGGTAGAGAATATTTCTGCCGTCGTACCACTCCTTAGGCAGCATATTCGTGTGTTCGATCAAGCCTAGGAACGGCACGTCAGGATCAGCGATGTTCATCCAGTAGTACTTAGTGAGAGGGTGTTCCATCTCAAGAACTACGACTACGGCCGCAAGATAGTGAACGTCGGTAAGACGTTTTTTGTAGTCGTCTGGCAGGTCGACTAGATCTGGGAACGAAAATGAAGGAACGGTCGACAAGATAGTGTCGAACTCTTCACGAATTTCTTCACCTGATGGCGATTTGGCAATCAATGCCTTGGCCACGCCCGATACGACTTCGACTCTCTCGATTGGCGTAGATGTATGAATTTGGCCGCCACGCGATTTAATTGCGGCTGTCAACTTGTCGAAGATAGTGTCGAAGCTGCCGTCTGGGTAACCAAGCATTTCTCGACCGCGTATGCCTTGCCTAGAAGCGAATCGAGTCTGAATTTTAGACCAAAACCAAGGCATCCCGATCCGATCGTAAAAGTCGCCGAACTTGCCTTTGAGAAGCGGCTCCCAGACCTTCTCGTAGGCCTTGCCGCCGAGACGTTCTCTCAGCCAGTAATCGGCAGTCTGATCTTCAAGGTCACGCCATTCCTTGATCCGACCAACCTTCAGCGCGAATAGTCCGAGCTTGATTCGATCGAAAAACGGAATCGCTCCGAAGCGGAGAAGATCTAATGCAGTGGTGGTCTTGTAAACCTTGCCAGACGTGTAGGTACCCACGCGAGACGGATACCACTTCATAGCCTCAGCAACGCCGAGATCAGACATCAAATCGAGAATCGCCTGGTCGTTAGTGAATAGGTGGTGATAACCGCGTTCTAGCGGTTTACCGCCAACCGGAATGGTCGAAGCCTGCCCCCCGATAAACGGTGCAGATTCGTATACGACTACTTTGTGACCCTTTGCAGAAAGATCAAACGCTGCGGAAAGTCCTGCTGCACCGGCACCGATGATTCCAATTTTCATTAGGACGAAATATCTCCTGCAATCGGCTCATCCGACTCTCTAGCGCCCTTCATCAGGCTAGAAAGCGAATTGCCGTCCATAACCAACAATACCGCTCCAACAACCGTCGGCGGTACCCAGAGAACCACGTGAACGGTCAGAGCGTAAGCAGCAGCGACTTCCTGCCCAACTCCAAGTGCCACCAAAGCGGCAGCACCGAAGAAATCGAAAGGTCCCCAGCTGCCTGCTGTAGATGGCAATATGCCAGCAAGGTTCGCTGCTGCGGTGAAAACCAGTATCGCAGCGATAAACTCGATTTGGCTGTCGAATATTGGTCGAAGATCGAAGCCGATAGCGATCAGATAGTACATAGCGGCTTCTGAAGCCCAAACCGGCAGTGACCACGCAAACACCTTGGCAAGATCGGTGGGTGAACTGACAACGGTTAGCCCTTCCAGAAATCGATCGGCGATTCCGAGCAATCGATCGCGTAACCCATGCCCGAGCATAAACATCAAGCGGTCGAGCCAGCCAAGAACCGTTGTCCTACTGGCAGTCGAAATGACGAGTACAACTCCGAATACCGCCAAGAACGGAAGCAATGCCACAGTAGCAAGCATCGCTGCGCCGCCGGGAACGTCAGAAGAAATATCGCCTACCGCACGCTCTACTCCAACCGTTCCCATGAGCCCAGCTGCCGCTAAGAAAAATAACAGTGCGAGTACGTCGGTAGCTCGTTCAACGGCTACTGTGCCGAACGCCGCTGGAGCGGAGCATGATTCACGAATGCTTAAATAATACGAACGAACAACTTCACCAATTCGAACGGGAATTAGATTATTCGCCATGTATCCGACTACAACGACCGAATAGATGCTTTTCTGCGGTGCGCCGATCAGTGGACGAAGCAAGAATTTCCAGCGTTCCGACCTGAACCACACGGCCACGAAGTAGAACGCCAGAGACGGAACAACATAGACGTAATTGGCTTCAGATAGGACATTTCCGATCGTATCGAAGTCGACAAACAGCCGTACGAACACAGCAAGGAACACTGCGCTTCCGATTGCGCCAAGCCAGAAGGCTTTATTCCCAAAAAACATACTAAAAATCGGTGTCCTTGAACTCTTAAACGACGAAACGATCTACTTAGCGGGTACTAACGGAACTTCGTCAGAGAAATAGACGTAAGAATCGATTGTGCCTAGTGGGTTTGAGAGTTTCCTGTAAAGGAAATAGTCTACCGATCCTTCCCAGCGGTTTCGATCCAACAACGTATCAAAGAACGTCTTTGGACTTATATCTCGATACCGTTCAGGGAACCACCAACGGTGAACTAGCTTTCGCCCTTCAGACAACCCATCTGGCAATCTCGTTACCACACTTGCCCGATTGTTCGCGTTAATTACCGCTATCAATCGGTCGTCAGCCACCTCGATGTCATCAGACGTGTGATCACTGAAGGAAACCTCGGTATAGCGCCGGAGATACCACTGCCAAGGCCAAGAATATGCATCGCGGATATCGATTGCGAGTTTAATCTCGTAACGATCGCCCGAAAGTATGGCGGTCTTCTCGATATCTTTAGCCAAATTATGTATGTCGGGTGCTGTCTGCGTGTACACGAGCATTTCAACAGGAATATCGCCATTTTCGAAGCTTGCGATCCATCCGGCACGGAACGTGAATCCAAACATAATCACGACAGTCAAAAGCCCTACGATACCGAGTGCCTGTGAACGACCTATTCTCGACCCCAACACTTGGAGTCCAAGCAGTAGTAGGCCAAGAACAGCCAATATCGCCCAAGCAGCGGCAAATTGGCGCGACCCTTCACCAAGGTCATGGAACACGATCTTCCAAAGCATCAGGAAGAACAACGGGACACCAATAATTGCCAGTCCTGCCCGATGTCTCCAAGCGTTACGCCAGTCGATCGACATGATGATGTCGTTGAGCGTGCTGGCTGCGAGTATCACCGCTGGCAAAGCTATGTTCACTAGTAACCACGGCATCTTCTCGCCGGCCTGCGTGTAAGCGATGAACGTCCCGACGGTCCAGAAGAATAAGAATTTGTTGAACTTGGTGGTTCTTATTACAAGAGTCAGCGCAATTGCAGAGCTATACACCGTCAGTAACGCTAGTTGACCGATGTAGCTAAGAACATCTTGTTCAGCGCCTTGGACGAGTCCTTTTTCGAAACTTAAGGCGTCGTTTGCCAACACAACCATCGCACCAGCGATCAGCACGATAAAAATCCAAGGACGAAGCCCTGATTTAAATCCGTAATACAAGGCAGCGCCGGTCGCTACTGCGAACGGCATGAACTCGTAGATAGCGCCAATGGTGAAGTAGTAATACCAAGGTTGATTTCCACGAGCTACATCATGTTGAGCAAGCCAATATCCGAGTGACTGCCATGCCCCGCTGCCAACTCCGGCAGGGTTTGAACCGAAATTCGTGAACAACAAAACAAAGACAAGTGCGAATGAGGCGAATGCAGCTAGGAACACCCGTTTGTTCCAGTACCAACCTGCCGCCAACGACGCTGTAAGGAATGCTGCGCTAATGCCAATTGCTACAATCCAACCTGCTCCATCGGGGCTTCCTGTTGGGACACCTGTGGTGCCATCTTCCGCTGCCAGCACCACGCCTAAAAGACCTTGAAATACAGCAACACTAGCGGCCAATAGTGGCAGACTCAAAGCGGCCAGCAACACCAAAAATGATGCTTCAGGACTAAATTCGGCAAGTGATCGACGTGCGTACAACCAATCGCGAATTTCTTTCCATACCTGAGTAACCAGGAAAGCACCGAGCAACGCAACAACTATGTACTGAGTCTCTTTAGTGGCGAATCCTAGGGCAACTAATCCGGCACCGATGTATAACCAACGATTTTTACGCTCGTCGATGTATCGCCACATGACTCCGACCAAAGCCAATGTGAACACCGCCATGAAGATGTCGTTTCGGGCGAATCGACTGTAGTAAAGAATCGATGGCGAGAACGCGAGCATGAATCCAGCTACCAGCGCGCCAAATTGACCTATTCGAGGCTTTAGAAGCAGCGGAACCAGGACAAGACCCGTCCCGAATAGAGCCATAGGTAGTCTAAGTGAGAAGTCACTGTCGCCGACCAGGAAGAACGAGGTAGCTACGGATTGGAACAGGAACATTCCGTGCATCAGCGGATTGTGATCATATCCACCGCCATTGAACAGTTGATATGCGAAATACCCGTGAAGGCTCTCGTCGTGATGAACTGCTCGCCCCCCGAGATCGTAAAGCCTCATAGCGAGAGCTATTAGAACTAAACCCGTGTAGATCGAGAACTCGATCCGAAACGGAATAGTAAAGCCTTTTAGGGATCGCGATTGTTCCTCGGTTAGGTCAGGTGCAATAGGTCTTTTTGGGATGGCACGAGCGGCCTCCCCGGTCACCCACTGACCATCGACCCAAACTCCGTCGTTGGACAGGACAATATCTGAAGATTCTGTTGAAGGATTATCTGTCGTCAAATGTAGTTAATCGATGCTGAACACGGTGTACAAACCGCGCTTAATAATGCGGTCACCAAGCCTATCGAACATTCCCGCCACAATGTTGGAGTAGGTTGATCTTTCCCGAGGGCCTAAGACAACAAATGTAATGCCATATTTGTCGATCAATGCTTGAAGTTCTTCGGTATCTCTAGTCGTATAGATCGTTCGAACATCCTCTTCCCGATCAGCGAACAGCTCGTCGGTACCGTGCCATTGCCTTTCGTGAAATGCCCAACCGATAACTGCAGGAACTCCGGATGAACCAGAAATTCGAGAGTACTCGGAATAACTATCCCCTATGGCTTCGACCAGTACGTCATCTGAATCAGCAATTTCCCTGAGGTCGTTTATTACATTCAGTTCATCGGAGTCCTGAGACTCCATATAGCTCAAGCTGTCGAGATTCGGACCTAATCCTGATGACGTCGTTTTGGCAACGGCAGCTGCTACCGGAAAATAAACCGAACTGAGTGCTAGTACGGCAGCTATAGCCAGTGCAGTTCTGCTCAGAAGTTTCTTCCGCCCGACTAATAGCGAGTGGTTCTTCAGCCACACGTAGCTTCCATACCCACCTACAACAGAAAGAACTATCCAAGCTTGATAGTAGAACTTGAACACCGTGTTCATTCGATTACCGAACAGATCGTGAACAAAGAATAGTTCAGCCGCGAAAAATAAGTAAAGCGTAAGCGCCCCAAGCATTGCTACGAAGTGACTGCCGTCGTCAGCACCACGCCGTGCACGCGTCAACAGCACTGCGATAAGAGTCGCGGCCGCTACGCCTAAAACGGCGGTTACTGGAAGTCTCGACACGATGTCAGATGCATTGGCAGATTCATTGAACGCCAGGTGCGTGACCGCCCAAATTAGCCAAGGTCCGCCGGTCAGCATCCCAGCCGTGATCCATGCCGGGCGCCAAAAGAAATGACTTTCTCGTTCATCCAGGGATTTGTTACCGGCCAACATTCGAACGGCGATGTTCGTGTAGCGACTCGCAATAAAAATCGCAGTTGGCGCTGAGACAACTATCAATAGAGACCAGATCGACAAAAAGTGGATAGGACGCGAGCCGTATTTGACGGGAGCAAGCGGCGGCCATTGAACTTGACTCTCGGCTGTTCCGAAGTAAAACGGCGAATACACCAATATCCCGATGACCCATAGAAACATCATCGGTACGCCCGCTAATAATATCGATTTCAGCCCTGGTTTACGCAGAGAAACCCAACCTGCGACAACCAACCCCATAGACAACAAAAGCAGTAGCCCAACGTCCCAGAAATTTATGAAACCAGATGCACCGATCACCAATGCCGTTATCACCGCAGCAGGTATGTTCTTCCGCAGTATTTTGAATGAAATAACTTTGTGCATTAGGAACAATGAAGTGAGTACGGTGAGACCCGTGAGTACGAACGGAATCGACATCAAATGCGGGTGAAAATCTCCCAACAGGAAGCTGAAAAATGGGAACTCTGTGATCGTGAAGTCGACTCCGTTGCCAGCATCATCAAACGTGTTGGTGATTCTTGAGCTATTCCACCACCACCAATGATCATCAGGACGCCAGCTAGCGACTCGATCTATCCGCTCGTATCCGTTTCCGTGGTACCAGTCCAGTAACCAAATCGGAGCAATTTTGGTGATATCTAGTAGAGTCCATAAACCCGACAGATTTGATACCAGCAGTAGCAATGATGCCGAGACGCCTCCGGCAATCAGAGATGGTTTCAATGAGCCGCCGTCTCGTCGAACGAACGTCACAGCTAGCGAAAACGCAACACTGGCTCCTAGCCCTGCCACGAGGGCCATTCCGACGTTGAAAGCTATCGAAGCCAAACTCCCTGCCATTGAGTTCACGCCGCCGTATATCCAGTATCCGAAATAGTAGTAAGCGATTGGTTCGCCGGCGAGCCATAAGTCCTCTGGGGGGGCGTGCTCGGCGGTCATCACCGCTGTCAGCATCATCAGGTCCATTGGTTTTTCTGTACCTGATGCAGCGGGGTCGAATGCCCGCATCGAGAGAAACATCACGAAAAAAAGAATAAACACGATTTCGACAGCGACGATTATTCGCCAGCGTCTAACTACTGCTCGCCGCAGTTGCGGTAAATCAGTCCGAAGAAACCAAACGCTTACTAAAGCGAGCACTACCAAGACAACCCACCAGCTCAATGGATCGTTCGGAACTAGCTTGGTGTACGACAACAACCACACGGCTGTGGCGATGAACAGCATTCCGATTGGCTTTGAAATCGCCCAACCACGATCGGCCAAGATCGGGAATGCACGTGCAACAATCGGGAACGCGGCGAGGCCGATAAGCTCGACCGTGATTATTGTTGCGATTGCTTGCAGCATTTAGTTGGTGAAGTGGTACTTCAAAGCTAGCTAGTCGGTTCCGGTAGAAGGGCTGATGCGAAGGCATCTGAATCGAACGCCGACATGTCAGACGACTTCTCTCCAGTTCCAATGAACCAGATCGGCAATCCCAGTTCCCCAGCGATAGCGAGCGCAACACCACCCTTTGCTGTGCCGTCCAGCTTCGTAAGAAACACCCCGTTGCAGTTGACTGCTTCAGTGAACGATTTAGCTTGAATCATCCCGTTTTGTCCGGTTGTGCCGTCGATAACCAGCATGATTCGCTCTGTAAATCCTGAACCGTTCTTTTCTACAATTCCTCGAACCTTGCGAAGTTCTTCCATTAAGTTGTGCGTAGTGTGAAGTCGACCGGCCGTATCAATTATCAATAGATCAACATCGCGTGCCCTTGCGGCATTTAGAGCATCGAATACGACAGCCCCAGGGTCACTTCCGGCAGCTTGCGCTATCACTGGCACGTCGAGCCGCTCGCCCCATATTTGAATCTGCTCGATTGCTCCAGCGCGAAATGTGTCTGCAGCAGCGAGCATTACGTTCTTACCTTGCGCCTTGGCCACGTCAACGATTTTTGCAATCGATGTTGTTTTGCCCGCTCCATTTACACCTACCACCAGTAAAACCACTGGTTCATCAGCCGGAATTGGTTCAACGTTCGTCGAATCAGTGAGCATTTCAGCTATTAGATCACGCATTCGTACTCGAACTTGATCTGGTTCCTTGATCGATTCTTCCTTGACTACGTTACGAAGATCGTCGATCAGACTCATCGTCGTGTTCACGCCAACGTCAGAAATAACTAGAGCTTCTTCGAGTTCGTCCCAAAAGTCGTCATCAATATTCGAACGACTAAAAATTCCACCAAGTCGACCTCGCCAGGCTGATCCTGTCTTGGCCGAGCTTTCAGCAGTTTTTTCTTTCTTTTTAAATACGCCGAACAGTGTCGGTTCCTCTTTTCGATGATCTAAACGTTCTATGAATCGAAAGTTACTCGTCTGAGTTAGATTCGAGTATTTTTAGTGCTTTGGCAGCAGCTTCTCGTTCTGCATCAATTTTCCTAGATCCGGTGCCTGATGCAATTTCTTCGTCATCAATTACGACTTCCATAGTGAATACGACATCGCTTGGCAAGCCAGACTCCGAGACTAGACGATACCGAGGAGGTTTGCTGCCGTTCCCTTGTAAATGTTCTTGCAACAACGATTTCGGGTCTTTTCGTGTTTCGGTACGAAGCGCTTCTTCGACATAAGGACCCAACCACTGGGTAACGAACGAATAAGCGTGTTCGTATCCCTGATCGATGAAAACCGCTCCAACCACGGCTTCAAACGAGTCGGCCAAGTTAGATGTCCGATCGTTCCCTCCATCTGCCGATTCGCCTTTACCCATCACTAGCCACTCACCTAATCCTATCGATCGGGAAGCGGACGCCAATGTTTCTCTGCGAACGACCTGTGAGCGCCGAACCGTGAGATCGCCTTCCGGCAGTTCGGGAGCGCCAACGTATAAGCGATCTGCAACAACCATTCCGACGATCGAATCGCCTAGAAATTCCAGCCTCTCATTGGAAACTGGAAGCTCGTCAGGATGTTCGTTTATGTATGACTGATGAGTCAGAGCCAGCACTAGAAGATCACGATCGATGAACGTGACGTCCAGTGCTCTTTCGATCGCTTCAAGATCTTCTATTTCAAGTGGTGATGTCGGCAATGGGTTGCAGTCTTAATCCCTGACACCACGAGGCCAAGGTGGCTGAGGCCGTTTCAGTTCGCCAAAGTATTTACGGCTACTGGCAATACCCATGAAGTCTTTGAATGCACCCATCGATTCTTCTTCGGGCGGGGTGAACATCTTTAAAAAAGCGGCTGTTCCATCTTCGAACACGAACGTCGGAGTGCCGAACACGCCATGAGTGAGAGCCTCTTCATGATCGATCCCAATTTGAGCGAGAGACTCAGGATCATCGAGAACGGTCGTAAATCGATCAATATCTAAGTCGGCAGCAGCAGCTATAGCTACAATCGATTCACGAGTACGTACATCTTCGCGTTCGACGTGCTTGGCGTGAAGAATCTTCTCCATATAGTCATTGTGAGCTGTTGTTCCCTGGGCGCGTGCTGCGATACCACCTCGGAGTGACCAGAGACCTCGACTCACGTAGTCGTCGCCCTGTTCCCAGGCTTTCCAGTCATCGCCTTCTTTGGAATTCACCTGTTCCAAAGCAAAACTACGCCAATTGATCTCGAGGTCATCCCCGAGCTCTTCTTTCACCGTGGCCAGCCAAATGCCGGCCTGTCGAACCCATGGTCAGGTGTAGTCGATGAAGACATCGATCTTGACCGGAGTATTTTCTGACATTGCTAACAACTATTCTTTCGCTAGTACCTCGCGTATTCCGACAAAGTCTAGCAACGCTACATCAAATCGTTCAGGCAAAGATTTAGGTTTAACGCTTAGTATTTGATTACAAGCACTGTAATCAGCGTAAATGCCCAACCTTTCCCAGCTTCTCACATCAAAATCTTCTGTCGAATACCAACGCGTGTTCGGACTCTGCCGCGATATCTCCAGCGAACTCGACAGTGTCGATGGCGTATACGTCGTTGGTGGAATCGTTCGCGACTTGATCCTCGGCCGGACTCCTGGCGATATTGATCTGTCTGTTACAGGTGACGCCAAAGCGTTCTCTGCCGAACTCGCATCTCGGATCGGAGCGCCTTCGCCCGACGAATCGCAGTTTTTGACGTTCAAGATCAGTTCTACGGAAATATTTCCCGATGTTTCATCGATCGACGTCGTAACAGCCCGATCTGAAACCTACGCAGAGTCTGCTGCGCTTCCTGAAGTTGAAGTTTCATCGATCAATGAAGATCTGAAGCGAAGAGACTTCACGGTAAACGCCATGGCTATATCGCTGATGGGGTCTGACTGGGGAACTCTGGTCGATCCAAAGAACGGCTTTGGCGATGTCATGCGGAAACGGATCAAAGTACTGCACGACGGCAGTTTCATCGACGATCCCACTAGAATTTTCCGAGCAGTGCGATACGCGGTTCGCCTTGGGTTCGGTATCGATTCCCGCACAAACGAACTTATTTCCAAATCCCTCGCAAACGTTGATCGACTAAGCGGAACTCGAGTTCGAAACGAATTTGAACTGGTGCTAACGGAATCGAATCGGGTCGAAATGTTTCGCATGTCCGAAGAAATCGGGTTACTCGCCGCAATTAGTCCGGGTCTACGAATCGGAACCAAGGCTCTCCAGGTGTTGTCTGATCAGTCGGAACAGGAAGCGATTTCAACAGAACTTCCCGATCTATTAGCTATCACAATGTTTGGATTGAATGAAGACGAAGCGAAACAGGTTGTAAAACGATTCGACGCACCCGCAGCGTGGACCGAATCTATTACGGGAAATATCCAGCTCGCCAAGCATGTAGCAGTTTTGGATCAAACAAATCTTGCACCGAGCGAGGTGGCAGAATTACTGCGAGCTATTCCATTAGCTTCGATCAAAGCCTACATACTCGCTGGACCGCCCCTGCCTCGACGAGAAAAACTCGTTGAATATATAGAGAAGATTCAGTTCATCACGCCAGAAATCAACGGCGACGACCTTTTGGCGATCGGTATTCCGCAGGGACCAATAATCGGTCAATTAATTGACATCGTGCGCAGGGCGAAGCTCGACGGCAAAGTTAGCACCAAGCAAGAAGAGCTCGATCTCGCAAAAAGTCGCCTCCCTAGGTTCCTTACGAAGTAGCTAAACCTCGTCCTCGGGCAATGCACGCTCTACGTGAGTACCGCCCCATTCAGATGCACGACGTGCGAGGCGCTCTCGATGGAACATGTACTGATTAGCAAGCGCAGAGTGCTCTCCGAAGAAATCACGAGCCCAGTCGGCAGCGTAACTAAGGGATGCCTTTTCTGGAAGGTCGTACCACTTGTGCAATGCCCGCAGAATATGTCGATCGACAATGAACGATTCCGGCTTGTCTAGCGAGAACGCAAGTACACAGTCGGCAACTTTCTCACCAACTCCGTGAAGGCCAATAAGTGCCTCACGGGCATCCGAATATGATGCTTCTCTCAGGTCAGTCAGCCGCAAGTGACCCGATGCGACAGCTTCTGCGGCCGGTACAAGATATTTGGCTCGGAACCCAAACCCTAAATCACGAAGAAATTGTTCACCGGCTTCGGATATCACTTCCGGTTCAGGGAAGGTAACGTCTTTGGGTTCAGGTCCTACAGAGTAACCAAGTTGTTCGGCTGCCGATCCAACATTGAGTTTGATTCTCGGAATGTTCATTGTGCTTGAGGTGATGAAACCAAACAAGCACTCCCAGGGTTCCTGCCGTAGAACTCGAAGCCCTGAGTATCCACGCAATGCTGGTCCCAAGCAGGGGTCGTCAGCAAATCGCGTGCGAAAGCCCTCGATGTCCTGATCGTGACCAAGATATTCGAGCATGGAGTGCTCAAGTCCTTCGATTTCCTTGCCGTCACGTGGAGTGACGATCACTCCACCCTCGGTCTCGCTGACATTCACCGTACGACGTCCAATAACACCGCGGTATCCGCCTGATTCTTCCGGCCACCATCGAAATGCTTGTCCACCATCAAGAGTCGCTGAAACATCTACGTAGCCCACGGGTAACATCACAGAGCTAGTGGTAGTCGAAGCGTTATCAATTGTTGTCACTCAAATGTCCCATCTCGCCAACTCTCCAATAAAGAAAATAAGCGCTCTGTACTAACTCGCCGAACAGTACATCTCGGTAATGCTCGCTGAAATTTAACACCGTATTGCTTGGTCACGATTCTATTGTCGAGGATCACAAAAACACCGCGGTCGGTGCGAGACCGTATAAGGCGACCAAAACCCTGCCGGAAACGCTGTACCGCTTCAGGAATACTGTATTCACTAAACCCATCTTCGAACAGCTCACTACGAGCCGCAACGATAGGGTCAGACGGCACTGGGAATGGCAATCTCGCCATCACCAACGCGTCTAACGACGCTCCCTGAAGGTCAACACCTTCCCAGAGGCTACTTGTTCCCAATGCGATAGTTCGACTCTCTTCGGCAAGCATTCGCATGATTCGCGCTGGCGATCCGTCAGCTCCTTGAGCGATGACTCGAATTCCTTCTTTGCCCAGCACTGAAGCGATCGCTTTTCGGGCGTTATCTAGCGCCGATATCGATGTGAACAAGACTAAGACACGGCCAGCGCTAGCACGTGCAATGTCGATCAATACATCTGCGGTCGCATTAGCGAACCCGGGATCGCCGGGGGCAGGCATATCCTCAGGAACCGCGATTAGGGTGTTCTTTTTATAGTCATATGGCGACCCCAAGACGAGATCGTTGCCAGTCTCCAAACCGATTGAATTGCGGTAGCGCTCGAACGATTTCTCATAGGCGATAGTCGCTCCGGTGAGAATCACCGACCGATCACCCTCGAACAGCGCTTGGTTCAACTTTTTAGAAACATCTAACGGGGCGCCATTGATATTCGTCCCGCGATTACCTGACTGACCACGTAACCAGTAGACGCTGTCGTCTTTCGGCTCAGGAATTGCTTCGCGAAGTGACGTAGCGGAAGACTCGATCGTATCTTTCACCGCGTAGGCATCAAGAACAAGCCCTTCTGCGGCGGTGTCTTTCGTCGCCGACGCTTGTTCGCACAGCTCAGTCAAAAATGCCGATACTTCGAGTAATCGAGTATTCGCGTTCTCCCACGCAATTTCGAGATCGCTCCAAGAAGGTTGACGACGCACGGAATCGGTAAGTCGCAATTCAGACTGTTGTTGGGAGCCAGTTGCCGCATCGGCAGCAATTTTCGCCGCCATATCGAACATTATTGACGAGTTTTTCACAGCGACTTCGACGGCTTCGGTCCCCTGCGCTGCGATGTTAGTCGAGGCGTCGAGTACATTCACTACGCCTTTCGATATCGACGAAGCCAGTTTTGCCAGAATGCCACGGTTGCCGGTCAGTTGGCGAAGCTCGTTTTCAAGCTGAAATTGGTTAACCGAAAATCCAAGATGGTTCGTCGCCGCCGATTCGAGGTGATGTGCCTCATCGACAACCAATACGTCATGGTCTGGGAGTAGTCCTCCGCCCATCGCAATATCCGACATCAGCAAGGCGTGATTGATGATCACAACGTTCGAAGCGTTCGCTTGATTCCTAGCTTTACGCAAGAAACAAGGTCCTTCATTAGAAGGGCACATGATCGCGCCCTGAGCAGAAAACCGACTAAAAAGCGGTGTGAGTCGACCTAGAGCCAGTTCGCTTCGGTCACCAGTCTCGGTATCTCGCATCCACACAAGAAGCTTGGACAGCAGCTTCGATTCGATTTCATTAGGGTCGGTGGTGAGGACTGCATTTTGCCAACGCTTGAAGCAAACGTAGTTTGCTCGTCCCTTCAATTGCGTAGCTCGCATTTTGTCGGCAGCTTCGCCGTACTCCGACAGTGCCGCTGACGTTATCGCGACGTCTTTACCGATCAGCTGTTCTTGCAAGTTGATCGTGTTCGTAGAGATAACGACTTTCTTGCCAGATCTGATCGCTGTGAGTACCGAAGGAACTAGGTACGCCAAGGACTTGCCTACACCGGTGCCTGCTTCGACGATCAGATGTTCGCCTGCTTCAATCGCTTGCGAGACTGCTTTCGCCATTTCGCCCTGCTCGGGTCGAGATTCGAATCCTGGTAGTGATTTTTCTAGTGAACCACCAACGCCAAAGATGTCGTCTACCGCTTCGGAAACTTTTTGGGCGTCCTTTTCATCTTGGTCATATTTATGTGGTTCTACGGACGGGATTTTTGAAGCAGATCTAAGACGTAATCCGAGTTCTTTTGGATCGATCCCAGTCAAGCTGTCGCTGGTCGGCAGAAATGGCGATTCGTCACCAGCGATTATCCGAGCTGCCAAAGCCCCTAACGGAGTATTCGCCTTTTCTCCGAGCAGCTTAATCTGTTCGAGGACTGCTCGGTCAAATCCTTCGATAATTCCGAGCAGGTGCAGAAAAAGATCGCGAGTTGCGAGTGCGTCTGACAACGCACGGTGCGGATTATCATGAATAAATCCAAACCGCTGAGATAACCGTCCCAAGCTATATTCGGGTCCGGCAGGTAGCGCGATTTCAGACATCGACATAGTGTCGTATAGACGGTCTGGTTTCACGCCGTGAGAACGCAAGAATGATGCATCAAAACCGACGTTGTGACCAATGATCGGCACACCCGATATGAAGTCAGCTACTTCCGATTTCACGTCATCCCAATCGGGCGCTGAGTCGACATCGCTCTGAGTAATCCCGGTCAATCCAATGATGAAGTTCGAAAGCTTTCGCTGGGGATTGACCAAAAGACTGAGCGTGTCGACCTGCTCATCGCCTTTGAACTTCACCGCTCCAACTTCAATGATGTGATCAGTGCTGGAGTTGATTCCGGTCGTTTCCAGATCGAGCGCTATAAGAATATCTTCGTGAATTCCGGGCAATTATTTACGTTTTCTAAGGGTCTATTGATTCGCGCACACAGTGCTAAAAGTAATGCATCGACTCTAACGTAATCCCGACAGGTGAACGTCGCCTAAATCACGAAAGTCGAACCGATCCACCGCAATTAGTAACCGGCGGCCTTTAGCACCCGTTCAACGTTATCGAACCCGGCTTCCAACTCATTGGCGTCGATTGCCCGAATGACGTCGGCCATCGCCGCGTTGACTGGCGTGGAAACACCGACGGTAGCGCCCTGCTCACAGACGAATCCGTTCATTTGGTATATCTCGGTGGGTCGACCTTTTACCACGTCTTGCGCCATCGAAGGACGCCAGTTGGCGCCTGACGACTTCTCAGCCAACTCGCCGTCGAGAGCTTCGTAGACATCGCCCCGAGACGCTTCCGCCCACTCGCTAGCCTTTTTACCGCCGAAGTTCTCTACGTCGTGGCCAAGCGCTAGGCCAACCGCAGCAACTTCTTGTGCGAGTCGAATCTGTAGTTCTCGACCGCGAGGGTGCTTGTTGAGATCTGCCATCCCCATATCGCTCGACGCAGAAACCGGGTTACCCATCGAGTTCTGTCCAAGCTTTGCCCAGCGTTCGCCCCACAGATTTGTGGTGACCTTGCCGGCATCGATCGGATCGAGAATATCGATTAGTTCGTGGAGTCTCGGCGAGTCGCTGCCATCGTGGTTACCGGCCCGAAATACAATATGACCGTGATCTCGTCGACGTGTATTTCCGGGTCGTTCAACCTTCCCGGCTTCCCACATGGCGACAGAAATGCTCGACATCACTAGACCGACAGCGCGGTCGGCTCCGACGGCTGCCGCGATTGCTGGATCGGTCCACGTGTTTTGCGACGAAACGATGTAGCCGTCTGGCTTCACGAACTTGTCGATAAATGTGGCAGCCCAAAGCGTGTCGTATGCCTTCACAGCGACGAATCCGATATCGAACTTTTCTTTGCGAGCCAGCAGTTCGTTTTCGTGAAGGTGATACATAGTTGGACGGGCGACAAACGAGTCGTGCGGACCATCGACTTGAAGACCATGATCACGAATCGTCTCAACCTGCTTATCCCACATATCGACGAGTGTTACATCGTGACCTGTGTGAGAAAGCCAGCCGCCCAAGTACGAGCCGACCGCCCCGGCTCCAATGAAGATGATTCGCTTGCTATCAGTTTTTGTTGGCATGGTTTCGTGTTTCAGAATTCGGATTATTTAGTGGATTTTCGGGCGAGGTTAGTCGTAGTAAATAGCTTCGGAACCCGCCTTCCGACGTTCCGTGCTATTGATGAACTCTTCTTGAAGTTCAGGTGGTGGGTACGTGTATCGATTCGGTGACATCAACCACGGCTCCTGTCGCTCGTTGCTGGTACGGATCGTTACGTCCGGTCGCTCTTTTACCGTTTTTTTCAGATGAGTACCCAATCCCGGCTCGGTTGGAGCCATCAAGTATCCGTCTTCGATAACGAAATCTGGTTCAATAAAGTCTCGATACCAACCCAAGTGCATTGCTCGGTTGTACTCCATGATCATCACGTTCGGAGTCGCCATAGCAATGTGTGCACATGCAAGCATGTTCACTGGCCCCACGCAGTCGTGAGGTGCAATCGGCATTTGATGGGCGGAAGCAAGAATAGCGATCTTCTTCACTTCCGAGATTCCACCGGTCCAAGTGAGATCGGGCATACTAATCCTCGCGGCCGCTGATTCGATGAATCGTCGATGCTGGTAACGAGTCATCAGCCGTTCGGCAGCAGCGATCGGAGTCGTTGTTGCCGCTTGAAGACGAACATGTGCTTTTTCGTTCAACGGCGAGATCAACTCTTCGTGCCACATAGGGCGAAGTGGTTCCATCTCTCGCACAATTTTCAGAGCATTCGGAAGGTTCCACTTTGCATGAGCATCGTTGGCGACCTCTATTTCCATGCCGAGCTTGTCTCGAATTTCTCGCAAAGGACGTAGCGCCCATTCAAGATCGTCGTTGAACAGAACTTGCCCATCTGACTCGCGAGCGATGAAGTCAGTTGGCGACATCTTCATGCCCGTTATGCCCTGATCAAGAAGCCGCTGTGCTACACCGACAGGGTCGGTCCACACGTCGTATGCATCAGTGATGTCGCCATAAACACCTAGCGTGTTGTAGACCTTGATTCGATGCCTCGTGCCTCCGCCAAGGATCTCGAAGATAGGCATCTGCAACGCCTGTCCTTTGATATCCCAAAGAGCAACATCGATTGCAGATATGGCACGCATTTCACCACCGCCGTAACCGGCATGATCTGAAAGTCGGAACATCGTCTGCCAGTGGCGTTCTATCTCGGCGGGATCGCGACCTATTAACAAAGGTCCGAAGTGATCGTGAATTGCTGATTCGACGACCGACGCGCCGTACCAAGTCTCGCCGAGTCCGATCAGACCAGTGTCGGTGTGAACTTGAACGAATATCAGATCCGGGAATTGTCCAAAGCGAATCGTTTCAATTTTGGAGATGATCATTGGTCGTCCCCTTCTCCTGAAAACCCTCGTTCAGAAATACGCGATCCTTGCGCTCGGAAGTCTGCAATTTCTTCCATCTCGGCCCACATTTTCTCCGGGAATACAGGACCACCTTCCCACCCTTCGTCGTTCATGCCGTCGATCATTATCGATTCATCGCTGACTCGAAGCTGAACATCAGGTCGATCGAAAACTTCGGGTCGAAGCCTCGTACCGATTCCAGGATTTTGCGGAGCATGGAGCCAGCCATGCTCGATAGGAGGCAACGGATCAACGAAATCGCCGTACCAGCCGTACAAATATGGTCGAACGTGCTCCATAAGCATGGCGTTCGGCGAGTTCATACATATATGAGCACAGGCGAAAATATTCACAGGCCCGGTCGCGTCGTGCGGGGCGACTGGAACTTGGTGTACCGACGCCATAACCGCGATCCGATGGGTTTCGCTGATTCCGCCCGTCCAAATGAGATCGGGCATGACGATTTGCGCAGCGCCGTTTTCGATGAACTCTCGAAGCTGCCATCGAGTCAAAAGTCGTTCTGAGATGCATACAGGGGTGCTGGTGGCGTCTTGAAGTTGGCGTAGTGCATCAGGATTCAGCAGCGGCATCAAATCTTCCTGCCACATGATGTCAAGCGGCTCCATTTCCTTAGCGATCTGTATCGCTACCGGAAGAGCCCACTTGCCGTGACCATCGTTGGCTATCTTTATTCCATCGCCGACGGCATCGCGAACATCTCGGAAGGGCTGCAGTACGTGATCTAGGTCTTTGGGCGCTAGATATTGCCCTTCGGTTGGAGTTGCGACTGGAATGGTTGGTCCCATCTTCATAGCGATAATTCCATCGTCGATCAACTCTTTCGCCAGTTCTCCGGCACCGAGATATGGCGCTCCTGTGGCATAAACACGGATTTTCTTGCGAACAGCCCCGCCGAGAAGTTCGTAAACCGGCACCCCGGCAGCCTGCCCTTTGATGTCCCACAAAGCCATATCAATTGCCGAGATTGCTCGAAGTTCGGCACCGCCGTATCCAGCGTGATCTGACAGCCGAAACATGTTCAACCAATGTCGTTCGATTGCGAACGGATCGCGTCCGACGACCAGCGGAGCGAAGTGATCGTGCACGGCCGATTCAACGGTTTTCGAGGCGTACCACGTTTCGCCAAGTCCTATCAAACTTGTGTCGGTATGTACACGAACCCAGATAACATCGGCCGGATCACTTACTCGAACTGTTTCAATTTGTGTAATTTTCAAGCTAAATGGTCATCCTGTTTGTTCCTGAACGAAATCCGGACTGTGGCGGTCGCCGAGTATACGCCGAACAGGGTTAGAATTCGCCAGCGAACCCGAAATACCGAAGCCATCGAATGGCACATGATAAGAGGAATATATTGAAAGCAGCCAGAGTAGTAGCCCGTCGCAAAATTGAATTCCTCGATGTCCCAGAACCCGGTCCGCTCGAAAACGGTGAAGTTCAAGTAAAGCTCGAATCTCTTTCGATTTGCGGAAGTGATATTTATCTCGAATACGACGCAGAACTTCCTGAAGAAGATTACCCATTTTTACCCGGGGCGCCGATGCACGAGTGCGCCGGAGTCGTTGTCGACAGTCGCGATCCCGACTACAAAGAGGGCCAACGGGTGATTGTTATTCCTCGCGACGTTGCAGGAATGCAGGAACAAGTCGTTCAAACAGCAGACCGATTGATCAAGCTTCCTGAATGGGGCGATCTTTCAGAGTGGGTGATGTGTCAGCACTCTGGAACCGCACTTTTTTCTGCCCGACAATGGGGCAACCCGATGGCCAAAAAGATCGCTGTGATCGGTCAGGGCGGTATCGGGCTCACGTTCACAATGATCGCCGAGCGCCAAGGCGCACAGCAGATCGTTGGGATCGACCTCGAAGAGTATCGCTGCCGAAAGTCGTCAGAGCTTGGTGCGACCCACACGATCAACGCGTCGAACGAAGACACTATCGAAGCTTCAACCGAAATAACCGGCGGCGATATGTACGACGTTGTTGTCGACGCCAGCGGTAATCCGGAAGGTCTTGGTATAGCTATTGACCTGGTCAAGAACGAAGGCCAGATCATCTCGTTCAGTCTCGTCGACCCAACGACCGTTTCATTCGACCATCGAAAGTGGATGGGCAAGAACATTCAGATGAACGCAACGGTTATCGCGGCTACAAACGAACCTATCCAGGAAATTCGGGATATTGTGGCTTTGAAGGAGCGAGGTT
This sequence comes from uncultured bacterium, assembly GCA_963932695.1. Lineage (GTDB taxonomy): Bacteria > Chloroflexota > Dehalococcoidia > Lucifugimonadales > Lucifugimonadaceae > Lucifugimonas. The sequence goes on along the minus strand of CAWVRY010000008.1, from coordinate 18,903 downwards.
GGATCGATCCCGGAGTCTTAAAGACGCACGATACAACGTTCGAAAACGCGCAAGATACCTTCGAAATGTATCGTCTACGTCAGGACGGGGTCATCAAGGTAGCTATGTCTATCTAGGCAATCCAATGGCATAATCGTTCTCGAAATCGATTATTTTTGTTTTTACACTTAATTAGGAGTTTTATATGTCCGCTGAAGTAGGATCCAAGGCACCAGCATTCGCATTGTTGGATACAGATGGCAACGAGTACCACTTGAGCAATCTGGCAGGTAAAAAGGCTGTAATCGCTTTCTTCCCGGCTGCGTTCAGCGGTGTTTGCGCTGAAGAACTCTGCACATTCCGTGACTCTCTTGTTGATTTTTCAGATCTGAATGCTGAAGTTTTAGGCATTTCGACCGACGGACGATTTGCAAACGGAGCATTCCGCGATCAGAACAATCTGCCATTCCCAATTCTCAGTGACTACAAACTGACTGCGATCGCCGACTATGAAGTGGCATGGCCAGATTTTGCTGGCATGAGTGGATACACCGCTGCCCAGCGATCGGTATTTGTTGTTGGAACCGACGGCAACATCGCATGGAAGTGGTTGTCAGACGTGCCGTCTGATCTTCCCCCTTTCGATCAGGTAAAGTCAGCCGTCGAAGCCGCAAGCTAGCCACACGGCAAATTTGTGAAATCAAAACAAGCCTCGGAGTAATCCGGGGCTTGTTTGCTTTAACCGGCTGGCGCATCATGCGATCTAACTAGACATCTACGCTTCAGATCGGATCACCACCAATGCCGAAGTTCACCTCTATTTCTCTTTCTTCCCAAGTCAGGTGGTTCGGTACAGGTGACTGCCACGGCGACCTGCGCAATGCCTATCAACAAACTAGAGATAGTTTTCAAGGGCAAAGTTATTTCGCAGGCAATCTCAAAAGACGGCAGCAAAATGCTCGTTATCGACGAACAACTCGATCTACCGGGAGGCGGTTGGATTGCCGCTCGGGCGGTCAGTGATCACGTCGCCTGGCATGTTTGGCCGGTCAACTTCGGCCGTTTACGTTAAGGCTGGAGCGACTGACGTGTTCGACGCTGCTCTGGGCGAGTACCTGATAACGACCATGCAGGGAGGTGTTGAATTGCTCGACACACTTGCCACTCGTGCCGATGCGGCAAGGCATGCGACTATCCGAAAAGTATTTACAGATGCCATCGGATCGGTAAAACAGAAGATACCGCACACCCATGCCGACGGCACGACTCACACGCAATAAATAGTACGAGTCGTGGATATTCCGAAGAATCGTACTGATTCGTGGCGATTCTTCGGTATATATCGAGCGTTATTCAGTCGCCTTAGGGTTCGCAGGACGCACTGATCCTGCGCTCACGCCGCCGTCCATCAGAAGCTCAGCACCGGTCATATATGACGCGTCTTCGGAAGCTAAGAACAAGATGCCACCTGCGATATCGTCTGGCTTACCCCAACGTCGCAGCGGAACGCGATCTGTTCGGTACTTGCTTTGCTCAGGGTCGCTGTAGAGATAGTCGGTGAACGGTGTGTGCACCCAACCCGGCATGATCGTGTTGACTCGAATGCCAAGTTGCGACAATTGAAGAGCAGACGACATCGAGAAGTTGTGCATCCCGCCTCGCGAGAACGAGTACGCCGAGCCGTATGAGCCTGAACCCTGTTTGGCTGCCATCGAGGCTAGGTTGATAATCGATCCACCGCCCGATTGATCCATAGCTGGTGCAACGGCACGGGTTCCCAAGAAAATTCCAACGGTGCTGATTTCCATCGTTTTCTTCCACACGGCAGGCTCGATTTCGAGAATCGACTTTGGATCAAGAATTCCGGCGATATTGACCAAAATGTCGAGTCGACCAAAGTGCTTCATGGTCATTTCAACTACGGTCTTCCACTCTTCTTCTTCAGTTACATCAAGGTGCAAGTAGATAGCGTCGTGTCCTGCTTCACGGAGTTGCAGAGCAGACTTCTCACCGATTTCGTCTTGAACGTCAGTGATAACAACACCTTTACCGCCCTCTTCAAGAAAACGCCAAACCGTAGCGCCACCAAATCCCATCAGCTCGTGTTTGTTGGTAGCGGCGGAGCCAGTGAGTAGCGCAACTTGACCGTTAAACCGATTTGCGAATCTCATGGACATTTCGTATTAGACCTTTGTGAACCAAACTTCAGTGCAGCTTCAGTTCTTCGCTGACGCTCGAATAAGCTCGGCAAGTTTAGCCCCATCAGAATGCATCGGGTAGCAAGATTCGGCTATATCTGCGAACGCTGTATCGCTACAACTAAGTTCGGAATCAAAAATCCGAAGATTCCGATGAAAACCAATATTTCGCCAAGCAAGTGTTGTTTTCGATCTCTGAAGAAAATAAATGCCGGTATCGAAATGAATAGCACAACGAATAAAACCGCAAATAGATACGTCGGCGACGGGGCAATCGAAATTTGTGTACTGTCGTTTAATCGAGTGGCTTCAGCCGCAAACGCCATGATGATGGCAAGAACATTCCAACCCAAAAACGTGACCAACGCTGACATAGTGATCAGACTCGAAACGCTGGACTCTACCGCTCGCTCCGCCAATGCCTTTGGTGGGTTGTACACGAGCAGTAACGCTAGATGAGTGACGAATATCATTCCCATCAGCGCTCCGCCGATCATGCCAGCGATGACTGTGCGTAGTGGCTCTTCCATCTAGGCTACCGGTTCTTCCGAAATAGCGGCGGCTGGGTCGACCAAGAACGAACGTTTGCGGTGCACGGTAGATAGCAAAAGATGCCACGCTGTCCCGAGCTCTTTGGATGGCGGAACCGTAAACATCGACGGACCAGCACCACACAACATCACGTCCCGAGCGCCAAACGACATGATCAGGTCACGGTCGTTGCTCCAGCCAGGGAACAGCTCTTCGGTGATAGTTCCAAACTGATTAAAGAAGAACTCTGGGGGGCAGTCACCTCCTGCTCGTATACGCGCCGCAAGCTTATGAGTGAGGCTGCCACGGGTGAACATCGATTCATTCACGTGAGAGAAAACCGATGCCGTCTTAGCAGTCGGATTTTCCAGATCAACCTCAGGAGTCAGAATTAGAATTTTCGGTACATCGGCGGGGGTAATCGGAGTCACATCTTCTCCCCTACCTTGCACCAACGAAGTGCCGCCGCGCACGAGAAACGGCACGTCAGACCCTATTTCCGCTCCAAGCTCAGTCAATTCATCTAAGGAAAGTCCAAGCTTCCATAGCTTGTTTAGCCCTCGCATAGCAGCGGCAGCGTCAGTCGATCCGCCGCCAAGACCAGCCGAAACTGGAATGACTTTTTTGATGGAAATCGTCGCACCATTCGTAATTCCAGCTTGCCGCTGGAGTACGGTCGCTGCTTTCGACGCGAGATTTAACTCAGGGGTGATCTCTTCGTCATCACAAGTAACGATTACTTCGTCAGATTCGGAGAATTCTATAGTGTCGAACAGATCTACAGTCTGCATCACCGATGCCAAGTTGTGAAATCCGTCGCGGCGGCGTCCAAGAATCTCAAGCGTGAGGTTTACCTTGGCGAATGCTTGTTCTGTAAATGAAATCTGATTGCTCACTAAAAGCTCGTTCGTTCCCGAACTAAGGCGTTTTGTTCTGTCGGTTTTGACGTTTTCGGCGTACCGACCCTTTGACTTGAAGCGGTCGTCCGGCTTCTACCCAAACATCGTAGAGAATCTGCCAGTCGGAAAGTGAAAGAGTTGAAGGACGTCGTGAAGACTCGAATCCAGTTTTCTCAACCAGATTCCGTGCATCGTCAAGAGGAATAAATAGGCCGTCTGACAATGAGTTGTGCAGTTGTTTTCGAGGACTTTTAAAACCGCTACGCGCCAGCGTAAAGAAATCATCCTCCGACTCAAAAGTTATTTGAGTTTCGCTCGTCGGAGTGAGTTTAATGACCGTGGAATGAACTTTTGGAGGCGGATTGAAGCATTCGGGTGGTGCGTCAACAACGTGCTCGGCCGTCGAATAGATTTGGATCGCCAACGACAACAGGCTCATGTCGTCCGGTTTAGCCGACATGTCGTTGGCAACCTCACGTTGGATCATGATGACCATAGAGGTTGGTTTACGTGTCGATTCGAGGAAGTTTCGTGTGATCGGGCTCGCAGCGTAGTAAGGAAGATTCGCAACGACCTTGTAGTCAGTTTCACGAGTCCATGGATCAACGTCTGAACCGAAATCCCTAGCATCCACGTTCAGCACTCGTACGTTGTCTGCAGATGCGTATTTCTGGGCTAACCGGTTGCAAAGATCTTCGTCGAACTCTAAAAGCAAAACACGCCCTGCTTGCTCGACGAGATGGCCCGTAAGTGCGCCGCGCCCTGGCCCGACCTCGAGAACGGTGTCTTCACTGCTCAGATCAGCAGCGGCGATAATCGTGTTGATTACGTCGGTGTCTTCGAGAAAATGCTGACCCAGCCGTTGTGCAGACACAGGCTATTCCAACCTAGAATTCTTATCGTCAACCATCTACTGGCAGAGGAAACATCTTGTGGCATTCAGTGCAGAAAGAAAAATATGACCGTGCATCTCCGTGTCGGTTGCTGCGTGAGACATAAATGTCAATACCGACTCAAACCCGGCATTCCCACGGCACCCGAGATTTATCGCTTACCGCTGCTACCTTCCGGTCCTGACGGAGTTCACGAGGTCTCGCCGCGCAGGACCAGGCTCTCAATATCTAAGTACTGACACCAGAGGCCACATGCGAACAATCTCGACAGAGCATTCAGTCTCGCTAAAGCGGATTACGAGTACAGGGCACCGCTAACGCCCCACCTAGCACGATCAACTTAATCGTACTACCCACCCGGCAAATAGTCGCTGAAATTCAACACGAAAACGGCTGTGAATCCCGATAGAATCCCAATATGCCCAATCAGTCACGAGATATTTCAAACATATACCCAGCAATTACTAAAGCGGTTATTCCGGTCGGCGGGCTTGGAACTCGATTCCTTCCGGCTACCCGCAGAGTGCCCAAGCCGTTGCTACCCGTTCTGAACGTCCCGGTAATCGAATACGCCGTACGTGAAGCGTCTGAAGCTGGTGTGACCGACATCGCCATCGTCATGTCGCCAGGCATGGAATCGGTCGCAGAGTACTTCGGCAATCAGGAAATTCTTGAACGTGAACTGAAGTCACGAGGACGTGACGTTCTGTTAGAAAAACAACTTGAGATTGCGTCACTTGTAAATGTGACCACCGTGTATCAGCACGATCCAAAAGGACCGGGTCATGCAATATTGCAAGCACGCGATTTCTGCGATGGAGAGCCGTTTATCACGATATTCCCCGACGATGTCATCATCAACGACGTTTCGGCAACCGAACAGCTTATTCAGGTGTACCGAGAGCACGGTGGTTCAGTGATCGCTGTTAGTGAAGCGGCTGACGAGATTATTCACACCAAAGGGGTCGTAGGCGGAAAATCTGTTGGAAATGGTGTCCACGAAGTCGATGTTCTCATTGAAAAGCCCGCACTGGAAGACGCTCCGAGCAATCTAGCGATTGTTGCCCGCTATCTACTCGACAATGCAGTGTTCGACTATCTCTCAGAAGAACATGAAGGGGCCGGTGGTGAAGTGCAGATAACTGACGCCATAGCGTCGCTACTCGGGAACAATCCTATCCACGCCAAAGAAATCAGTGGCTTTCATGCTGACACCGGGAACCCTGGTGGGATGCTCAGGGCAGCAATTCACGTCGCCAAGCAGGATCCAGAACTCGCTGAAATCGTAAAACAAGCGCTCGCCGACTAGCAACCCGGTTTCTAAATCCGTCTCATCGGAGGTGAGAAAAAGTACACCAAAATGCCGGTAACTACCACGAATATGCCGGCACCGGCGAGTGCCGTTTGAACACCGACTGCTTCGGCTACTGCACCCATCCCAAGATGTCCGATCCAGCCGAAACCGATAGCGAACACCCAAGCGCCAACCGCTCGACCGCGCATTTCGTCAGGAACGTTTAATTGAAGCAGCGTCCATTGCATCGCGTCGAACGCTGCCGCTGACGCTCCGACTCCCATAATCAACACTAAAGCTGCCGCATATGAGCCAGGGGCCGAAAACGTGGCCAAGAATGTGCCATAGGCAATCGCAATACCAATAAGCAACAAACCTTTGCGGCCGAAATTTCCCAGAGCCATCAAGAATATTGATCCAATTACAGATCCAACTCCCGCCATCATTGTGAGAGTGCCCAGTCCTTCTGAATCGACATTCAAAGCGTTCTTAGCTACGGCAGGCATAACCGCACCGTAGGCGAACCCGAATATTTCGACCAAAACGGCCGTGATCAGAATCATCCTCACTATCGGTAGCGTCGACATCAATTTCAGACCATCAATAACATCTCGAACAACCGATTCAGTTTTGTCTATTGATCGGGTCCGCAGCCCTCTATTCGCAAATAGAGCAAGGACTCCTCCGACTACGAACGTGCTGCCTGATGCTAAGAATGTGATCGGAACACCGAGTGAACTGATAGCAAATCCAGCTGCCAAAGCTCCGAGTGCGCCAACTGCACGCATCCCGGTCGACTGCACAGCCACAGCGTTCATCCTAAATGCTCTTGGTACCGAGCTAGTAACCATGCCCTGAACCGATGGCAGCTCGAACGATTGCCCTACTCCCGATAAACCAAGGATCACAAACACCAACCACAGGGGTTCCAAACCGTTCGCAGCGATTACCGCCAGCGCCGTGAGGATTAGTGCTTTGTAAATACCGACTGCAAGCACAATCTTTCCGCGCGAGAATCTATCGGCGACGGCTCCTCCAATCGGCGCAAATATTAGTTGGGGTGCCTGACGTACGGCGAAAGTTGCAGCCGCGAGAAACACGTCGTCAGTTTCATTGAGAACTACCCAGCCCGTCGCAAGACGTTCTCCCCAGTTACCAAGGGAGAATATGACCGAAGCTAACCAGATTCGTCGGAATTTCGGGAATGCGAAAGCAGCGAGGGGGCCGTTTGGGCGAGAAAATGTCGAAGTTGTTGGGCTAGAGGTCATTGTCTGCCCGCCATTATGAGAACGTTCTCGATATTAGTCGAGAGTCAGCACTGCCATAAAGGCTTCTTGCGGCACTTCGATCGAACCAACCATCTTCATTCGACGTTTCTTGCCTTTTTTCTGCTGTTCCAGAAGCTTGCGTTTACGTGTGATGTCACCGCCGTAACACTTCGCCAAAACGTTCTTGCGGAGCGCTTTCACGTTGGTACGAGCGACGATCTTGCCACCAATAGCGGCTTGAATTGGCACAGCGAACATCTGGCGAGGAATCAGATCCTTCAACTTAGACGTTAATGCACGTCCAAGCGGAGCAGCATTGTCTCTATGAGTAATCATCGACAGTGCGTCAACCGGTTCGTGATTTACGAGAACGTCCAACTTCACCAGATCAGCCGACCGGTTGGCGATCCTCGAGTAGTCCATCGACGCGTAGCCCTGAGTACCGGATTTCAACTTGTCGTGAAAATCAACGAGGATTTCTGAGAGCGGGATATCGTATTCGAGAAGAACTCGAGCGTCGCGTAATGTACCGCCGCTGGCATCGTTTGACGCTGGCTCTAGGTACTCCATCTTCTTATATTCACCGCGCTTGGTCGTAACCAATTCCATGATGTTGCCGATGTAACGTCCCGGTGTGACGATGGTGATATTCACCCATGGTTCTAGGATGTCGGCAAGCTGGTTATGATCAGGCAATTTGGACGGGTTATCGATTGTGATCGAATCACCGCTCTTGAGCAGAATTTCGTAGCTGACGCTTGGTGCAGTTGCGATCAGGCCAAGCCCATATTCCCGTTCGAGTCGCTCCTGCACGATGTCCATGTGCAGCAAGCCCAAAAAGCCACATCGGAAGCCGAAGCCGAGAGCGGCAGACGATTCAGGCTCGAAAACGAGCGCTGCGTCGTTAAGTTGCAATTTATCGAGAGCGTCACGTAGTTCGGGATAGTCTTCGCCCTCGGTGGGGAATATCCCGGTGAACACCATTGGACTTTGTGGAGCATACCCGGGAAGAGCTTCGGTGGCAGGATCTGTCGATACCGTCATCGTATCGCCAACGCGAACAGCCTTCACATCTTTCAGACCTGTAGCTACGTAGCCAACCTCACCCGTTTCAAGGCCATTGGTCTTTTCTAAAACAGGACTGAAGAAACCAGTTTCGAGAACTTCAGCCTCAACTCCAGTGCCCATAAGCTTTACGCGGTCAGAAGATTTGAGAGACCCGTGCATTGCACGAATGTAGGCGATAACGCCTTTGAACTGGTCATATTTAGAGTCAAATATAAGGGCACGGAACTTGTCGTCTACCTGACCAACTGGAGGGGCAATTCGTTCGACGATCTGCTCCAACAATTCGGCAACACCATCCCCAGTTTTTGCCGATATTTTAAGGACTTCGTCTTCGCCATAACCGAATGTCTGTTCCAACTCAGTCATCACACGCTCGGGTTGAGCCGCAGGCATGTCGAGTTTATTGAGGACCGGGATTATTTCGAGATCGTTTTCTAGTGCCAGATAGACGTTTGCGATCGTCTGCGCCTGAATACCTTGAGTAGCGTCGACCAAAAGCACTGCGCCTTCACAGGCGGCGAGTGACCGTGATACTTCGTAGGCGAAGTCGACGTGACCGGGGGTGTCGATCAGATTGAACTGATATTCAATACCGTCGTTTGCTTGATATTGAAGCCGAACTGCCTGCGCTTTGATAGTTATGCCGCGTTCCTGTTCAAGCTCCATCGTATCGAGGTGCTGTGCGGTCATTTTTCGTTCTGACACGGCCCCAGTGAGCTCGATCAGGCGATCGGCAAGTGTCGACTTGCCGTGATCGATATGGGCGATGATGCAGAAATTTCGTACGTGATCTTGCGACATTTGTTTAATAGTAGTCGCAATTCACTAAAATACCTCCAACTGAGCTGACGAGTTCAGCCCTAGTTGAGAGAATCGCTTACTTCGGAACTGCCGATAACAGCACTTCAACGTGAACCTCATCCTTCACGATAAAGAAGTTGCTCGTCGGCGCAGTCATACCAAAATCAGCCCATGTGAAATCTCCTTTAACGAGTACAAGGAGACGATCTGGGTCAAGTCGAGATTCGATAGAGAATTCGATTTCGGCGTCACTTCCGTTCACGTTGACAGTTCCTGTAACAGTCGAAGCAAATGCTTCGCCTTCAGCGAATTGCGCAGGAATGTCGGTAAAGTCGGTAATGCTGATAGTTGCGGTCGACTGAGTCGGAAACAAGCGGTCTCGTACGTAGCGATCACGTCTCGAATCATCACTTTCCAGCGAGTGAAGATCAATCACGAGCGACGAAGATTCAGCAGAAAGGTCGATTTCACCGGTAATCGCGCTGGTTCTAAGAACTGCGTCGTTGGGCAACGGCAACCGAGACAGCTTTTCGTTGACGGTAAACGTCGCCTCTGATCCTCCGCCCACTAAGAACGTGCCATCGACCGATACCGACACGGGTGTGTCGGTTGCGGTTATTGACGAAGTTGCCAGCGAATTTTGTGTCGCATCGTCCGGTGTATTCGCCGAATTTGCATTAGTCGTCTCGTCTGCTCCGCCGCAGCCGACTGCGATAAGTGCGATCAAACCGATCGACACAACAAAAGTACTTTTTAGTGATTTCATCATTTCGTAAAGAATTCGTCCGGTTTCTAATAGATCAAGGAGCGGGCGGAAGAGTGAGCGTTCCAGATTCCTGATCGCCCTGCCCTGCAAGAACAATACTAAGCACGACAGCTATAAATACGAGAACAACGGTCGCCAAGGTTCCGTATTTAGTACCAGTAGCGAATACTGGTGTTAGAAATATCGAACAAATAGCAACGACTAACGCCAATGGCACCGTGAAAACCAAGGCATCGTCCAGTTGCATTTGCGCTAAAACGGCGATGAGCAGAATCACGATTCCCAACCCGGCTGAGAACCACCAATAACGACGGTTGGATTCACTAACAGATCGCGATATCTGCCACAGCGTGCCTGATATCACCCCTACGAACAACGCCGCAAATCCTACTGTTGCCGAATTCAGCCTTATGTCGTCAGGCGATTCCAGCGGCAACGAGACCAGCACGGCAATAATCGCCGCAACCGCACCGGCTCCCAAGCCTGCGAATATGTTTCTAGTAACTGCCATAGCAGATGAGTCTATCCGTAACTCTGAGTACGATCATCAAGAGATTGTGAAGATTCAGACAGCCAGAGCTAGTGCCCCCGTCGTAATGCACGACCCGGGGTAGCACCTGTATTTGTTCCGTTCTCGATAACCACTTCACCATTAACGATCACGTAGTCGATCCCAACCGGATAGTGTTTCGGGTCATCTTTTGTGGCATCCGTTCGTACAGTGTCGGGATCGAATATTACGATATCGGCTCTGAAACCATCGCGAAGTACTCCCCGATCCGTGAGTCCGAGTCTCTGAGCCGGGAACGATGTCATCTTGCGAATCGCCTCTAGGAGTTTGAGATGCTTTTCTGCGCGAACGAACTCAGCCAATGTGAATGAGTAGTTGCAGCATGCGCCAGATGATAGACGATTGCTGTTCACTCGCCGTCCTATCTACCCTAAGATTGGCGCCAGTATGAATGAATCGACGTTTCGTAACAGCGCAAAGAGAGAAACCCAGTTGAGCGACAATGATTTCAGAGTGGCAGTTGTGGGTGCAGGCGGCACCGGTGCGTACTACGGTGGAGCGCTAGCAAGAGCCGGAGCACACGTGACGATGATCGCCCGAGGACCGCATTTGGACGCCATCAATAAGAACGGACTTCAGCTGCAGTCGGTACTACTCGGAGACTTCGAAGTCGAATGTGCTGCCACCGACGATATGTCGGCCGTGGACAGAGTCGATCTGGTGATATTCGCCGTGAAGAGCTGGGGTACTGATGCAGCTATCGAAGCAATGGCTTCCGGTGGAATGGTCGGTGAAGGCACGCTTATTATCTCGATGCAGAACGGAATCGACAGCGAGCCCCTACTAACTGAGACGTTCGGAGCTGAGCATGTTCTCGGATGTACAGCTACTGTTTCAGCATTGATATCGGAGCCGGGAGTTGTGAAGCAAGCTGGTGGTCCCGGTTCGTTGGTCATTGGCGAATTGTCCGCTTTGCAGAAATCCGGAGGCACGACGTCGGAACGAGTAACTGCGCTCGTTGAACGCTGTGTCGCTGCCGGGCTAGCTGCTGAAGCACACGATAATATCGAAATGGCGCTGTGGATGAAGTTCACTTTCATCTGTGCTCTTAGCGGAATGACCGCTCTAACTCGCAAGGCGATTGGCGACATTTTCGCTCAGGAAACGACGACCGAAATGTACCTTCAGGTGCTTTCTGAAGTCGCAGCGGTCGCAAGGGCAAAAGGCGTAGAGATTACCCAGGAGTTGGTCGACTCAACTCTGAAGACGACGCAGGGTCGCGAGCCGTTCATCATCGGTTCAATGGGACACGATCTAATAGCTGGCAATCCGATCGAAATCGGACTCCTCAACGCACGAGTCGTCGAAATGGGCAAAGAACTAGGCATCCCAACCCCAGCCAACTTCGCAATCGAAGCAGCCCTCAGGCCACACGAGGGCGGAGCGGGCTAGTAGACGCTATGACGTGGTGGTTTGGTCGTTGGGGCCCAATTGTTTGCCGTTAAAGCAAACATCTCGCGATCCCGTCATCCTGAACTTGATTCAGGATATCGTACAGCCAATGCCTCAACATAAAAGATCATACGTCTACACCCTCGCCAATCACAGCAGATCAATTTACGTAGGAAATACTTCCAATTTAGAGAAACAAGTCTGGCAACACCGGTTGGATTTGGGTGCAATACACACGTCACGCTTCAATATCAGCCGACTAGTCTGGTTCGAGCAATCCGATAATATACGTGTCGCTTTTTCCCGAGAGAAACAGATCAAGAATTGGCGCCGATCATGGAAGATTGATCTTGTTGAAAAGAACAACTCTCAATGGCGTGACCTGGCGGAGGCGTGGTTCGACTCTCGATATCCTGAATCTAGTTCAGGGTGACGGTGGATCGCGTATGCAATCCACCTGTCACCTACGTCCTCGAACTAATCCAACAGGCCGTCCTGCGGGGTTGTCCATGGAGCACGTGCTGACCACTGCTTCGGTCGTGGGACTCGTGAGACTGGCACGTCGATGAATACTGGCTTGTTCATCGCTAGCGCCTTAGGCAGTACGTTCTTCACGTCGAGCGGACCTTCAGCCCGAATACCAACAGCACCATAAGCTTCAGCAAGTTTCACGAAGTCGGGGTTCACGAAATCGGTCTCGTATGTGCCACCGAAGTCGTCGTCCATGTCACGAGCCACGTTCCCGTAGTGACCATCGTTGTAGATCACGGTTACAAGGTTGATTCCATACTTCACAGCCGTAGAAATCTCCGACGAGTTGTACATAAATCCGCCGTCACCTGAAACACAAATAACCGGCTTGTCGGGGTTTCCGACCTTGGCTCCCAATGCAGTCGGGAACGCAAATCCGAGGTTTCCAGAGTACCCAGAATCGATGTACGACTTCGGGTTCTCGGTGATCCAGCGAGGACGTGAGTAGTAGCCAAGCTGAGTCATACCGAAGATCATAATCGCATCGTCCGGAGCACCCTCCTGCAACGCTCGAAGATAGTCCTCTTGCGGCTGGTTGATCTCTTCTTCGCTGTTAGTGAGATTCTCTTGGATTTTGGTAACTTCCGCAGCTGGAGAGTTCCACTTTCCTCCACCAGCGGCGGTAATCGCAGCGCTGAGTTTCGGTAGAGACACCTTCACATCGCCGATTACGCCAAGAGAGTTCTGGTGCACGTGACCGATCATTTCAGGGTCGACATCAACATGAATCAGTCGAGCTTCAGCTGCTGCCTGATTGCGCATGGAGAATCGAGTTCCGATACCGATAACAACATCAGCATCCTCGATGTAATCCTTCAGTTGACCCGTTGGCCCGAGCGATCCGCCTAGTGCCAGAGCGTGTCGCTCCGACATAGTTCCTTTACCACCTGCCGAAGTCAGAACGGCAATCTGGTGGGCTTCGGCGAATGCTACGAGTTCGGCCTCGGCGTCAGATCGAGCGATACCGCCACCTGCGTAAATAACTGGCTTCTTAGCGGCAACGATCTCTTTTGCGGCCTGTTCGATAATCGAGTCGGCAGGAACTTTACGTTCGATCTTTGCAGGCTCTAGAAGTTCAACATCTTCTCGTTCGACCATAGTCTCGGGGGGGAGTTCGAAGTGAACTGGCGAAGGTCGATCCGACTGTGCCTGTTTAAATGCTTCGTGGATGCCTTCAGGAACCTCGTGAGGGCGAAGAACCTGCTTCTGCCATTTGGTTACCGGATTGGTGATTTCCTTCTGGTCATTCACTTCATGAAGTCCACCAAAATTCTTGCCAATACCGTCTCGAGGAATCTGACCAGCAATCAACACAACCGGAGACGATCGTGAAAAAGCGGTTGAAAGTCCACCACCAGCGTTGTAGATACCGGGCCCGGGCACAACCATCGCAACACCGGCTTTACCGGTGGTTCGAGCGTAGCCATCTGCCATGTAGGTAGTAGAAGTTTCGTTCCGTGTTACGACGAACTTGATGCTTGGTTCATCTCGCAATGCAGCGACGATGCCGTACATCTGAACTCCTGGCAAACCGAAAATGACTTCGACTCCCTCACGAACCAAAGATTTGATGAGGGCTTCTCCACCCGAGAGCTTTGCCATGTATTACCTCTACCGCAGCACCGATGGTGCGAATTTATTTTCTGAATGTTGCAAGCGAACGCAGACTACCGCTGTATTGGGCGGTGTGCCAGCACTAAGTGATCTATATTGCGATTAGTCGTGTGGGGCGATCATGTACTTCACACCGCCGCCCTTTGCCGATATCTCCAACGCCTTCGAAGTTTCTTCTAGAGGGAATCGTCCACTCACGACGCCTTCTAGGTTTAGCTTTGACAGAGTTTCAAGGGCTTCGCCAAAGGCATCACCAGCACCAAACGCACCGCTCATGGTGATTTCTTTGTAGTGCAGATCGTAAAGATCGACCGGTAAAGCTGATCCCTGCGGCGACACTCCAACCAAAACCAGATTTCCACGGGGTCGGATCAGTTTCGAAACATTGGCTACTAATGCGGGTACACCAACTGCCTCGGCACCGATCTTCACGCCGTAGCCGCCGGTGACTTTTTTCACTAGTTCGGCGAGATCGTCTTTAGTTGGGTCATTCAAGTGCGTTGCGCCGAACTGTTCGCCCATAGCGAGTCGTTCTGCGTTCGGCTCCGACAGAATGATGTTGCCTGCCCCGCGCAGCTTGAGCATGCCGACCGTCAGCAATCCCAGTAGCCCGCCACCGACCACCAACGCATCACAGCCCTCTTCGACATCGATCATATTGAGAGTCGAGATAACGCATGCCAGCGGTTCAGCCATCGAGGCAGTTTCGTGGTCGAGTCCATCAGGAACAATGTGCGCCTGCCGGTGATCGACGAGAACGTACTCGGCAAATCCGCCTGAGTAGCGCTTGTTGCGTTCGCAGTGCATTGCCGACCATGTGAGGCAGCCCTGACATTCACCACACGCAGGATTCAGAGTGCAGCCGATGATCTTGCCTATAAGCGACTCATCGACGCCTTCACCGACCTCGATAACCGGACCAACGAACTCATGCCCAAGAATGTCGGGCGGTGTAGCAGGAAATAAACCCTGAGTCTTGTGAATGTCAGTTCCGCAAATTCCTGATGAAAGAACCTTCATCACCAATTCGCTCGGACCCGCCTTCGGAGTCGGAACTTCATCAATTGTTATTTCAGTACCACCACGCCAAGTCGCTACTCGCATTTTGTCTCCGTTGGGTTGCCATTGAGGCAGCAGATCGATTTCAATGCGACAAATCTTATTCCGAAGTCCTCACAATCGAAACCCGATCAAGGGCGTTAAACGAAACACTCCCGTGCTTTCATCGGCCTCACAAGTTCAAGACACGGGTTCTCGGAATAGGTTCTCGCAAAATTTTTGGAATTTACACCAAAACAGTCATTTCAACGATATTCATGCGAATTACAGTCCGTTCTTCATGATCCGGGCATAGAATTTCGGACGTGTTTTTTAGCCAACATCGCCGCTAGAGATTTTTACCCGGAGCTAGATAATGAAGATCACTGACCTGAAAGTTGCCATCATCGGCAACGCACCCGTCGTCCGAGTCACGACTGACGAGGGCATCGACGGTGTGGGGGCTGGTGAAACCGCCAAGCCTTACCTCAAGCCGATGGTCGAGTTCTACCGAGACATGATTGTTGGCAAAGACCCAACGGATGTCGAACGGGTCATGCTCGGAATTCGTCGTATGGGTTCGTTCAAGCCTTGGGGCACGGCGGTCAGTGCGATAGAAATGGCGCTTTGGGACATTGCAGGAAAATCCGCCGGTGTTCCAACCTACAAACTGCTTGGCGGCAAGATTCGAGACAAGGTTCAGGTCTATAACGGCAACGTGCGTTACGAGATGGAGGGAGACGGAAGAGAGCCGGAAGATTTTGCCAAGAACATGCAGAAGATGAAGGACCATCCCTACAACTTCTCGATCATCAAACAAGCTGTCTCGTTCCACGGCGGTATGCAGAACCGAGAAGGCTTCTACTACGGCACACCAGTAACAACTAATCGTTACCCGAACCGAGGAACAATTACAGGCAAGGGGTTCAAGTACCTCATCAAGTGTGTCGAAGCGATGCTCGATGTACTTGGCGATGATGTCGGCCTCGCACTCGATTGTGGACCAGGCATGACGGTTCCCGATGCTTTGAAGCTGGCAAAAGAGCTTGAAGGTTCGAACATCATGTGGCTAGAAGACATGGTGACAGGCGACTATTCGCCGTTCGTTCTCGCCGATCTGTACACGCAAATTACGCCATACACGAGCACTCCAATCCACACTGGCGAGCAGATATATCTTCGCCAGAATTTCGTAGAGCTAATCGAACGAAATGCCGTGAATGTTCTCGGACCCGACGTCGCCGACGTTGGTGGTATCGCCGAGATGAAGTTCATTGCGGAGTACGCTGATCTCCACGGAATCCTCTTTGCACCTCACGGCACGTTCGACGGACTTATCGGGCTTGCAGCACAGACTCACTTAGCAGCAGTGCTTCCCGAAAACTACATAGCGTTCGAGCTTCCGCAAGCCAAGCCCGAATGGTGGCTCGACATAATGGAAGGTGGCGACCAGTTCGCTGTCACCGACAGCCACATCGATGTGCCTAGCACCCCGGGGCTCGGACTCACATTCATCCCAGAAGAAGCGAAAAAGTACCTGCGTGAAGAAGACTCCGACTTCTTCGACAACTAGACATTGTCGTCTCCACGACATGACTAATTACCAAGTACACCAACTTTGACTCAAGCGAAGAATTTCGACGCTATCAAGAAAACGCCACACCGTGGCACGGAGCTGAAATGAAAATTACCGACCTGAAAGTCGCAATCATCGGGGGACACCCGGTGGTGCGCGTCACTACTGACGAAGGCATCGATGGTATTGGTGCCGCCGAACTCGCCAAGCCCTATCTGAAACCAATGATCGAGTTCTACCGAGACATGGTCATCGGCAAGGACCCAACGGACGTCGAGCGGGTAATGCTCGGTATTCGCCGCATGGGATCGTTCAAGCCATGGGGTGCTGCAGTAAGTGCCATCGAATTCGCACTTTGGGACATCGCGGGCAAAGCAGCGAATCTTCCCATCTACAAGCTGCTCGGCGGCAAGATTCGAGACAAGGTTCAGGTTTACAACGGAAACGTTCGGTTCGAGCTTCAGGGCACAGAACCTGAGCACTACGCCGACATCATGCAGAAGATGAAAGATTCGCCGGAGAATTTTTCAATCATCAAGCAGGGAATCGCCTTCCACGGCAATATGGCGACTGATGTTAAGGATTTCTATTACGGAACACCAACGAAGGTTGGTCGACATCCCAATCGCGGCCTGATGACTCCTAAAGGCTTCAAGCACATGATCAAGTGCATCGAAGCCATGGCCGATGTTCTTGGCGACGATGTGGGACTTGCACTGGATTGTGGACCAGGATTCACCGTTGTCGACGCGTTGAAGCTTGCGAAAGCGGTCGAGGGCATGAACATCATGTGGTTAGAGGACATGCTTACGGGCGACTACACGCCGTACGTTCTCGCCGATCTCTACACGCAGGTCACGCCTTACACATCGACTCCGATTCACACCGGCGAGCAGATTTACTTGCGACAGAACTTCGTTGAGCTGATCGAACGAAACGCTGTGAACGTTCTCGGCCCAGACCCAGCTGATGTCGGCGGACTACAAGAGATGAAGTTCATCGCTGAATACGCTGATCTACACGGCATCCTGTTCGCACCACACGGAACGGTTGATGGTCTTATTGGTCTTGCTGCACACGTGCAGCTTGCAGCTGTATTGCCAGAGAACTACATCGCCTTCGAGCTGCCAACTGGCAAGCCCGATTGGTGGTACGACATTCTCGACGGTTCAGACAAGTTCGGAGTTACCGACAGTCATATCGATGTGAACGAAGCACCGGGACTTGGAATCACCTTCATCCCCGAAGAGGCTAAAAAATACCTCCGTAAAGAAGACGCCGGATTCTTCGAGGACTAAAGCTTTTTTGCGTATAAACGAAAAACGCCCTGGCGAGATTACTCCGCTAGGGCGTTTTTGTTAGATCATCTACGACTAACTCTTGATTCGAGCATTCCCGGCGATCTCCGCTTGGTTCACGCAGTACGGTGGCCAATCGCCCGCCACGCCTGCGAGAACGTTCTCGACCGACATCATTGCCATCTTCATTCGAGTGTCGCCTGTAGCGCTCGCCACGTGCGGCATGATGAGGCAGTTGTCGAGAGTGAGTAACGGGTGGTCAGAGGGAATCGGTTCTGGAACAGTTACGTCCAACGCTGCTCCGGCGATCTCGCCAGACTTCAACGCTTCGTAGAGTGCGTCTTGATCGACTACAGGTCCACGAGTCGTGTTGATGAGGATCGCCGATTTCTTCATGAGCTTGAACTGATCTGTGCTCATCATGTTCGTCGTTTCAGGCGTCAGGGGATTGTGCAATGAAACGTAGTCAGAACGTTCAAGAATCTCTTCCAGTGAGTCGACGTACGTTGCGCCAAATTCTTCGTCACGTTTGTTTCGATTGAAATACAGCACGTTCATGTTGAACCCAGAGGCACGTTTTGCCATCTCGGATCCAATATTGCCCATGCCGACTATTCCAAGCGTCTTGTGATGGATGTCGGTTGCGAGATAACCCAGCGGGTCGAAATCGCCCCACTCGCCACGCTTCACCATTGCTGGTAGATCGTGGGTACGCCGGGCCATTGAGGCCAACAACGCAAACGCCTCGTCGGCGGTACTCTCGGAAAGAATTCCCGGGGTGTTGCAAACTGCAATGCCTCGTTCGTTCGCAGCAGCGACTTCGATATTGTCGTAGCCAACACCAAACTCTGCAATAACCTTCAAGTTTGGCGCAGCATCCATAACTTCAGCGTTCACTTGGTTCGTGATGTGAGCGTAAAGACCGTCGATATCGGCAACCGCCTTGCGCAGGTCATCTTGGGAAGGCGAATCTGCATCTTCCCAAATCACAATTTCTGCACCGCTTGCGCGAAGTGCTGCTGCGGCTTCTGGAAATGTACGTCGAGTTACAAGGATTTTTGACATGGGTTCTCTTTAAGCTTGAGCGATTAGCGGGACATTGCTACGACTTGAGAGTCGCGCCGTCGACCGGTGATTGTACGAAAAATAAAATGGTGGGGAAGGTGGGAGTCGAACCCACACGCCG
>CAWVRY010000007.1:0-64678 GCA_963932695.1 uncultured bacterium | reverse complement strand
TTCGCCTTGATGAAGTCCTCATCAAGCTCAATGCCCCAACCCGGCTTGTCTGGCACAGGGAAGTAGCCATCGACTACCTCTGGATATCCGGTTCCAGCCTTCTTCACATGTGGGTCCGCAAAGTCGTTGAAGTGCTCAAGAATCTTGGCATTTCGCAGAGTGAGACACAGATGCAATGCAGCCATTGTCGACACGATTCCGCCAACGTTGTGGGGTGCAACCATGATCGAGTAGGTCTCAGCGGTCGAGGCGATCTTCTTGCTCTCGAAAATACCACCCGACTGCGTAATATCGGTTTGCAGCACGTCGACGTTCCCCGATCCCCAAATTTCTCGGAACTCAGGAGCGCCATAAAGTCGCTCACCAGTAGCGATCGGTAACGATGTGTGTTGCCTTACCGATTGCAACGCCGGAGTATCGCCAGGTCGCACCGGCTCTTCAATCCAGCCGATGTTGTACTTCTCGATATGTCGAGCTATTTCACGAGCCTGCACTGGTGCGAACCGACCGTGCATTTCGATCATGATCTGCGCACGTGTACCGGCGACGTTTGCCACAGCTTCGATCAAATCGAGCGAACGATAGAACTCCGGACGTTCAAGCTCCATGTCGCCGTTGCCGAACGGATCAAACTTCATTCCCCGATAGCCGCGATCAACCACTTTACGAGCAGCTTCAGCGAATGCTTCAGGTGTACGTTCGACTGTGTACCAGCCGTTCGCGTAGGCAGGAATCTTCTCTTTGACCTGACCACCAAGCAGCTTGAATACAGGCTGACCAGTCTTCTTACCGATGATGTCCCAGAACGCCAGTTCGACGAGAGCCAAGCCTGTGTAGACAACCTCGCCGGGTTTACCGAAGTCCAACAAAGTCATACGACGGTAAAGCGCTTCGATGTCGAACGGGTCGTGACCGATGAAATGACGCTGGGCATCTTTTAAGTACTCGATGACGGTATGGGTTTTACCAAGAACACGTGCTTCACCTACACCGATTATTCCCTCGTCGGTTTCGATGATGCAGTAGGTAAGGTTTCGCCAGGGAGTACCCAGCACCAGTGTTCGGAATCCGGTGGTCTTCATACTTCTCTCGTTCGTGTTTTTCCAAAGTTAGGGAGCGAGCGGTGATGCGCTTGCCATTTTCAATCGGCTCATTCTAAGGGCAATCGACCCCACTAGAAAATTTCAATTCGTCGAAACGCTACAAGATTACTAAACTGGCGGCGTGAAATCTGAAGATCGTCCATCTGAACCATCAAACAATAACGAGGCCGATTCCCAAGGTTTTTCGCGCAGGAAATACTGATCTTCGCCGGGAATCCATTCGTCGACCCACTTCGCACGAATTGCTTCGCCGTCACGGGTTACCCCTCGCTCGAGTCGAAGTTCACGCGGGCATCCGACCCATATCGAAATCTTCCAATACTCTCGCAAGTCGACCCGCAGCGAGGTCACACCCTCAATAATCGCCACACCTGTGGGCGGGATTTCGAACCACTCGCCAAAAGTTTCGGTCGGCCAGTCGTAGCGTTGGTGCTTAGACGTAATGCCGGCGAGCAGCGGCTTTAGCGCCCGCTCGGCGAACGTACTCAACTGCCAGTTTGAATCGTCGGTCCAATCCGCAAAATCGTCGAGGTGAATCAACGTGGCGCCACAGATCCCTTCGGCAAGTTTCTTCGCTAGCGTCGACTTGCCCGATCCGCCACCACCGTCAATTCCAATCAAAACAGGATAATCGGCATTGCTCGAAATCTCACTTCGGACTGCATCGAGGATCACTTCGAACGAAGAATATGTTTGGGCGTTCATCGACATGGCAGTAACTCTATGTGCCAATGAACGACCCTGCCAATCGTTCTAATCGTTCATTCGTCTCAAGACTCTGGTAAATTTTTGCTACCGAAAATGAATCGTTCACCGGAGAACACCATGCCTCTTCACCCACAAGTACAAGCACTGATGGATCGCCGCGCTGCCCTAGGATTCCCAGATAATCGTGACATTACACCCACGGAAGCACGGGCGAATGCCGCCGCTGGTCGCCTTGCAATTCCGTCGGTTCAAGAACCGGTTGGCGAAATAACCGAACGAACGATTCCGGGTCCGGCTGGCGAAATTCCGATCCGTATCTACCGACCAACGACCAAAGGTCCGCACCCGCTAATCATGCTGTTCCACGGGGGTGGATGGGTTATCGGCGATCTCGACAACGAGGATTCGACATCACGAGGTCTGGTAAATCGAGTAAACGCTGTTCTGATTTCAGTCGACTACCGGATGGCTCCTGAAGACCGATTCCCTGCTGCACCTGAGGATTGCTATGCAGCGACCGTTTGGGCAGTCGAGCATGCAGCAGAACTAGGCGTCGACGCTACAAATATTGCGGTTGCCGGTACTTCCGCAGGGGGAAACCTTTCGGCTGCGGTGGCGCTCATGGCTCGTGATAGAGGAGGCCCGACTATCAAACACCAGGTGCTGTACTGCCCCGTGATCGACCGCAGCTTTAATCGTCCTTCGTCGGTCGCTAATGCAGAAGGTTACGGGCTAACCACAGAGGGAATGATGTGGTTCTGGGATCAATACATTGGTTCTGACGGAGACGGTCATCACCCCTACGCTTCAGTGATCCGTGCTGAAGATCTTTCCGGTCTTGCCGACGCTACGGTGATTGCAGCTGAGTACGACCCGCTCCTCGACGAAGCAGCCGACTACGCAGCCTCCCTAAAAGCCGCTGGCAACGACGTGACCTTCACCGAATACGCGGGCATGACGCACGGGTTCAACGGATCGTTTGGATTGATCGACGACGCAGCAAAAGCTTGCGACGAGGCCGCAGCTGGCATTCTTCGGTCGTTCGCAAAATAGCG
Organism: uncultured bacterium; assembly: GCA_963932695.1. GTDB lineage: Bacteria > Chloroflexota > Dehalococcoidia > Lucifugimonadales > Lucifugimonadaceae > Lucifugimonas. The sequence continues at coordinate 61,812 of CAWVRY010000007.1, read as the reverse complement.
ACAATGCTTAACGTCTCTGGCTGCCTACTGACTAGCAGGCAGCCAGACGTATCCGTTTGACTATCCCTGAAGCTGGCTCACCAGTTCGTCGGTGGTCTGTACCTAGCTGGCGATCATGCGGAAGTTCAGTAGTGCAGCCTCGTATGCGTCGCCCTTAGGCAATACAGCACCGGCCGTTGCGTCTTTGGCGATCGCAACTTCGAAACCGTCTTCGATCAGGTCTCGCATGTGAGCTTCAACACACAGATTCTCCAACGTGCCGTTTTTCTCGACACTCGGACCAATGATTGCCCAAGTAACTCCGTCCTTCGAAAGGAAGTCGACCTGAGGATCGGTGATTACTATGGCTGTCGAACCCGGTGTTATTTCAAATCCGGGATTCGGAAGTACTTCATCGTAGTGTTGTGGTGCTGCGGTCATAAAAACCCCCTGCATTTATCTAAATTGATTGGTACACAAGGCTCCGCCCAGTCCGATCTATCAACTCAGATGCAGGTTTTACCTGAACGATTCAGCAAACGCGAATACAGCGCCCAATTTCTGAGCTCTATCTTGGTTACCTAGTCTTGAAACTACAGGACCGCTACTTTTTAGCCATGGTATTCAACTGGGTTTCAGCGTAGCACCGGCCATCGGCAGCTTGTAGCGCTTGCATTGGAATGCCTTAAACATCAAGAACAACCATAGAACGACGGTCGCTAATTGAACGATCACAACGAACAAACCACCAATAATTGGAACAAAGGGAACGACAAACGAGGTGATCGTCAAAGAATTTCGATGCGAACAGGCTCCTAAATTCTTTGAGTTGAGCAATAAAAAGGGCAATCGCATTCCAGTGCGATTGCCCTTTTTTGATTTCCAAATTTTCGGAAATTAAAACTTAGCCCTTGTACTCCGAGAACTCAAGCCACTGCTGAGTCTTCACATCGAGAAGCACGCTCTTGCCTTCATCATCGTTGATCTGGCGAGCCTTCGTTAGCGCTCCACCGATTTCGGTAGGATCAGTAATTTTGATACCGACTCCGCCAAGGTCTTCAGCAATTCCAGCGTAGTTGCCGCCCATATTTCCGGCGTTGTACTCGCCCATGGCTGTTGGCAACGCACGGTTGTAACCACCCATGGTTCCGTTGTTCAAAAGGACAGTGGTGATAGGCGCACCGATTCGATTGGCTGTCTCAAGATCGAGACCTGACATTCCGAACGCAGCGTCGCCCATGAAGTTGATGCACATCTTTTCAGGATGAGCGATTTTTGCACCGATCATCAACGGAATTCCGTATCCGAGATGAGTGCTCTTACCCCAACCAACGTAGCTGTGAGGAACGGTCGCTGTGTAGAACGGCATCAGTTGATCACGCGGGTGCCCAGCATCGTGGGTCACGATAGTGGTCTCGTGGTCGACTGCCTTGTTGATTTCATTCACCAGTCGGTAAGGGTTGATCGGATCCATGCTCGAATTGAGCAATTCTGACCAATCGTTCATCCACTCTTTCTTGACCTCGGCCACCGCTTCTCGGTTCGACGAATCGGACTTACGTCCCTCTTCACCGATCTCCGCTTTGATCTCATCGATAAGCATGAGAATCGTCTTGGCAGCGTCGCCAATCAGACCGATATCGGTGGTGTATTCCTTATCGATATCGTCGTAGTTGGCTGTCGAATGAATCAGAGTTTTGCCATCGGGGATATTGATTCCGAAGTTGGTCTTAGTAAGACTCGCACCGATGGCGAACAATACGTCGCTCGACTTCAACCACTCCCAAACGCCCTTAGGTGCCGACTTATTAGCCGCACCTAGTGACAACGGGTGACGCTCGTCGAACGCTGATTTACCCGGCATCGTTGTGATGACTGGTATCTGAGTAAGTTCAGCAAGCTCGGTCAACGCGGCAGACGCACCGGCGTAGAGCACTCCCTGTCCTGCCCAGATAACGGGCTTCTTGGCCGCAAGCAGCTTCTTTACGGCTGCACGCAAGTCAGATTTGTCAGGAGCAGCAACGTATCGCTTGGGCGATCGGAAATCGCGAAGGCTTGAAACCTCGTTGCCCATAACGTCACGCTGCATTTCGAGCATCACAGGACCGGGTCGTCCATTCTTCATGATCGAAAGCGCCTGTCGCATCTGCCCGGGGATGCGTTCTGCATGGGTAACCGACTGCGCCCACTTGGTGATGAATCGGAAGTTGTCAGGGCCTGAGAAATTAGGTGAGGTCGGAGTCACGCCAACGCCGGGTCCGTCAGGAAGGAAAAAGATCGGAACGCCTTCAGACGAAGCCTGAGCGATTCCACCGAATGCATTTTCAATTCCGGGTCCACCCTGGCAGGCGAATACACCGAATTTACCTTCCGTAGCCATCATTCGAGAGAAACCGTCGGCGGCCATTATTCCGCCACGCTCTTGTCGGAACACGAACGGTTTGATTCCTTCTTTCGCAACGGCCTCGATCAGCGGGTTGGCAGGAAAGCATGCCATCCACTCGACACCCTCTTGCTTCAAGATTTTTGCTATCGCCTCGTATCCATTCATACGTTCGTTCTCCTCAAATCGTGTCAGTTGAGTCGCTTGCGTAACACCCGGTATAAAGGCCCCTTTAGTGAAGGAGACTCTGTGAAAGACCCTGAGTGTAGCTCCGCCGCATATTTGGCGCAATTTGTTTTTTTCGTTCCCGACGATTTGGGGAAACATGTCGAATCTCGCACAGAATCTTCTATGAATCGTCTAACCGGCAGTAGGTAGAGTCTAAATATCTGCTTAATTAGCGACGGCAGTGCCGAACCTAAATAGCGAAAACAAATCGGCCGCACAAGCCGCCATAGCACCCCTGAAACCCTGAACTAAAGGGGAGATCGAACGAAAATGCCTGACCACAACACACCGAGTCCAGAAGGTTCTGTCGGTACCGCAAACATCAAAGTAGTTGGTGTTGGTGGTGGCGGCCAGAACGCTGTCAACCGTATGTACCGAGAACGAGTACCTGAGGTTGAATACATTTCAGTAAACACCGATTCACAGGCGCTCGACGCCGCATCGGTTCCCGTACGACTTCGCGTCGGCGACTCAACCGCTCGAGGTCTCGGTGTTGGTGGCGACCCAGCCAAGGGTCGACAGTGCCACGAAGAAGACCGCGACGAAATCAAGGAAGTGCTTAAGGGCGCTGATCTTGTATTCGTAGCTGCCGGCATGGGTGGCGGAACCGGAACCGGAGGGGCACCAGTCGTTGCCGAAGTTGCCCAAAGCCTTGGCGCGCTTACAGTCGGTGTCGTAACCAAGCCATTCGCATTTGAAGGTGCGGTTCGCAAGAAAAAGGCACTCGAAGGCATCGAACTGCTCCGCAAAGAAGTCGACACTCTAATCGTTATTCCTAACGACCGACTTCTCGCTATCTCCGATGAACAGCTCACGATGGATCGTGCGTTCAAACTGGCAGATGATGTTCTTCGCCAGGGCATACAGTCGATCGCAGAACTAATACTCGTCCCAGGCGAGATCAACCTCGACTTCGCTGATGTCCGAGCCGTTATGGATAACGCCGGTCCTGCATGGATGGCTATCGGTAAAGGAACGGGCGAAAACCGAGCAATCCAAGCTGCACAAGAAGCGATCAACTCGCCACTTCTCGAAGTAGAAATTGCCGGAGCCAAGGGTGTGATCTTCAACATCACCGGTGGCACAGATCTTACGTTGGACGAAGTACAGCGTGCTTCAGAGGTGATCGCTTCGACAGTTCACCCCGATGCCAACATTATCTTCGGTACGGTTACCGACCCGAAGATGGAAAACGAAGTAAAACTCACGATCATCGCTACCGGATTCCCGGTCGCTGGTGAAATTGAGGAAGAAGCCGAATCGGTTGCTCGAAAGGCACTCGAAGATCCTGCATCAATGGCAATTCCGCCGTTCCTGCGACACCACCCGGCAGCGCGGACACGCTACCGAAACGGTGGGATGTATCGAGAATCACAGCGAGAAGAAACAGCCGTAATGGCCGACGACTAAGTGCCAAGGCACGCTTTCTACGATTAGTTGAGCCGACGTCAGTCGCTGATACTAATCCATAGATAGATCGAAATAACGACCAAGAGCCAGTTCGCATCTGACGCAAACAAAACTCTTCACCAGGTCAAAACCAGTAGGGGCAGGAATAAATCCTGCCCCTACTGGTTTAAATTCAACACTTCGAGATATCAACGAACCAACACTCTACCCAGGCAACGCATCCAATGCTCTGTTCGCCAGTGCGCTAGGCCCGGCGTACCGGGTGTCGGCGACAACATTGAATGCGTCGGCGAGCTGCTGCATTATCTTCGCGGGAGCAGGTGCGACTCGGTACCTTAACTTCTCGACTCGCTTGGAAATACGAAGCGCCAAGGGTCCCGACTTGGAGCGCTGAGCAGCGTTCTTCGGCGAAGCGCCCATTTCAATAACACCGACCATCGTTCGGAAGTCGCACTCCAAGCCGCCCTTGATGTAGCACTGAAGCGTTTTCGATATGCTCACTGCCGCCTCGATGTAAAGCGGTTCGTCATCTTCAAACACAACCACAAGTCCCGGCTTATCACCGAGCATCCAAGTGCCCTCTTCGGTCAGTGCCGAGCCTTCGCCGTCCACCAGATCGATGAACAGCGATTCCCATTTTCCAAGATGTGTAGGTGTGAAGTTTGACATGAGATCCCCTAATAGCCTAATCGCATTCTAATTGCGAATCGTCGTCTACGGAAATCTCATGTCTGATATTCCAGTGAAAGTAACCAAGCCATCCAACGACGAGGACGACTCGCACCACCCTTCCAGACGGAAGGGCTAGGTTAGGAGAATTGCGACCCGGAGCCGAGTTACAAAGTAATGAGTGCGACTAATGACGAGTGCGACCAACGTAACACTCAGAACATCTGCGGGCACCACGGCGCACGCACGGTCGCGAACATGGCATCTGCCAAAGCTATCGATCCATCAGTATTTTCTTCAACTCGTCCCGCTGGTTCCAGATCGGCAAGCTTTGCACCACCAAGATAAATAGTCGCAAGCGACGCAGTAGGAAGGCTGATATCGGCTGGCTTCGTTGTGGCGACACAAGTCGCTCCGTCTGGCCCACCCACAAGCTCAAACCGGCCTCCCCACTCAGGGATAAACGAATCTTCGACTTCGATCACCAAGCTACCTTCAACAAGATAAGTTCGAGCCGATAACGCTTCGGCAACATCCAGCAATCGATACCAAACACCGTCATACGGCTTGCGCTCTAACTGACGTTGATCTGCGAGCATCCAAGGCAGGCTATCGTCGGAAGGCGAACGCCACGTGCTAAGCGTGTCGTACAGATCGATATTTAATAGGTGATTCCAAAGAGCAGCGTGCGAAGCAGAGTTGCTGTGAATCACTAGGTCGGCATTGATCAGACCATGGGTCTGTTCACCGAACACATGTAGCTCTTTCAGCTTGTACACAGCGAAACCGAGTGCATTGCCGGCCTCTTCGTACACCACGATGAACGGCTTGCCCCAGCCATCTCCGGCACCAAGGTCACCGAACATTCGATCCCAGCTCACTGAGTCACGACGAGGTATTCCAACATTTGCGTTCACCGCTGCTTCCCATGCGATAGGAACCAGCTTGCGCGCCTCGTTATCGTCGACGAACCGAATCTTGCCCGACACTTCTGGCCGGTGCTTGATCGCAGCTTTACGAGTGTCGATCAGGTAATTTTCGTGCTGAATCGACATGCCATAACCAAAGCGACCGTAGATGATGCTTTCCGATGCCCAGAGCGACGCGACAGGTTGGCCTTTGTCGCGTTCCTGCTTCAGAAGTCGCTTCATCATGTTCGTCAGCACGCCCTGACGACGATGCGTTGTAGCAACTGTCACAGCGGTCACGCCTGCGTTCTTGATAATCGCCCCGCCCGGCACAGCAGATTCAAACGGTATTGCTCCAGATGTGCCGACGATTTCGTCGCCATCGAACGCAGCCATCGACATCTCAGGTATGAACGACTTGCGATCAAGCTCGTACTGCCTACGTCCCGGCTCGTAGTGACCACCGAAGCCCCGATCAATAGCCGTAGCAAACCGTCTGTGCTCAGCAGGGTTAAATTGTCGGTATTCGATGGTCATAATTGGTGTTCGCTGAGAATCCTGAAGCCTAGAAATAGTGCGCACACCACGGTGCTGAATCGGTCGAAAACATTCCATGAAGCTTGGCGAGCGATCCGGCGGTAACTGTGTCGATCCGACCAGCTTCAACCAACGGACCCGGCGTTGCTCCACCCATGTAAATCGCCGATAGATCCGCAGGAGTCATAATGACGTCCGGCTTATCGGTGGTTTTCTTGACCGAAGCATGTGAATCATCAATATCTAGCACATAGGTACCAGCAACGGCTGGCTGAGATTCCGAGATTAATGCGATCTTCAGCTGCCCATCAACGTTATATGTGCGAGATTCGAGCGCCTTTGGAATGTCCAACAGGCGAACCCACAGCGCATCGTGCGATGTTCGACTCAAACGACGAGGATCGGCAAGCATCCACCACAGTGGATCGTCGGCAGGTCGATTAGTGGCCGTGATTTTCCCAACAAGATCAAAGTTCATCAGGAATTGCCACATCGTCGCGTGGGCAGTATTCGTGGCCGAAACCTGCTCAACAATTTCGAGAGTTCCCATATCGGTGTCGCCCTTGCGGCGCATCCGGTACACAACGTAACCAGTCTGCTCGCCGTCCTCTTCGCAGATGGCAAAGAACAACGCACTCGCTCCGTCACGAACTCGCTCTTCATCGAAGAGTTGGTAACGCCAACGACCTGGGCTTCGATCTACTGATCCAGCTGTTTGCTGGCGCATTTGCTCGTATATACCGGGCAGCATCGCAACAGCCTCATCGGCGTCGACAAAGTAGACGTGGGTGTCTGACTCGTCATCGTCGGAAATCGGCGAATGCGAGAAGGAACCGAAGGTGGGATCGATTTCCCAATCGTAAGAGTTCACCCCAAGACCGTAATCGAACCGACTATAGAGATGAGATTGCGATGCCCAAAGCCCCGATACGATATCGCCACGCTCTCGGGCTTCATCGTGGATATGGTTCATCATTCGCGAGAACGCACCCTGCCTACGATGAGTTACTGAGGTAGTCATGTAAGCCACGCCAGCCATCGGAATCACCGCTCCACCGGGAACGGTCAGCGAATACGAATCAGCGCCACCCGTTCCAACGATTCGTTCAGACCCAGTGTCAACAGCCGCAACCAGTCGATCAAGCTCGGCACGATCGTTTCGCAGACGCGCAATATCGTCGGGGTGGACATGTATGCCAAACCCTTGCCGAACGGCCTTGCGCCATTCGACGAAGTTTTCTTCTGTTACTGAACGTAATTCGATAGTCATGAGAAATGCAATGCGAGTGGAAAAATCGCCCGACAACGTATGCTACGTGCTACATCTCAACCGAGCCACCTAACTCAATAACAAAAAGCTGCTAGCTAACCAAAAGGTATTCACTGAATGTCCGCTCTTCTTGAAGACAAAATCGTCCTAATAACCGGCGCCAGTTCTGGCATCGGGCGTGAAACGGCGAAAGTTATGGCCGCCCACGGTGCGAAGATCGTCGCCGCAGCTCGCCGAGAGAACGAGCTTGCCGAAACGGTGAAGATGATCGAATCGGCAGGTGGCACAGCAACCTATGTAGTCACCGACATTTCGGTTGGCTCACAAGTTGAACGTGCAGTTCAGCACGCAGTGTCGACCTACGGTGGGCTAAATGCAGCGTTCAATAACGCTGGAATTCTCGAAACAGCAGGACATCTTCACGAAGTCGACGAAGACGATTTCGTGAAGATCATCAACGTAAACCTCAAAGGTGCGTTCTTGAGCATGAAGTACGAAATTGGCTACATGATCGAAAACGGTGGTGGCTCGATCGTCAACGATTCGTCGTACATGGGTCTTAATGGCGGAACGGGTCGACAACCCGCGTATACAGCGAGCAAGCACGGCGTTATCGGCCTCACTAAAGCGGCAGCTCGTGACTACGCTCGCAAGGGCATTCGGGTGAACGCTGTCTGTCCCGGTGTGATCGACACGACGATGATGCACGGACTCGACCGAGACGGCGATCCAGCCACCCGCGCCAAGATGGAATCGTGGGTGCCAATGAATCGATACGGCGCACCCCAGGAAGTCGGTCAAGTCGTCGCATTCCTATGCTCCGATTCAGCCAGTTACATTACCGGCCAAGCAATCCCCATCGATGGCGGCGTGACTTCGTAAGTAGCGTCAAGCTGAACACACTCGACGTTGTCATGCTTAACTCGGAGCACTGGGTCTCGTCAGCTTCACAAATAAAACGACTCAGGCAGGGCTAACCCACCCGAGTCGTAATTCATACCAATTTTGAGAACTGATCCTGAATCTAGTTCAGGATGACAATGTGGGTGTTTCACGACCACAATGAAATCTAAATTGACCCGAAGCCTTAACGCCCCGATTCAACCAACCGTTAGCGATCTCTCAGAAAAAAATGCCGCCTAGCGAGTCCACTGCGCCTTGTACGGCGCTGGCTGAGCATCGGTAGCTTCAGGCTCACGAACCGTGCCTTCACGCCACGATTCAACAGGAACCCAGCCGAGAAGCTTCTCAGCCTTCGTAACAGAAAGTGGACTTCTGAATCCCTCGATCGGCTCACGTAGCGTTACGTCGGGATGAACCTCGTTGATCGCATCCATAGTAGGAATATCCAATACCGTGTCGGTCGCATTGATAAAGAACGCCTCGGCGCCGCCGAATTCCTTCTCGATGGTCAAACGGCAAGCTCGAGCAGCGTCGTGTCGACCCACCCAGCTCCAGAATCCGCCAGCGGCCCGCCCGCTGACGGAAGTCTTGTCACCCGATTTCAAATGTCGTTCAGCGGTCGCAGGATCCCATAGTGCGTGGAAACGCATATTGGCGATCTGAACCTTGCCTTCACGACGTCGCACAAACGCTTCAGCCATCTCTTCGCCGAGCCACTTCGACTGCGAGTAGGCATCTTCGACACGGGTTGGGTGGTTTTCATCGACCGGGTAATATTCCGGTGTATAGACCTTTTGTCCCCAGCCAGCACCAACGGCGTTGATAGATGAAGCCATACAAATACGTTCGATGCCGTGAATCTCGGCTGCCTCAAGCACGTTCCAGTTCGACAGCATGTTGATACGGAACAGCTTGTGTTCAGCGTCCTTGTTCGGAGCCGGAATAGCCGCCATGTGCACTACGGCATCGGCACCTGTGAGGGCACTTACCACTTCGCCAAAGTCAGTGACATCAACGTCCCACCACTGAGCAGCATTTGAAGGAGAACCAGCTCGGGGTGGTACCGAGTCGACGTTATAAACGTCGTAACCCTTCGACGCGAACTCGGCGATGATGTACTCGCCCGCTCGACCCGATCCGCCTGTAACAATGACCTTCTCTGCCATTCGATTCTCCGTGCTAGTTGTGGCACGTTCGGTGCCATCGATAAAATTTCTGAGAACCAGTATGAACCGAGCTTCGACGAATCGGTGAGTCGACACGGCAAGATCGAGAACGGGTACTATTTCTCGCATGACATCACTTGAAGGAAAAACAGCACTCGTAACTGGCGCGTCCAAAGGCATCGGAAAAGCAATAGCACTTGCATTCGGTGAAGCAGGCGCGAACGTCGTTGCCACCGCTCGCACGCAAAGCGAGATCGATGAAGTAACCAAAGCCATAACTTCGCAAGGAAGTCAGGCGCTCGGAGTTATCGCCGATCTGGGTGTCGAATCCGATATCTACGAACTTGCATATACAGCGACCCAAGCGTTCGGAGCTATCGACATACTGGTGAACAACGCGGCGATCATTCATCCGCGAATTGCAGTCGCAGATTTCGATCCTGATCTGTGGCGTGATGTCCTCAACGTCAACCTCACCGGCGCATTTCTCATCACTCAAAAATTGCTACCTGCGATGATCGACCGCGGCTACGGCAAGATCATCAACATTTCGTCTATTGGAGGTCGCAAAGGCGGGGCTGGTCGAGGTGCTTACCGCGTGACCAAAGCCGGACTCATCAGTCTTACCGAAACCCTGGCTGCCGAACTCTACGAATTCGGAATAAACGTGAATGCAATCTGCCCCGGTGGAACCGACACGGAGGGCTTCAGGGAAGCATTCAACACGAAGGGTCGATCTGAAAATCCTAAGTTGATGGATCCTGCCGAAATCGCAGAAGTTGCACTGTTCCTAGCATCAGACGCCAGCTCATCGATCACAGGCACAGCAATCGATTCGTTCGGTGGCTCGAACCCACTGTTTGGGTAAGGCCAAATTTTTGCACTGTCATGCTGAACTTGATTCAGTATCACTGACGAAGCGGAGCAATCCGTCGGATCAGGCAAGATCGACTTGCATACCAATACCCGCCGTGGTCACAGATCTAAGCAATTCAGACAACTGAATCCAATCTTCGTAGAAAACGTCCCACTGGCACCTTAAGCCAACGACCTATTCGAGTAGCCTTCGCCGCCCAGTAATAAATCGTTCTCAGCGAACCGCTCCACCCTGAACGGGTGAACGTCGATCATGTCGGTCGCCCCATCGACTACCAGATCGCTCATGATCTTCCCGATGCCCGGACTCAGCTTGAAACCATGACCACTGAAGCCCGCGCCAACAAATAATCCGTCGACTGCCTGAACACGCCCGAACGCAGGCTGGAAATCAGGCGAGCAATCGTAAACGCCGGTGTAGCCCTGCATTTTTGAAGCCAGCTCCTGACCCGGAAAGCGTCGGGCGAATCGCTCCATCAAGGTGATCTCTTCGTCAAGTTGAGGTGGCTTGGCAGCTTCAACTTCGTCATCGACAGGTCCTTTCAACGGATCGTGCTCGCCCAGTAGAGCCAAAGTGCCACGTTCAGGTCGGTAGTAAGCCCGTGCCACACGATCCGATACAACCGGATGAATGTCGCCAAAATCGGGCGTTCGCTCGACCACTGAAATAGCGTGACGCACCGGCGTGATCGGCAGATCAACACCAAGCGGAGCCAACAAAGCGCTCGTCCTGAACCCCGCCTCAACAACAACCGTGCCAGCTGAAATAACGCCCTCGGAAGTTTCGACTCCGGTAACTCGTCCGCCTTCAGAAGTTACGCAAAGCACTTCAGGTCCCACGCGAACATCTACGCCAAGATCTCTCGCCGCGCCTATAAACGAATTGGCGACTGTAGAGCCATCAGCATGCCCCGAATTTGGTTCCCACGCTCCTGCCGCAACGTCATCACGAACCAGCCGTGGTTCAATTTCACCGACTTCGTCGACCGAAATGTACCTAGCGTCTATCCCGAGTCGCTGCTGTATTTCGACGACGTCTCGACCGTGTGCAACCTCGTCTTCCGGAAACAGCACAAGGAAGCCGACTTGTCGGAATCCGCTCTCACCGACGCCGACGATGTTCTTCCAATCGCCGTACATCTCACGACCGTACATCGTGACCTTGACCAGAGATTCTAGGGAGTAGTGCATGCGCACGATAGCGCTCGACCATCCACTAGCTCCGGAGGCGATACCGTCTTTTTCTATGAGAACAATCTTGCCAGCACCTCGCTTTGCGAGATGCCAAGCCGTCGAAGCGCCATGAACGCCCCCGCCAACTACAACGATGTCTGCAGTATCTGCCATTCGATCGGTTCTCCTCAAGTAGGCCTTCATTGCTCAAAAATCGCATGAATTTTAGAGCTGTGTTCCATTAGCACCCTACTGTGACACAAGATTGCCCACGACAACAGAGGCGCAAGAATTTCGTCAATGCCGAAGCGCAGGTAACATTTACAGCGATATTAATAGATCGCCGATACCGGTACTTGCGACACTAGTGCTGGTAACAAGAACAAGAAAGACTGAATTCACCGATGGTTCTCGAGAAGCTTAAGCACGTCCCAGACCCCACCTTCGTCCATCAGGAACCACTTGCTGAGTTCATTGCGAACCTGTTCACCGCAGCCGGGATGCGACCCAATGAGGCTCGCTTGTGTGCCGATGTTTTAGTCGATGCTGACATGAACGGAATCGACACCCACGGTGTTTGCTACAACCTCGACCTGCACTATCTCACTGGCCTGATGAACGGCTACATCAACCCGACGCCGAACGTGAAAGTCACCTACGAAACGCCTGGAACCGCGGTTATCGATGCCGACAGAGGCATGGCGATGATCGCCAGCGTAAAGGCGATGGAACTGGCTATCGAGAAGGCAAAGACCACCGGCATCGCATCGGTCGCCGTGAACAATTCTTCGCACTACGGCGCGGCCGGCTACTACGCTCGACTCGCCCTGAAGCACGACATGATCGGCTACACGATGTCCTCGGGTGGCGGTCGTGTGATCATTCCGATGAACGCTCGATACCCGTGGATGGGCACGAATCCTATGGCGTTCGCTGCTCCGGCTGGCGAAGAGCCTCCGTTCGTTATCGATATGGCGTCTTCGATGACCTCGTACGGCAAGGTTTCAATCGCTCAGGCGTTTGGGGTCGATATTCCTGAAGGATGGGCGCAGGACGCCAATGGCAAGCCTGTAACCGACATTTCAAAACGCAGTGAAGCCATTGGTCAGCCGCCACTGGGTGGCAAGTACGACACCGGCGCACACAAAGGCACAGGAATCGGCGTTATGGCCGACGTTCTTGGTGCTGTTCTGCCGGGTGAACGACTTTCGGGTCTGATGATGGACAATCCGAAGGGCGGACGTTTTTGCCACTACTTCCAAGCAACTCGAATCGATGGCTTTAGACCTGCCGACGAGTTCAAGTCAGACATGGACGAAATGCTCAAAGCCTTCCGCGCCCAAGAGCCATCCCCAGAAGCCGCTGGCGACGTTATGTACCCCGGCTACCCCGACTCGAAATACGTTTCGAAGCGTCAAGAACAGGGAATCCCGCTACCTCGCCACACCGTCAACTACTTCAAGAAAATGGCCGACACGCTGAACGTCGATTACTCGATTTAGTCGGTTGACCCCAACCCTCTCCAAGTGGAAGAGGGTTGGGGTGAAGGAGATACGGTCGATAGCCACGAGTGACCGATCACCTCCACTCACTTAAACAACCAGTTGAACGGCGAGATCCACAAAGTCTGTCGCTGAAACATCCGCCTCGGCTGCCGCCACAAGATCGGGCTTGCGCGCCGAAACGCCGTACTCATCAGGTCGACTCACGAAAGCGGTCGACAACCCAGTCTGCTTAGCAGCGATCAGATCATGGTTGTGCGCTGCTGTCATCATCACTTCTTGCGGCTCGATGCCAAGTAATTCGCCGACCATCAGATAGATCTTCGGATCGGGCTTGTAACTGCCTGCAAGTTCGCCATCCAAAACGCAGTCCCACTGCAGTCCCCCATACTTGGCCATATTCAAGAGCATGCCAACGTCCCCGTTCGACAGAGTGCCAATGACGAATTTGCTCTTAAACATCGTCAAACCTTGAACCGTATCCGGCCACGGATCGAGTCGGTGCCAAACACATCAAATACCAGCGCTTTGACGTGACCATATGGTGCTTCACTCATCTAACTAAATCCCTCTTGAATAGACTCTCCAACCCGGCGCAAGAATCAACGAAAAGCCAACTACCCAGCAACACGTTTCCACTTTCGCAAGCTCGTAACCTCACGTGGAGGGTCGAGTCTCGAACCCATGGCCGTATACGAAACTTCAGCCACGTAAACCGATCCTTCTGAGTCGACAGAAATACCATGCGGCGAAATAAATTGATCTGGACCAACACCAGATGTTCCGGCACCAAAGTTTGTTATCTCGCTAAACGATTGATCAAGAACTCGGATTTTCAGACCGAGTCCAGGCACGCCCTCTTGAACCTCTGGAGGACGAGTTTCGGTTAGATAAATAGCACTGTCGTCGCCACGCCCAAGACTAATCGCCTGTGGTCGGTGGAAGTGATGCTGTTCGATGTATTCCCCATCCTCAGTAAATACCTGAATGCGGAAGTTCTCTCTGTCACAGACAACGACGCGTCCATCATTCAACACGACCAAATTGTGAGGAAGACTGAACTGCCCGGGCCCCGTACCAGGTTCACCCCATGACATCACATGCTCGCCGTTGGACGTAAATCGATGCACTCGAGAGTTTCCGTAACCGTCCGTTACAAAAATATCTCCCGAAACCGGCGAAATGTACACATCCGTAGGGCGATTAAACGGAGCACCCTGCTGCCAGTCCGATGCTTGCCCGTGAGTGCCGATCACGAATTTCAGATCTCCCTCGACACTGGTTTTTTTGAGCGTATGCCCAAAGTCATCCACCAGTAAAAGATCGCCCTCTGGAGTGACATGTGCTCCATGAGGACGAATGTAGTCGCCCATCCCCCATGAATTAAGGAAGTTTCCATCTCGATCAAAGATAACCATCGGAGTATTGCCACGATTGAACACGTAGACGTGGTCGTTTTCATCGATCGCAAGAGAAGTAGATTCTTTGAGAATGATCCCGTGAGGAACAGCAGGCCATCCTGCGACTGGTTCAAAAACGGTCGATGATGTCGGTGTCGCTGACATATGAACTGATCCTTTGACTTTCGCCTTACTTAGCGGGACAGAGCATACGCCTATAAGTGAATTCAAATCCAACACTGATGCGTTGACCTCGACTTCTCTGAGCAACGCCGAACGAAATTCAGAATGACAATCTGAATGTGCCGCCGCTTCTCTATACCCATCTCCGTAGCCGTTAAAAACAATAGCCCCCGGTTTTGCCGGGGGCTATTCACGTAAGTGGCGTCTCGCCGCGAGGCGGACTATAAGCCGAGTCCTGTACTAACTTCGCAATGAAGCGAAATCAGTGACGGCCATCCATCTAGGCCTGCAGTTGCCTACAGGCTCAAGCAACCAACCCGGAAGCTCCCCGAATCCGGTCATAGCTTCCCTATTTGGTCTTGCACCGAGTGAGGTTTACCTTGCCTCGAATGTCGCCATCCGAGCGGTGCGCTCTTACCGCACCGTTTCATCCTTACCGATCGCCGAAACGAAAGGCGGTTTATTTTCTGTTGCACTTTCTGTCGGGTCGCCCCGCCCTGCCGTTAGCAGGCACTCTGATTCATGAGGTGCTCGGACTTTCCTCCCCCGTGTCGAAACACAGCGGCGACCGTCCGTCCCCCTCGCGACATATTCAAGGGTACTAGGTTTGTCGGCTCACAAGCACTCAACAACCAACCTTGTCATTCTGAATTCATTTTCAGCGTGACAGGTTGGCAGTCAAAGACTGATTCGAAATATTGAGCGAACGGAACAATCAGTCCTCCACCAGAGTGGGGGAGTTAGACAGGGAGATTGCGACGCGGAGCCAAGTCAATCGATGACGAGCGCGACCAACGATAAGACGCTATACCTGCTCTGCCAACCACGGCAGAACTATCGGCAGCATCTTCTCTGGAAACTCTCGGTTGATATTGTGTCCTGCACCCGGGATCTTCACCACAGTGAAGCTCGATTTGGACGGCACGATAGAAGCTAGATAGTCGTCCGGCAAAATCCCACCTGCATCAGGATCGGCCTGAACCAGCAAAACCGGAACATCGATATTCGCCAGCATCGCCGCCGGGTCATCGAATCCTTTGTAATTACCGCTAACTACACCACGCAAGATATCGTCATCCATCTGCAACAAGCACTCAGCTTTCCACGCTGCGAAATACTCCGGCTGTCCCGGACTCGCCGCTTGTAACTTCGGAGTCATCTCTTCAATCGACAACCCGGCATCGACTAAGGCGAGGTGCACTTGGAAAGTGTTTACCGTCGGATTCGCATCGAGTCGAACTGGTCGCTGTTGTCCGAACGCTGCGGGATCTTCAAGTACAAGCGCTTTGAGATTGCTCGGGGCATTGTTCGCCATTGCGATCGAATTGCCGCCACCCATCGAATGACCCCAAACAATCGTCGGTTCCTTACAAACATTCTCCATGACGAATCGAATATCACGAGCGTGACCTTCTCGGTCGTAAGCCCCCGGAGTGTGACCAGAATAACCGTGTCCACGCTGGTCCATTGTGACTACCCGATAATTGTCCGCCAACGACTCAATAACTCTCAAAAAGCCGTCACGCCGACTCGTCACTCCATGAAGCAACAACAAAGTTGGCCCGTTATCTGGACCAACTGAGTAGCCAATCTCTACTTCACCAGTCTTAATCGTGTAGTCAGTGAATCCGTTGAGTAGAAGTGCCATTGATCGAGTTTTCCCATGATTTTTTGAGTAGTGGAATACCACTGACCGCAACTTTACTCTTCCGCGACGATAGTTCAAATTAGACCGATGGCATAGCAACGTTGTTCACTAGATCAGAGTAGGGACTTGTCCCGCGAGTACGCCCCCGACCCAACGAAAATCTGAAGCTGTAATTGGGGGAGAAAGATCCTGAAAATGAATTCAGGATGACATTGGTCGTTTGGCGGCTGGTTCGAGCGTACGTAGCCATCGGAACTATCAGTCCTCCACCAGAGCGGAGGAGCCAGAGGGGGATATTTGAACACGGAGCCGAGTTACAAATTAACGAGTGAGCCTAGCGAAGATTGCAGCTTAGAGCAGAGTAGTCCGACGACGACCGCGACTAAAGACTGTGCGGAATCACGTCGGGCGGAATCACCCCGAGCTTGCCAGCGTGGTAGTCGGCGAACGCCTGCTGAAGCTCTTCCTGCGTGTTCATCACGAACGGACCGTACCAAGCCACCGGCTCTCGAATCGGCTGACCACCAAGAATCAAAATCTCCAGATCAGGCGCCTTGCTGTCCTGCTCCTCATCGGCTGTCATTACTATCGAATCGCCCTCGCCCAAAACGGCAGCCTGTCCCAGATGAATAGCGTTCTTGTTCGGACCAACTGTCCCCTTGCCTGCAAGCACATAAGCCAAAGCGTTGTACTCAGGATTCCAAGGCAGTTCCAACTGCGACCCCGGATTAATCGTGGCATGGACGTACGTGATCGGAGAGTAAGTAACGCCAGGACCATCGTGACCGTCAAGCGACCCTGCAATTACACGAACAAGCGCCCCGCCATCGTGTGAACTGAGCAACGAAAGGTTCGTTCGAGAAATGTCTTGGTATCGAGGTTTGGCCCACTTCTTATCGCGCGGTAGGTTAACCCAAAGCTGGGTTCCGTGAACCGCTCCACCACTGATGACGATTTCCTCGGTCGGAACTTCGATGTGAAGAATCCCTGCCCCGGCAGTCATCCATTGCGTGTCGCCGTCGCTTATGACACCGCCTCCGCCTTCGGAATCACGATGCATGAACTCACCTTCGATCATGTAGGTGACCGTTTCAAATCCACGATGTGGATGCCACGGTGTGCCCTTCGCCTCACCAGCGCGCCACTCGTTTTCGCCCATCTGGTCGAGCATGATGAACGGGTCGAGGTACTGCTGCGGAATTCCGGCGAACCCACGTCGCACAGGAAAACCTTCACCTTCGAATCCTGAAGGAGCGGTCGTGATGGTCATCACCGATCTGACCTTGCTGCCGTCGGCAGGACGCGCCACTCGATCCAAGGCAAGAATGTTGTCGACCGTTACTGCGGGCATGATTATCTCCAGCACAAGAACTATCAAAATATACATAACTCATATAGTACTTACTAATAGTAAGCTGATTACATAATATTAGCAAGCCTCGTGAGATTGCGATCTAAGACGATCAGGTAAACGTACGATCCGTTCAGAATCCCGGCTTATCATCAAGTTCCAACTAGAACCGTGGAAGCACTTCAGCTTGGTCTTCGCCAACGATCACTCGCTCGACCACTCCGGTAACGGCAGCCTTGGCTACGCTGATATCGTCACTTTGCACATCGGTAAGTAGTTGCTCGATATCGACCTGCTCGACCGAATCTGCCCCTGAGCCAGAGCGTGCCCGTTCTAATCGCTCCAACGGGGCAGCGAGGTCGTTCAATGTTCCGTACGCGGAAGCCACCGCCCTTACGGCACGGGTGAACTCACGCTCGGCAACAGCGATCTCTTCAGCAATCGAATCACCTACTTTCGGCCGTAACTTATTCTGAACCCGGCGCCCCCAGCCATCAATGTCAGCAAGAACCGCTGTTTCGAGTTCGTCGGCATGCCATGAGGCATGACGTGCAACATCCTCCGTACGCTCTCGGCGGGCGTCTCGTGAAGGACACTCGTAGTATCGGTACGATTTCGAAGTAGACGTACCATCGGTCCGTTTCCAGCTTCTCCGTCGAGTGAGTCCCGACAGGCCACGACCGCACAAATCGCAACGGGCAATTCCACCAAGCAGGTACGGCGGTTCGGTTGCTCGGCGGCGGACTGGCTTACGAGTTTTGGTCACAGCTTGAGCACGATTAAATATTTCACGTTCGATCAGTGGTTCATGACTTCCAGCGATTCGAACACCGTACCGGCTATACGTTCCGAGGTAGGTACGATTTTTAATAATCCCAGAAACCGCCAAGGCTGACCACGGTCGACCGGTGCGAGTCAAAAGCCCACGATCATTCAGTGATCGAGCAATTGTCCTGAGACCGGGACCGCCCTTGGGTTTTGAGTCCTCAGCGTGCCACGGACCTGCGTACGTTTCGAAAATCTCTTTTACTATTTGTGCTTCTACCGGCACCGGCTTCATCAGGCCGTCTGTGCCAGATTCATAACCGTAAGGAGTTCTCCCAAGCACTTCGCCTCTAGATGCTTTCGCAACTATGGCGTCTCGAATTCGTGCTTGTCGCTGGGGCGATCGTCCGCCTAGCCCTAACAACTGCTCTCCACTTTGGAGGGCGTCGGGACGATCGGGATCGGTACACCGAACTTCGGTGTCGAGGCGGTTTAGTTCGAGGAGCCGAGAAACCAGCGTTTCAAGATCTTCGGCGATGTGAGATGCATCCGGCACAAGCACAAGCGCCAGTCGAGCGTTAGGTCCGGTAAATGATGCGAGCATCCGGCGATATCGGTCGTGTCTGGCGTCGAAGTCGTTTGCTGCTTCGTCTTCTGCTGGCTCGAACCAATTATCCATATGGTGAGAATTTCGCTGACAGTAAAGTTCGATCTCGGCGCGAGGATGAAGTCGGCGCGCTGAATCAAAAACGTCCCCAGATCCTTGACCGGAGTCAGAATCGTTTAGGGACGCGTTGGTGCTTTGAGCGGGTTCACTATGGAATCCGACTGCCCGCAATTAATGCTCGGTAAGGAGCGCCCTGCCACAACTGCAGGGAATTGGGCCATCAGCCGCTCGGAGTCGGGTTAGTTCGCCGACTGGCAGTCGAACTGCACAACCCTGGCAAACACCACGGTCTACTCGAACGATGGCAATGCCTCGGTTCGAGCGGAATAGACGCGTGTATCGAGCAAGATGGTCGTCGGGAATCTGCGCAGCTTCGTCGTTACGAATTTGAAGCATTTCGTTGAATGCAGTGCCCTTCTCCGTCTTTTCCGAACGAAGCTCAATCTTTCGTGTCTTCCATGCCTTTTCTTTGGCTTCAAGGTCCGCTATTAAGTCGGTGAACTGCTGTCGAGCATGCTCTGCGGCAACTTGCGCCGGAGCGATTGCCTCTTCAACCTGGGCGAGATTGCGTCTAGCAGAGGAGTGCTCTGTCTCAATAGCGGTAAGCTCACGTACATTAGTGATAGCTCCACCGTAGAGTCGGGTCTCCAGCTCTGCGACCTCATCCTTCAGCACTGCCAAATCGGATTCGAGGCGTGCCGTCTCTACTTTTGCTTCGAGTTCGCGAACTCGGGTCTTGTCGCATGACTCCCGAAGCTCTGGCAAGCCACCTTCAGAATCTAATTCTGTCTGAACTTCGCGATATTCACGTCGCCTTATCGCTAATGATTGATCCGTGCCTTGAAGAGAAAGAAGAGATTGTGCGATTGTCACGTAGCGATCCTGAAGTAAGAACTAGGTCGAAGTTGTGTCGGGGCGTTGAATGAATTTTAGACCTGTCAGTTTCGCTGTCAAATTCGCATAGGCGATCTTTAGCCCTAAAAAACAGCAACTCGCCATTAGAAATGTGTATCCTCGGTACATAACTTTATAGTCAACTACGATTGAATCAGCTCATTTTTGGAGAATCGCTTGGCCGATACCGACAGTTCTTATTTGCTCCCACCGTTTTTGAAAAGCCGCGCGCGAACCCGCATTGTCTGCACGATCGGACCCGCCACGGGCACGTTATCTCGAATAAAACGGCTGATTCGTGCCGGAATGTCCGTCGGTCGGCTAAACCTCAGCCACGGTAATTCTTCAGACCACGACGGCTATGTGAAGATTCTTCGCCAAGCCGCAGAGGAAATGGGAGTTGCAGTCGGAATCCTAGCCGACCTGCCCGGCCCAAAATACCGCGTCGGCGACATGGCAGAACCGGAAATCACGTTAACGACCGGCAAAAGCTTCATCCTCCAGCGAACGCCACGTGACGGAAACACCGAACGTGCGAACGTCTGGCCGCTCGGTCTACACAACGACATCAAAAAGGGTTCTTTAGTTCTTATCGACGAAGGATCAGTTGAACTACGTGTCGACTCGATCAATGAAGAGGAGATTCACTGCCGTATTACTCGTGGCGGAGTGATGAAGCCAAATAAAGCAGTCACGGCTCCCGGAAACACAACCACAGTCGACTATTTCACGCCCGAAACAGAAGAAGCGCTAAGCTGGGTTGAATCATCCGATATCGATTTTGTTGGCCTCTCATACGTTCGAGACAGCGACGACGTTGTACGAGTTCGAACACAGCTCGCCGCAGCGGGCAAAACTCCACAGCTCGTTGCCAAGATCGAAATCCAACAGGCGGTCGACAATCTCTCAGATATTTTGGACAAGTCCGACGCTGTCATGGTCGCCCGTGGCGATCTTGGTGTCGAACTGCCGTTCGAACGCGTGCCGTCCGTACAGAAACGAATCATTCGAATGGCAAATGAAATAGGAAAGCCGGTAATCACTGCCACGCAGATGATGGAATCGATGATCGAAGCACCAATGCCGACTCGAGCTGAAGTTACCGACGTCTACAACGCGGTTCGAGATGGAACTGACGCGATCATGCTTTCAGCCGAAACGTCGGTAGGAAAATACCCGTACCGAGCGGTTCAGGCGATGACGAAAATCGCAAAACGAGCCGAGCGTTACCTCGAACATCCGAAAATGGCTGGTCGAAGACGCGATGCTGCTTCCAAAGGCGGGCTCCCCATCGACGATGCAATCGCCGACGCGGCGACAGCCACAGCCCGCAGGCTCAACGCCAAAGCCATAATCGCTTTCACCACATCGGGAAGCACGGCTGCACGCGTCGCTGCGTATCGTCCTGAAACGCCTCTTTTTGCCCTTACACCAGATATAGGAGCCGGAGCGAAACTTGCTCTGCGTTGGGGAGTGATCCCGGTCGCAGTAAAAAAGCACTCCAACATCCAGGATATTTTCACAGAGGCTTCGAATCTCGCTATCGAAACGAAAATCGCAAAAAAAGGCGATACGATTGTTGCTGTCGCCGGTTTACCAATCGGCGTATCGGGAACAACCAACATGCTACGCGTGATCACGCTTCCAGAGCCTATTAGCCACAACTAGCAGCATGACGGATCAAGCTAATCGGATTTGCACCGACTAATCTTCGTCGCCCGGCTTAGGTTTCTTTGCCGCTTCTTCGATTTTCTTTCGTAGCCCTTCGATCTCTGACAAATCAGAAGGCACAGCGCCGTAGCAGGCGGCATTGAATCGGGAAGTCACAGCATCGATCGGTGCACCCGGCAGGAATACGGCCAGCGCTTGCACTCTTTCGTTCGGAGTCACGTTCGGGTCAAATATCATCCCGCGTTTAATTGCGTGGGTGAGAGTATCGAAATACAGCAGGAACGCATCGGCAATCCCCTTGTCACCTTCAGGCCATTTCCACAGCGAACGATTCTTACCGCCGCTCATCCAGCTGGGCATCAAATTGGATAATAGCTTCATCATGTCGGCACGAGCGTCAGCATCACCACGAATCGACTCTCGCTCACCGTCATCTTCCGATTCATGGCGAGCCGTGTAGCGCTTGTATGCGAACACAAGAACGAAGAACAACACCACGAGCAGCAATATTGAAAGCGGCCACCGAAGTACCTCAATAGCAAAGTCCGAAGCGGTTTCCGCCCGGTCCGCCGCCGGATTCACCATTTCATCCGAAAGTGGCCCCGGAGCTCTGTCCTCACTCGGTTCTTCCTCACCACTAAACAAGCTCTGCAGCCACAGAATCCCGTTCCAAAGAGCGGTCATTACCCATTCAATTGGATATCGAAGAACCCACAGCAACGCATCGACAAACGCCCCCCAAATATTGAATACCCCGCGAAGGCCGAGGTTTCCATATCGACCCGTTAGCAAAGCACCAATCACTCCAATACCGAGTATTCCACCAACGGATATAGCGATAACCCTCAGCCACGAAGCCTGCCCTGTATCGCCCGATTGAGGAAGTCGTGACACCGCCATACCAACCAGAGCAGCTCCGAAGAACGGGAACAACAATGGAGAGATTCCGATATCAGATCGGATGGCGCTCATTTCGATCAACAGGGCGAACGCTATGAACGCAGTACCGAACTTGAACGCAGTGCTGAGTCGACGAGCAATGCCACCACTTGCCAAAATATTCTGGGAGCGATACCAGAGCCAACTAGCGGCAATCACGCCGAAAATTACATCGGCAACGCCCTCACCGCCGTAAGTTCCGCCGAATGTGTCGACCGGCCACGCTATCTTGAACGACCACGATTCGGTGACTGTTGCAGTTGCAAGCGCCAGATAAACAGCGATCAACGCCACTACTGCTTGGTACATGGCGATCGTTGTAGAATCGCCTTTAGCACCGCCAAACACCCACCCCGACACAACTCCAACACCCATCAACGCAACCAACGACGGCCAAGGGATTGGAGAGCCACCAAGCCCGATCATTCCGCCTAACATTGCGATCAGTGAAAACCACCAAATGCTCTCGACAACTACGAGCGCACCGTACGAAACAACAGCGTAATTACTTTTCATCTCGCACTTCGGTTCGACGAGACGGCTTCAACTGGAATTTCGTCCCAGCTAGATCCGATCTTTGCCTTACGCCGAAAATCTATGGGCAGCGACGCTGGCTCCATGTCAAGGAACATCGAACGACCGTCTCGTACTTCGAATTCTGAATAATCAGGCGGCTCTTCCCGACCCGTGTGAAGAATGATTACTGGGTGACCTGTTCGCTTAAGTCCCATCAGATAGTTCATGGTCCGAGGGTGGTAAATACCTCCGACGTGAATCAATGTTGCCCCGGCAGGTATCGCTCCCCGCTTGTGTCGAGCGAGTTCGTCAAGACTATGAACTCCGATCGGGTGAACCATCGCAAGTGATTCGAGCATCAGCGTAAGTTGGGCAGCTCCCGTTCCCGGTGTCACAACCGAGTGTGATCCGCTTGCCGCACTAACCCCATTGGTTACGAGACCAACCTTGTAACCAAGATCAAGAGCGTGATTCGCTATCGAAGCAGCAGCCGTCATCGAACCTTCAAGCACGTCCGAACGATAGCCTTCCCAAGGAACGTCGGTAGTAACCGCTTCAGCAAAAATTACAGCATGCTCCGACACACTCGGGTCGAACTGCCTTACGAACATATCGCCACGACGAGCTGTTGTCTTCCAGTCGATACTTTTGATCGGATCGCCCGGTCGGTATTCGCGAACTCCGGCTGGGCGTGACGGATCGTCCCAAAGACGTTTCAGCGACACAGAATCACCTATCGGCCGTCGAGCCTTCAGCGAAAATCCAGGCAGAGCTTTTATCGTTGGGTAAACAAATATTGTCCACGGCGTGTGCTCTAAAGAAGCCTCAGCGGGATACAACCCAAATAGATCGCCACTTCGCAGTCGAGTCTTGCCAAGTCGGTATGAACCTCTCGAAAGCGCGGTGAGCTTTCGTTTTATCCTTACCCGCTCGTATCCTCCGAGCGAAGTCGATGCACTGATCTCTGCTCCACCCAGATACGCCTGTTCGACCGCCTTGTGACCTTCGATCAATAATCCCCTCGGCACATACTCGTTGATCTCCAACCAAGGCACCGGCAGCGGCTTACGGTTTTCGATCGTGAACGTAATCTCGATCTCATCATCTTGAAATGCGTGATCGACTGAAGCTGTCCGGTCGATAGTTATGTCCTGAAGCGAAAGTGCAGCCCACACTCGCGAGACAATTGCGATGACGAAAGCCAACGCGCCAACTGCGCTGATCAACGTTTCGTGAGTAAGTGCGCCAACGATTACTACGATTATTAGAAGCAACACGAACAGTTCGCCCAGCGGGTTAAGCGATGTCGCACGTGAGGCTTTAAGTGATGGACTTCGATATCGAACTTCGAGGTTCTTTGGCGTCATCCACACACTGTACATGCCCATTATTCTCGCTCGATCGGAACCGGAGTCGCCTCGAGGATATCGCCGATAATCTGAGCCGTGGCTTGCCCCCGAAGCTGAGTGGTCGTCTCGGCGAGCAGTCGATGCGCCAATACAGGCACAGCGAGGATTTTCACATCGTCTGGCAGTACGTACGAACGACCGTTCATCGCAGCTCTGCCCTGTGCAGCATGTTGCAACGCCAAGGAAGCTCGGGGACTAGCCCCAAGTCGCAAGGCAGTGCTATTTCTGGTTGATGCAACGATATCGAGAAGATAGTCGCGCACCGTGTCGTTCACGGTCACGCCATCGACAGTATTCCTGGCTTCGACCAGATCAGCCGCTGTTGCCGAAGGGGTAATCGCGTCAGGATTTTCGCCTGCTCGGAATCGATCCAGCATGGAAGATTCTTCGTCACGATCTGGGTAGCCAAGCGAAGTGCGAACCATAAATCGATCCAACTGCGCCTCGGGCAGCGGGAAAGTACCTTCCATTTCGACCGGGTTAAGCGTCGCCATCACCATGAACGGATCAGGAAGTGCGGTCGTCACGCCGTCGATAGAAGCCTGGCGTTCTTGCATGGCTTCGAGCAATGCTGACTGCGTTCGAGGAGTAGCTCGGTTGATTTCGTCGGCGAGAAGTATTTGGGAAAAAACCGGGCCAGACCTAAACTCGAATTCGCCCTTAGACGCGTTATAGAAGTTGACGCCCAGAACGTCGCCGGGGACCAGATCCGGTGTGAATTGAATTCGCCCGAACTGGCAATCGAGCGATGAAGCCAAAGCTTTTGCCAGCGTTGTCTTGCCTGTACCCGGCACGTCTTCAAGAAGAACGTGACCACGGCATAGCAGCGCCAAAATTACGACGTCGATCGTTTCAGATTTCCCAACGATTACTCGCTGCACCGACTCACGAATATTGGTCGCTAGCGTCTTTACTGAGGACACGTCAATTGCTGTTGTAGTTTCGGACACTCTGCTTGGACTCTCAATCGTCAATTGCTTCTCCGAATCCCGCACCTACGAGACATGTTGATTCAGTAGTTTACGCCGCTGCATCAGGCTGGGTAAAAGTTCCAGCGCAATTTTCTAGCGGCGATTTGTACATTGAATTGTTTGTTGTGAATTCGACGATGAAATGGCGGGGGTACTCCATTTTTCGGGATATCTGACTCTGAAAAGGTGGATTACACAACTTTTTTGTCTGCTCTAGGCATTTTGCATTGGATTTAATGTCATGCTCTCCGAACGAAAGACGGCGGCTCACTCGTCGGAGCCAGTGTTGGCTTAGGCGACGCACCTATTCCGTTGCCGCCACACCCAGCGATGAACATTGCGGCGACTGCCAGCGACATAATCACCAGCAGCCCCAAACGGTTCAGATACTTGCGCTCAGACAACGACAACAGTGTTGGTAAGTGTCCCAATCTTGTCGATCGTAATATGCACAACATCTCCAGCAGCTAGGGTGAATTCTGGAGGTGGAATTGTTCCCGTTCCCGTCATCACCGATGTGCCGTCGGGAATCGAGTTGTGCCGCACGAGCCAACCCACCAGATACTCGCAATCGCGCTTCATATCGGCAGTATTCGCCTGGCCTCGGAATGCCTCTTTGCCGTCACGCTCAATCACGAGGGTCACGGCTAGCTTCTGGGCGTCACCAATCGATTCTTTAGAAACGAGCGCCGGGCCAAGTGCTGCTGACTTATCGTAAACCTTCGCCTGCGGAAGATAGAGAGGGTTTTCACCTTCGATAGTTCGACTGCTCATATCGTTGCCGCACGTGTAGCCAACGATTTTGCCGCCATAGGTCACGAATGCCAGCTCTGGTTCAGGAACGTCCCAACCGGAGTCACCTCGAATGCCAACTTCGTCGAACGGTGACTGCAATCGATCGAGTGTTGCCTTGAAGAATGATTCGGGTCGATCAGCATCGTAAACCTTGGCGTAAACATCGGGCGAACCGCTCTCAGCTTGCCGCTCTCGCATCGAGTCCATGTATGTAACGCCAAATGCCCATACTTCTGGTGCGTCGACCGGTGGGAGCATTGTTACTCCGTGCTTGCCGCGCTGTGCGCCATCAAGAAGTTCATCAGCGGAAACCGTTGCTGCTCCTCTGTTAGCTTCCAAAATTCCTCGGCTTACTGAATCGATATCCGAATTGGTTATCGAAGCAACTTTGAATAGATCGAGGGTCGATCCAATCTGCGAGTTGAGGGCTGTGAGATCTGTCACCTGCCCGGAGTCATTTTCGACGCCAACGTGCTTCGTGCCATTATGTAGGTACTGGTAGTAACGCATCTTTTGCTTTCGCTGAACTAGGGAGAGTCCTGCCCGATCCGAAACCGAACCAACTCTCGTGTTGCCGAAGTAGAAATGTTGCCGACAAGGTTAACCGAGTGGGGACTTAATCGGTGAACACAGCAAACAATGTTCTTCCGTCTCAAATTTATTAGCCACTCTAAGACCGGTTCAACAGAATGCACGTATATCTTTATACCTAAGGAAATTTCTTTTTCGTGATTCACCCCAATCTAAGTTCAAGCCGAGTACCCGCGATCGCCATGATAGCGATCTTAGTTTCGATCGCCTTTTTTGGAACGGGAGAACTAACACCAAGAACCGCCAGCGCGGAAACTTCAAGAGCCCTAGCGATCACGAACCAGTCGGTAGAGATCGACTATGGCGAGAAGATTTCGATCTCAGCCACAATCGATGTTGGCTACTCGGCTGAAGAAATCGATGACGTTCGGGCTTTATTCCGTCCTCATGGCGGCTCGACGATCTGGTCGTACTCATACCCTGAGTACTCGTTAGCAAGCCCCGATGGCAGCGAAGTCCTAATTGAGTTCGATATTTTGACGGGTCCAGGTTCTTACTACCCACCCGGTGCAGAATTCGATATCCAAATCGAAGTGATTAATCTTGTTGGCACAACTTCTTCGATCATTTCTCCCGACTCAATCGAATACCTGAATCCTGCTAATGATTGGGAGCGGGTTACGGGCGACGGCTACACAGTGATCTACTACGACGTCGATAGTGCGCGAGTCGAAGAACTCGTTGCAACGGTCGACCATCGAATCCCAACTCTCGAAGCGACACTCGGTGTAACCGATCCCCCACATTTCAAAGCGATCGTATTCCCTTCTATCCAAGCGGCAACTCCTTCGTTCCCACCTGTTAGCCAAACGGCCACTGACTCTTATCTCTTCGCGGGATTCGCTCAACCTGAGTATCGTCTCTTCGTTCAAGGTCAAATGAACTCGTCGACGTTCACACATGAGCTCGCGCATTTGTACTCTCACGAGGCGATATCTTCATCCTTCACTGGCGTACCGTCATGGCTGGATGAAGGGCTCTCTCGGTTCCTCGAATCTGGCTCTAGTGAGAATTCAAACGACCGGCTAAGGTCGAACGTTCGACCCGACGATTTACTCTCATTAAGCCACATGCAGACGATCCCTGGACAGAGTCGTGATGTGTCAATCTTCTACCCGCAAGCAGGAGCGTTCGTCGGGTATCTGGTCGAGAAATACAGTCAAGCGACAATGGCAGATTTTCTTGAGCAAGTGAACAAAGGCAGATCGCTTGAAGACGCTTTTGAATTGATCTATGACAAACCTCTCTACGAAGTCGAGAACGACTGGCGGGCACTGTTCAATGCCGATCCTCTGCCCATTCCATCCGCAACAGTAGAACCGGGTAAAATCAACAAAGAACAGCTTCCGAACACGCCCGTTCCATTGATCGATTACGAAGCATCAGCGGCTGCATCAACTGGTCAACAGCCCGATTCGACCTCAACCGTTACGCCATCCTCACTTCCGACCGTAACACCTGAGAATCCTCAGGTGTTCATCCCCGGGGATTTTGAAGAAAATAACGAGCCCGACTGGCTTGTAGCAGGCCTGACAATCGGGCTTTCTGTCGTCACAGGACTGTGGCTGTTCACCTCACGTCGTAGAATGCCGAAGCGCAAAACCTAGCACTCATCCGCCGGACACGACACGAAAAGCAGAACTCAGCAGCGTGACCCAATACTGGACACATCCGAAAACAGCTCTGGTCTACGCCGACGCACTGTCGCAGTACCGACTTTCGCCTGAGCACCCGCTTCGTCCGATTCGACTCCGACACATGCACGAGTTGATACGAGCCAGCGGACTATTGGATCTCGTAAACGTTGCATCCCCAGCACCACGCGTAGCGACCAAACAAGAGATCGAAACCAGCCACGATCCCGACTATGTGTCAATTGTTGAAGCGATTTCAAACGGCGCAATCGCACCCGGAATGGGCGAATTTGGCTTAGGCACATCAGATAATCCAGTGCGATCCGGAATTTACGACACGACAGCACTATGCGTCGGCTCAACTCTCACCGCCAGCGAATTGGTCACTTCAGGAAAAGCCGATGTCGCCTTCGCTCCCGCCGGCGGCGTTCATCACCACGCAATGCCTCGAAGCGCTGCCGGTTTCGGAATTTTCAATGATGCTGTAATCGCTATGAAGGCGATGGTCGCGGCAGGCCTTAGAGTCGCCTACATCGATATCGATTGTCATCATGGCGACGGCGTGCAGATGGGTCACTACTACTCCGACCAAGTGCTGACGATATCGATTCACGAATCAGGCCAGTGGCTCTTCCCCGGCACTGGCTACGTGCAAGAAATCGGTTCGGGCGATGGCAAGGGCTACTCCGTCAATGTCCCGCTCGCCCCATACACACAAGACGATGAATGGCACGCTACGTTCGACGAGGTGATCCCTCCATTGGTACGAACGTTCAAGCCAGACGTACTGTTCACTCAGCTCGGAATCGATACCCATTTCCAAGATCCGCTAACGCATCTTTCGTTGACCACACAGGGGTTTAATCTCGCAGTGAAAAAGCTTGGGGTTCTTGCTACAGAAATCGGTAAGTGGGTTGCAGTTGGTGGAGGTGGTTACGACCTCTCGGCAGTGGCTCGATCATGGACGATGGCATTGGCATCAATGGCGAATTTCGAGTTACCTGAGGATGTGCCGATGAGTTTCACTTCGCTTAGCAATCTGACCACATTCGCCGACATTCCGCCAGCTCCCGCTGAACAACGATACCTAAGCGAAATCCAGACCCATAACACCCAAACACTCAACGAAATCCGTTCGCTAATCTTCCCGAAATTCGGGATTTAGGACTCATCACCACTCGCTGACTCACCTGTCATCCTGAATTCATTTTCAGGATCTATCTCCAACCGGCACCACGATTGCGCCAGTTACTCGACACTCCCTGCCGCAAACATCTCCCGTAACGCCGGATATAAAGCTCCATAGCGACCATACGCGTCGGCATATGCCTCTCGAACTGACCCGCGAGGCTCTACCGAAGCAAGATTAGTTAGCCACGCCTTCCCTGCCTCGACGACACCTCCAAACGTCCCTGACCCAACCGAAGCCAGCATCGCGGCTCCCAGCGGTGCACCTTCTGATGGCCCCACAGTTCTCAGCGGTAAATCAACCACATCGCTTAACATCTGAAGCCACATTGAACTGCTAGCGCCGCCACCGACCGCCACAGCCTCTGAGGGGTTCACACCAAGTTCGTTCATCAACTCCATCGAGTCACGCAAGGCGAACGAAACGCCCTCCATCACAGCCCGAGTCATATGCGCCCGTTCAGTTCCGCCATGCATACCAAAGAAAACACCCCGGGCATTAGCATCGGCATGAGGCGTTCGTTCGCCAGTGAGATACGGCAAGAAAGTCACGCCACCCGACCCTGCTTCGACTTCCGCTGCCTCAGATACCAGAGCGTCGAAACTTGCCTGACCGGATGACCGCCTCCACCAGTCGAGCGCAGCACCCGCCGACAACACAACACCCATCAAATACCAAGTGTCGGGAACGGCGTGCCGCATCGAGTGAATCCTCATACCGGGATCGGTCGACGGCTGAGAAATTGGAACAACGACTGTTCCTGAAGTTCCCACTGAAAATAGTGCTGCGCCTGAAGAAACAACTCCAGCCCCAACGGCGGCACACGCATTGTCGGCGCCACCTACTACAACCGGAACCCCAGCTGTAAGCCCAGTCTCAATCGCTGCAACGCTTGTGACAATCGCGGCTATTTCGGCCGACTCGACTATAGGTGGCAACAACCTCGGATCAATATCGAGCATGCTGGACATTTCGTCCGACCACCGGCTGTTGACGATGTCAAACAGAAGGGTTGCCGCGGCATCAGACGGATCGGTCGCAAGCTCTCCCGTCAGGCGAAACCGTACGTAGTCCTTCGCCAGCAGCATGTGTGAGATTTTTTCGTATAACTGCGGCTCGTGATTTCGCATCCACAGCAGCTTGGTGACCGTGAATCCTTCAAGCGATGGATTGCCTGCGAGTCGACGCAACGATTCATTGCCGACCATTTCTCGAACATAAGCCGCTTCAGCACTTGATCGCACGTCGTTCCACAGAATTGCTGGTCTCACGACGTTTAATGAAGCATCCAACGACACAAGCGAGTGCATCTGACCAGAAAGCCCGACCGCCAGCACTTCAGGCGAGTCGGTCTTACTAAGTGCCTGCCTGATCGCCGAGCATGTTCCAGCCCACCAATCCTCAGGGTTCTGTTCGCTCCATCCCGGACGTTGAACATCGACAGACATCGGACTGCTCGCCACCGCTAGCAATTTGCCATTTGGATCGACAGCGACAACTTTGATCGACGAGGTTCCGACATCTATTCCGAGAAACGTTGGTTGGGTCATAGTCGCTCGACTCTATCAAGCACCCCACATCCACTCAACACCGGCTGCGTTCACCGACCAGCATTCAACCACTAACAACACTGTCATTGCGAGGAGGTCCAGCGACGTGGCAATCAACACCCCCACCCAACGCAACTCTCGACTCAACACCGAATTGCACAACTGACCAACTACAAAAAAACAATCACTTAAAAGAGAAGATCCACCACAGTCACCAGCGATACACCTGAAGAAAATGTCGCTAGCGAATTAAACCTCTCGGAATTCACCATCACCGTCACTACTGCGCTATCAGCGCGTCGGCTCTGCCAACCATGGCGTCACGATCGGGTTTGTACACGTAGTCGATATGCGGGCCAAGATGCTCGAGGTACAGGAATTCCGTGGTGCCACCAAAACTTACCGACACCACATAGCCGGCGGTGCCTGGCAGATCAAAATACACCAATCCGTCTTCATTAGTGATCGATTTGTGCAGACCTGTAAGCACCGACGTAGCAGCCAGCGACACCTCAGCACCTTGAACCAGATCACCGTTTATATCAGTCACCTTTATGCTACCGGTGTGCCTTGACGAGTCGTACACGTTGTCCATTTTCATCAGCCCGGCGGTACCTTCAGGAAGCGTTGCATTCTCCATCAAATCAAGTACATCCTGTTCGAATCCACCCGCTTCTTGCGGAGTCCCCCAGCCAGGCCCGTACTTCAGCAGAAAATACTCTTCGGGTGGGTTAGGCACCATAAATTCTGTGCCAAGAAATTCAATAGGCTTCAAATTTTCATGCAAGCTCGCAGGAATCTTTATGACTGGCCACTGAAAGATGTTGCCATCGATGATTCGGTAGCACATCCAGTCCAGTTGAGTTCCGTGCCGCTGCATGTCGACGCTCAGGTTGAGTTCGTTTACTTTCACCCTCACAGTAAAACCGTGTCGTCTGAATACATCGCCGATTTCGTGCACTTTCTCCTCGGTCAGTCCGTGCATCCCGATAATCGAACCAATATCGAGATCATCATCCCAAGGAATGAAAGCTTTATCACGAACAGCACCTAGACACGTGCCATGCCGCAGGAAGAAGGCTATTCCCTGTTGATCAAGAATCTGCTTCGCTTCTTTTAGAACCGTCTCGGCGGTCGTCATATTCATCGGTTCAAATACAGTAGAGGTCATAAATTTTTATCGATTCAGGAGTTCGATCTCATCTGAACAGCAGAAATTAACGACACTGCTTCGTAACTTGAGATCTGTGTGGGTTAGGACGCCGACTCTCCGTACCCGTTAATAGGTCAAAGGTAGGACAAGAATGGCTCAATCATACAGCGGTCCGAATTATGTTTGAGTCAAAATTTAGCCTTGCAGAATATTTCAACTCAAACAGCGCTATCCGCAACCCTTGGCTAAGTCGACCGATCCAGCGTTTAGAAAGTTCGAGCAGTTAAAAGAAAAGACCCGTCACAACGACGGGTCTTTTCACATTTACCACGTTAGTTCCTAAACACCGACCGCGAATACCACCAACGACCAACCTGAAGAAAATGTTGGCAGCGACTAAACTTCTCGGAATTCACCTTCCACGGTGTCCTCTTCGTCATCGTCATCACTCTCGCTGCCGCTGTCGGCAGCATCGTCCTTGTCATCTTCTGGAGCCTGATCGCCGCCTTCAACAGTAGCTTCCTCACCACCAGCAGCCTGATTTGCTTCATAAACAGCCTGTCCAACGGCCTGAAGTGCCGTCTGAAGCTCTTCAGTCACTGCAGCGATCACAGTGGTGTCGGCAGCCTCGTCGGCAAGACTCTCTTTGACAGCCTCAACCTTCGCTGCGACGTCGCTCTTGATCTCGTCAGGAATCTTGTCGCCTTCATCCTTAAGGATCTTCTCTGCCTGGAAAACAGCACTCTCACCGGCGTTACGAGTTTCGACACCCTCACGCTTTGACTTATCGGCTTCAGCGTTCTCTTCAGCTTCCTTGACGAGTCTCTCGACCTCAGCATCATCCATTCCTGAACGACCCGTGATCGTGATGTGTTGTTCCTTGCCAGTGCCGTTATCTTTAGCCGACACCTTCAATATGCCATCGGCATCGATATCGAACGTAACTGCGACCTGCGGGACTCCACGAGGAGCCGGAAGAATTCCGTCAAGATTGAAGCGACCAATCGACGTATTATCGCCGGCCATCTCACGTTCACCCTGAACGATATGAATCTCCACGCTCGACTGATTGTCGGCAGCAGTGGTGAACGTCTCCGTCTTGGAAGTTGGAATAGTCGTGTTTCGCTCAATAAGAGCAGTACGAACACCACCGAGTGTCTCGATTCCAACGGAAAGAGGTGTTACATCAAGAAGCAGAACATCTTTGACGTCGCCCTGAAGAACACCAGCCTGAATCGCAGCTCCAACGGCAACAACTTCGTCTGGGTTGATCGAACGGTTTGGCTCTTTGCCGAACAGCTTGGTGACCATTTCGATCACTGCTGGCATTCGAGTCATTCCACCAACGAGAACAACCTCGTCGATTTCGCCCGGTGAAATGCCTGCGTCCTTTAATGCCGACTTGGTCGGTGCAGCTGTTCGCTCAATCAATGCACTGGTGAGCTCTTCGAGTTTTGCTCGGGTAAGAGTCGACTGAAGATGCTTAGGACCCGATGAGTCTGCTGAAATGAACGGTAAGTTGATCTCAGTTGAAGCTACCGAAGAAAGCTCAACCTTGGCACGTTCAGATTCGACTCGTAGTCGCTGGTGTGCCGAAACATCGTCACGAAGGTCGATCAAGTTCTCTTTTTTGAACTCGTCAGCCAAATAGTCGACTAAGCTCAGATCGAAGTCGTCACCACCTAAGTGAGTGTCGCCATTCGTGCTCTTCACTTCGAATACGCCTTCACCGAGTTGGAGAATCGTAACGTCGAAGGTTCCACCACCGAGGTCGTACACAGCGATAGTTCGTTCGCCCTCTTTATCGAGGCCGTACGCCAGCGAAGCCGCAGTTGGCTCGTTGATGATTCGCAGAACTTCAAGTCCGGCGATCTGACCAGCGATTTTAGTAGCTTCTCGCTGACCATCGTTGAAATACGCTGGAACAGTGATGACAGCCTGAGTAACTGGTTCGCCCAGCTTTGCCTCTGCGTCGTCCTTGAGCTTACGTAGAATCATTGCCGAAACTTCGGCAGGCGTGCTGGTTTTGCCATTTAGAACTATTCCAGCGTCTCCACCATCAAGCTCGCCGAGCTTGAATGAAACGTTCTTTACGTCAGCCTGAACCGAAGCATCGTCGAATCGTCGGCCGATGAATCGTTTTGCCGAGTACACAGTGTTCTCAGGGTTCGTAATTGCCTGACGACGAGCCAATTCACCAACGAATCGTTCGTCGGTCTTCGAATTGAATGCGACTACTGATGGAGTAGTGCGTCGTCCTTCTGCATTCTCAACGATCTGTGGTTCTCCGGCTTCCATGATCGCCATTGCGGAGTTCGTGGTGCCGAGATCGATTCCAATAACCTTTGCCATTGTTCTTTTAGATTTCCTTCTTCGTTTCCGAATTTTGGGTCGGAAAGTATTGAACCTGTTGTTCGAAATTCGTAGTAACTAAATAAATGCGTCGCTAAGTAATTCGCTTATGCCCGAATTCGTAGCCCCTACTCATATCCATGCTTTTTTTATCGTTCTAGTCCTCATCCTCATCAGGTAATGCGACAGCAATCTGCACCTGAGCGGGCCGAACGACTTCTCCGTTGTACATATATCCGGGCCGTAGTTCTGTAACGACGGTATCTGGAGCGTGGTCTGCTGTAGGACTCGAAAGCAAAGCCTCGTGTTTACGAGGGTCAAACTCTTCGCCTACACAGTCAAATCGCTCAAAGCCTTCCGAAGAAACAGCATTCACGAAATTCTTCTGGATTGCCGTGATTCCTTCCAGCCAGCCTGCCTCAGTATCCTTCATAGAGTCGGCACTGAGCGCAACATCAAGCTGATCAATCACATCAGCAAACTTGAGCACGATTCGTTGCAAATTGCGATGTCGCGACGATTCCTGCTCACCTTCAATACGCCTTCGATAGTTGACCAAGTCGGCCTGCGCTCGCTGAGCCAGACGTTTGAATTGGTCCTTCTCTCGAAGTGCTTCCGCTAGTTCGTCATTTGATTCGCCTGACGAATTTTTTATGTTGGCGGAATCCGTAGATTGTTCCGATTCCGCAGAATCTTCCTGCGGTATTTTGTCTTCTGTTTCTGACAACGTTTTTAATGACCTATTAATGAAAAGAAATGAATTGGACGAGATTAGACCAGCTAATCAGCGCCAACATACGAGAGTATCTGTCGAAGTTCGTCTGCCGCCACTCTCGCAGCCCGCGTATCTGACACTTCAGGGCTGCTCTCCAGTAGCGAAACGATATCCGTTAATGATCTCACTAGATCGAGCACTAAGCTAACACCATTCAAGTTCAATCCTAATCCGTCAGCAAGCCGACGAATTACGCGCAATCGTTCAACGTCGGAATCAGAGTAAAGCCGTCGGCTCCCACCCGATCGCTGCGGACTAACCAACCCCTCCTTATCGTACTTACGCAACGTCTGCGGATGCATATCAGCCAATCGAGCCGCCACACTGATTA
Organism: uncultured bacterium; assembly: GCA_963932695.1. Lineage (GTDB taxonomy): Bacteria > Chloroflexota > Dehalococcoidia > Lucifugimonadales > Lucifugimonadaceae > Lucifugimonas. Next base: position 26,024 of record CAWVRY010000007.1, on the reverse strand, counting down.
CGTAAACCCCTGTTATCCGAGTAGTCGGCGGAACTCGACGAGACTGCTGTCTACTGATAGGGCGATTCACATTCATCGGAACGCGGCGGTTTTCGTCACCGCTCGAAGCGATTTCGAATAGCTCAGTCAACATTCGGTTCAAATTCTTTGAACGTGACCAGGCGAGATCCTGCTTACCGGCTTGTTCCTGCTCGTCGGGTGTTTGCCCATAGTTCTGAGTCAAGAATTTTCCTTAATGAAGCTAATGAAGACGGTATGAAAATCGAAATCTGGTCATTTACGAACAATTCGGCTAACCGAGTCAATATAAATAACACGGCTACTATTGTAATAGTTGATACAGGTCGTGTAAACTTAAGCGCATGATTTCGTCGTTATTTTATGACTCACTTATGGGGCTTTAACCAAATGTTTACGAAATCTGACACAGATGTATTGAATGTTGAGATTTTTCGTAGTAGTATCTCCCGCGGCTCGTTTTACGCAGTGAATCTTGTTACAGGATTTATAACGCAATCGGGACCAACATTTTATGAACGCCCCGACCAGCGTTTTGGCGGGGACGAAAGAAGAAGGAACTAAAGTGCTTTACTTAAAGGCATGCCCGAAGTGTCACGGCGACATTGAGCTCGTCGTATTCCCAGATAGCAAGAGTTTGTCTTGCCTCCAGTGCTCGTTCACGGTGGACTCGAAAGAGGCCGCACGTCGAGCAATGTCTGAAACCGCCACTCCGGCTAAGGTCGCAGCTGCGTAATTGCAACGACCGAACTCTTAAGGCTCTGGTAATTGATACCGGGGCCTTTTTTGTTTAAGGCGTCTTGAGTTCGTTAGTCACGCTCGTCGTCGGACGACTCGGCTCCGCGTCGCAATCTCCCCCACTCTGGGGGAGGATTGATAGTTCCGACGGCTACGTACGCTCGAACCAGTCCTCAACGACCATTGTCAGCCTGAATTCATTTTCAGGATTTTCTCCCCCAATTGCAGCATTGCTGGCAAATCTCAACTGACGCAACTGCAACGCGCGACCAAGTCAGCGCCAGTGACGTCCGAAGCTAACGCTGCGACTAACGCCCGGGCTAGCTCTCTCGGCTTGAGTAAACAATCGCAGCGGACAATATCAAGACACCCGCGGCAATCCAAAAACTTCGAAATGCGGCGACGCTGCCAAGCACTGCAACCATCACTAGTTGAATAGATGCCATTTCGGGTTTGCGAATACTGATAGAGGCGGCATATCCTGCAACTACCGATAACACCACAAGCACCAAGCCCCGCACGACGAGCGAGCCTCCACCTTGATCAGGCGATGAATTCACAACTCCGAGGATAATACTGATAGCCCCGACGAGAAACGTCAGCGCAACGCCTAATATCGCCGCAACACGCCCCACTTCTCGAAGTTTCATCAGCTTCTCTCCTATTTGATCGAAATTCTTACCAACAGCATACATTCGCCGCACTACAGCACACGTGCGATTATTCACACATTGTGATACAAAGCACACACGGCTTTGCCTCTCTTTTATGTAATGCTGCGCGCACAATGACAACTCCCAACAATAGTGACAATTTAAGTTCGGTATTTCCGGTTCCAGAAGTCGTTATTCAACGGCTGCCTTTGTACGTGAGAGTCCTCACGCAGTATTCGTCCGCCGGCGAAGAAGTCATTTCCTCTGAGCAACTGGGATCGACATTACATATGACCCCTGCTCAGATTCGGAAAGATCTTTCTTACTTCGGGCGATTCGGTAAACAAGGACGTGGATACGACGTAGCGATGCTCGAACGTCAGCTCCGCGAAATCCTTGGTCTCGACCGAACTTGGAACGCGGCGGTTGTTGGTATGGGAAGGCTCGGTCGGGCTGTTGTTTCTTATCCTGGCTTCGCTCCAGAAGGTTTCAATATTAGCGCCGCCTTCGACACAAGCCACGACATCGTAGGTAAAACGATTTCAGGTCTTCACATTCAGCCGATATCGCAGTTAACCGAGTCGGTGAAAGAACTTGATATCAAAATCGGTATCGTCACTGTCCCGATCGACCATGCCCAGGAAGTAATCGACGCTATGGTCCAAGCGAACATTAAATCGATACTCAACTACGCTCCGCTGTCTCCGCAAGTACCCGAAGGCGTGACGGTGCGAGGTATCGATCCGGTTCTATCATTGCAGTCGATGACGTACTACATACGTTAGTCGCTGTCGTCGTCGAACGACTCGCCTCCAAGTCGCAAATCTCCCCCTCTCCCTCCCACACTCTGAGGGCGGGTAGATTGCAGCTAGAGACCAAGTCACGCAAGTGACGCCCGGAGGGAAGGTTGAACTATCCCAACCCGCGCTCTCGACGTCTTCGACCGAGTTTTACTCGTACTTGAGCACGTTGCAACGAAGCCGTAGCCTTCTCCAGGTCAACGTCAGCAGGACTCGACGCAATAAGCTTCTGCGCCCGTTCCAAAGCGGCTTCCGCACGCTCAAGATCGATAGCATCGTCCTGCTCAGCAGCATCTGCGAGAACGGTTACTCGGTTATCAGAAACTTCCAAGAAACCGCCCGACATCGCCAGCGAAACAGAATCGCCGCTCTGATCGAAACGAAGAATGCCAGCGCTAAGAGTGGAGATCATACGAGCGTGCGAAGGCAGGACGGTAAATTCACCGAGTCCACCCGGTGCTACAACTTTATCGACTTCACCCGAAAAGCTTTCACCCTCGGCGGTCACTATTGCTAATTGAAGTTTAGCCATAATTAATTGATGTCCTTTAGAAACCTAACCCGCTTTAGCTAGCGGCCGAGGCTTCCTCCTGCATCTTCTTGCCCTTCTCAACGGCCTGGTCAATCGTTCCAACCATGTAGAACGCCTGAACTGGCAGATCGTCGTGCTTACCTTCGAGAATTTCCTTGAATCCTCGAACAGTCTCGGCAACCGGAACGTACTGCCCCGGAATACCCGTAAACACTTCACCAACGAAGAACGGCTGAGTCAGGTAACGCTGGATGCGCTGTGCACGCCCAACAGTAACCTGGTCTTCTTCAGAAAGTTCTTCGATACCGAGAATTGCGATAACGTCCTGCAAGTCTTTGTAACGCTGCAGAACTCGCTGAACACTCTGAGCAACCTCGTAGTGTTCTTCACCAACAATTGCTGGCTCAAGAATTCGAGAGTTAGATGCGAGAGGGTCAACAGCAGGGAACAGGAACTGCGCAGCAAGTGCACGGTCAAGCGACACGTTAGCGTCCAAGTGACCAAACGTTGTGACAATACCAGGGTCGGTATAGTCGTCAGCCGGTACGTATACAGCCTGGAAGGATGTAATCGAACCGTCTTTAGTCGTAGTAATTCGTTCCTGAAGGTCACCAATTTCAGTCGACAAAGTCGGCTGGTAACCCACAGCAGAAGGCATTCGACCGAGAAGCGCTGAAACTTCCATACCGGCAAGAATGTAACGGTAAATGTTATCTACGAATAGAAGCACGTCTCGTTTTTCTTCATCACGGAAGTATTCGGCCATCGTCAATCCCGTAAGGGCGATTCGTGCTCGAGTTCCAGGTGGTTCGTTCATCTGACCGAACACAAGTGCTGTGGAATCCATAACACCGTAGTCGATCATTTCACCCCAAAGGTCGTTACCTTCACGAGATCGCTCACCAACACCAGCGAACACGGACACACCAGAGTGTTCCTGTGCGATGTTTCGAATGAGTTCAGTGATAACAACTGTCTTGCCAACACCAGCACCACCGTAAAGACCAACCTTACCGCCCTTAGCAAAAGGGGTAATCAGGTCGATAACTTTGATGCCAGATTCGAGAACGTCAGTAGTACCTGACTGCTCATCGAATGAAGGTGCCTTGCGGTGAATAGGCCATCGTAAGGCGTCAGCAGGAAATTCTGCTCCCCCGTCGATAGGATCACCAAGCACGTTCATCAGTCTACCAAGTGAACTTGGTCCAACTGGAACCATGACTGGCGAACCGGTGTCGGTAACCTCTGTGCCACGTGCGAGACCCTCGGTTGCACCGAGAGCCAGACATCGAGCCCAGCTGTTTCCAACGTGCTGTTCTACCTCAAGTACGAGGCGTTCGCCTTCGTTCTGAAGCTCTACAGCTGAATATATTACTGGCAGTTCACCGGCTAGGAATTCAACGTCAACGACGGTTCCAATTACCTGTACAACTTTGCCCTTGCTACCCTTAGCCATTACTGAGGCTCTCCTGGTCTTGCGATACCCGCCCGATGGACGGCCGTTATTTCTATTAGCCTTCCAAGGCGGCAACGCCACCCACGATGTCAAGAAGCTCGGCAGTAATAGATTCCTGCCGTGCTTTGTTCAAATCGAGAGTCAGACCCTCGACAATCTCGTTCGCATTATCGGTGGCATTCTGCATCGCAATCATGCGAGAAGAATGCTCACTGGCAAATGCTTCGAGAATTCCGTGATACACCTGTGTTTCGATGTATCGCGGTACGAGCGCCTCGAGCACATCAATAATGCTCGGCTCGTAAATGTAATCAAGCTCTTCCAACTTATCTACATCATCGCCATCGCGCTGCGCTGGCTCGACTGGTAGAAGCTGTCGCACAGTTACTTGCTGCACAGCAGTGTTGATGAACTTTGCATATAGCAGAACGACTCGATCAACACGCTCTGAGCTGTACTCGTCAACGAGCATCCGCCCAATCGCAATCGTGTCATCCAATTTAGGACGATCTGGCACCGAGAAACTAGCTACCAGATTCTGTCCGGTTCGAGCAACAAATTTTTCACCCTTACGACCAACAGCAACGATTGAAACATCGCCCTCTGTCTCTCTAATGAACTTAGCAGCAGCACGTTGGAGGTTTCCAACAAGCGCACCCGCTAATCCACGGTCGGGAGTAACAAGGAGAACGAGAGTTTTATTCACCGGCCGAACCTTCAGAAGGTCAATAGTCGGAGCGTCTTCGTCTTTAGCAGCTAACGCAGCAAGATCACCAAGTACGTCACGGATACGATCAGCGTACGGACGTCCCGCCTTCACCGTATTCTGGGCACGGTTCATCTTCGACGCTGCAATCATTTGCATTGCGCCTGTGACTTTTGCTGTGTTCGAAACCGATTTGATTCGGTCTCGGAAATCCTTGGTACTCGGCAATTCTTGACTCTGTTAGTTTCTGCTAGTCTTTAGAGGCTTACTGTCTGTTGGAAAGCAACTACTGCTTCGTCCAGCTTGACTTTGTCATCATCGCTCAGTTCACCTGAAGCTGCGATCGACTTCAATACCTCTGGCAAGTTAGCAGCAGCGTAATCGTGCCACTGTGCTTCCCATGCTCGAACATTCTCAACCGCTATATTCTCAAGTGCGCCCTTGTCAGCGACGTAAAGTACTGAGACCTGAGCCTCAAGTGAAAGCGGGGAGTTTTCATCCTGCTTCAACAGTTCAGTAAATCGGGCACCACGTTCAAGCTGACGTCGGGTGACGGCATCAAGATCGTCGGTACCGAACTGAGCAAACGTTACAAGCGCTGAGTACTGAGCCATCTCAGCCTTCAACGATCCAGACACGCCCTTCATGGCTTTAGTCTGAGCGGAAGATCCCACACGTGTCACAGAAATACCCGAGTTCACAGCAGGTCGAACACCTGAGTTGAACAAGTCAGGCTCTAGGAAGAGCTGACCGTCGGTAATCGAAATAACGTTAGTAGGAACGTAAGCCGAAACGTCACCAGCCTGCGTCTCAATGATCGGCAGAGCGGTGATCGAACCACCACCGGCATCCTTGTTCAGGCGAGCAGCCCGTTCCAGCAAGCGTGAGTGGAGGTAGAAAACGTCACCAGGGTAAGCCTCACGACCCGGAGGGCGTCGAAGCAATAGTGACATCTGTCGGTAAGCCCAAGCGTGCTTCGTAAGATCGTCATAAACGATCAGTACGTCTTTACCTTGAGCCATGAAATATTCAGCAATGGAGCAACCTGCATAAGGAGCGAGGTACTGCATAGCTGCAGGGTCGGAAGCGTTAGAAGTAACGATAACCGTGTTATCGAGAGCTCCGTTTTCTTCCAGTCGAGTAACGACCTGAGCAACCTTCGACGCACGCTGACCAATGGCCACGTACACACCGATGATCCCGCTGTCCTTCTGGTTGATGAGTGCATCGATACAGACCGAAGTCTTACCAGTTGCACGGTCACCAATAACAAGCTCTCGCTGTCCTCGGCCAACCGGAACCATTGCATCAACGATCTTCAGACCGAACTGCACTGGCTGATCAACAGACTGCCGAGCTCCCACACCTGGTGCGATTTTCTCGACCGGGTATGACTCTGTCGTTGCAATTGAACCCTTGCCGTCGATAGGAACACCAAGCGAGTCAACGACTCGACCAAGCATTGCATCGCCAACCGGAACTTCAATAATTCGACCAGTGCTGCGAACTTCGTCGCCTTCTTTGATCTGAATGTAATCACCAAGAATTACTGCACCAACGCTGTCCTCGTTGAGGTTCAGCGCAAGTCCGTAAATTTCACCAGGGAACTGCAACAGCTCTGAATACCGAACTCCTGAGAGACCGTGTATCTGAGCCGTACCGTCTGCGGCTTCAATAACGGTACCGACATCAACTTGCGTGATATCGCCACCGAAATCTTCTATCTGCTTCTTGATAACAGAAGCTATGTCCTGACCTCGTACTGCCATCGGACTCTCTCTCCGGGTAAAACCCGTTTTGCACTATTGGCTTGTTGATCTACTGGCCTGATCGATCGGCCGTTTGATTGGCTCTAATCGACTGGCCGCTCGGCCAACGAACTTCGCATTGCTCGTAACTGAGTGCGTGTACTTCCATCAATCAGGCGGTCGCCGACTTTCGCCACCATTCCGCCGATGATCTCAGGATCCACACTCTCAGTAATCTTTACTTCTTTTCGTCCAACCAATTTCGCCAAACCGTCAGCAATTTTGCTGCGGCGGGCATCATCGAGTGGAACTGCTGAAACAACCTCGGCTCTTGCGATACCGTGGTGCTCATCAGCCATCTCACCAAACAAACGGAACATATCCGCAAATTTAGTGATGTCACGATTCACCGTCATTAGGTTCACCGTGTTTCGAACCAACACATCAACATCCGCAAGAAGCTTTCCAATACCGTCCAGCTTTACGCTGTCCGTCACCTGCGGTGCATCGAGAAAACTCAATACATCGGAATCGCTTAGAACTTCCGCCGCACGCGCCAAGTCTTCCACCCAACGGTCGATGTTGTTCTTTTCGTTAGCCAGCTCGAAAGCTGCCTGAGCGTATCTTCGTCCGGTTGCTGCCATTACTAGTTCAGAGTCCTCGGCAAATCGAAATTTGGCGAATTCTCTAGTTCTTCCTCTCGCTAAGTCCTTCTTCCAAAACCCTATCTATAAGGCTGGAGTGAGACTTGGCATCAAGTGATCCTTCAACGATTCGTTCAGCTGCTGTAATAGCGAGGCTCGCAAATTCCTTACGAACTTCTTCCACAGCAGAATCTTTCTCGCGACTAATTTCAGTTCTTGCACGTTCGAGCATCGTCTCGACCTCTTGACGTGCACGTACCTGCTCTTGCTCACGAAGCTTCGAAGCTGCTTCACGCGACTCTGCCACAATCTTCTGGCCTTCTACACGGGCCGAAGCAATTTCTACTTCCACTCGTTCGGCTGAAGATGCTGCATCAAGACGTGCTGTCTCAGCTGCTTCCAAACTTTCCTTGATTTTCAGTGCACGGCTGTCGAGCATGCCCATAATCGGACCATACGCCAGCTTGTACAACAGGAAAAACAGGATCAGGAAGCTAACCAGCTGAGTTAGCAACTGCTGAAGTGTTATTCCAAGTGCTTCCATATTCGTTCCTTACCGGCCCGCTAGCGACCCCCGAGTGAGAGAAATCTCCCACCCAGGATAGTCACACGGAGTCCGTTTGATTAGACGAATAGGATGATGATCGCAACAACCAACGCATAAATAGCGATAGCTTCTGCGAACGCAAGGGCAAGAATCATGTTCTGTTGAACAGGACCGGTAGCCTCAGGATTTCGACCTAAAGCTTCCATGGCCTTACCGGCCAACAATCCAATACCAAGGGCTGGGCCAAGAGCGCCAACACCGATTGCGATTGCTGCTGCCAGAGGCTTTACTGCATCTGCTTCCAATTTATTTTCTCCTAGTAACTTCGTTCTATGCGTCGGTGGCCAATCACGGCGTTATTTATATCGCCACGCCACCACGCCTTAATCAAGGGGATCGCTGTTCTCAGTGATCCTCCGCGTGGCTGTCGTGATCACCGTGACTCGCGACTGCCATGACGCCAAATACAAGAGTGAGCATTGCGAAGATGTACGCCTGGATAACGCCCACAAACAATTCCAGACCCATGAACGGGATGATTCCGACAAGCGGCAGCAGGAATGCCATCGCTATAAGCAGAATCTCACCGGCAAACATGTTGCCGAATAGACGGAAAGTAAAACTGATCGTTCGAGTAAGCTCACCAAACGCCTCAAGTACACCAACAAATGTTGCGATCGGACCCTTTGTAATCGGGTTGACCAAGAACTTCCCGCCGTATCCACGAACACCCAAAGCTCGGAAGCCCCAGAACTGAACTGTGAACATCGCAACAAGAGCAATAGCCAATGTCGTGTTGATGTCGGTGGAAGCACCTCGAAGGTATGGGACCAATAGTCCAACCTTCTTGCCGAGGAGTTCGCTCGACGCTTCTATATCGCCGCCCTCTTTGTAAGCAAATTTACCCTTCACTACACCAGTTTCGATATCGTGATGAATGCTCTCAAGGATCGGCAGGAGAGAAAGATCGTCACCATCCCCTATAGCTTTTTCAATGTCTTCCAAGTCACCATGATCAAAGCTAATGATCTTGTTCAGCGGAACACGCTGCTGCTCGCCGCGTCCTAGAGGAACAATCGCACCGTCGAACGCTACAAACGTATCGTCGCCGTGCTCTTCAAGAAGGTGAACCATCGCAGCAGCTTCGACCTGCTCGTGGTTGTATGAAGGGTGAGCCTCTTCGACTTCAGCCTCGAACGCTTCAAGGTGGTGGTGAGTCCACTCGTCAATCGTTTCGATTCGACCGACTGATCCAACACCGGGGAGAATTCCAACCCAGTTGATAATCATCACGACAAGGAAAATAGTGGTAACCAAAGCGAGGAAACGTCGACCCGCTTTTGGTGTACCGCCAGCAACGCCGTCAACGGTATTGCTGAAGAATTCATAAATCATCTCCATCAGGTTCTGCCAACCGGAAGGAACGTCTTTCACGTTTCGACCTGCTCGCCATGCGATGAAGAGAAGAATCAGCCCACCGAACCAGAACATAACAGTTGAGTTAAGGAGCTGGTAGCTACCAATAAAGGCAACTCGCTCGGCTGGGATCGAGATGAACGGAATCGGACCGCCAAGGAATCCCAAACCGAATGATGCACCAAGTGCGCCACCGGCTACGGAGACTAACAACGCTGCAACAGCAGCGATGGCGATGACAAGGAGTTTGGGACTAGAAAGAAGCTTTCCCAAGCGGCCTTTACCTAATTCTCTTTCGTTCTCTGTTGGCTATTACCGCCCTCTTCTAATGGTGCTGAGAAGCCGGAACATGCCAACAAATGCTGTTGTCACGCCCAGCGCCAGCCCAATTATGGTCAGGACAGGAGCCGTTTCAAATTGTCGATCGAGCCAATACCCACCATATGCACCCAGAGCGATAGCAGTACCGACAAACCAGCCGATTCCACCTACTCGCCCCAGCAACTTTATAGTTGAGGGCCAGCCACTTATTGCTTGATCAGAAGATGCACTTGGCAAACCACCGGTTTCGTTATCCTGCTCCGTTGACTCGGGAGGCGATTCTGGTACGTCCGACAAGGTAACCCCCTGCTCTAAATGACCGATTGAAAATGCTACCACAAGCCCACCAAATTCCAAACGGAATATCTACAAAACTGGCTCATATTTTCAAGTCGTTCTTTCGCCTACTTTGCCGACGCAATGAAGGCGACCAACTGAAACAAACTTGAAACACGACCAAACAAGCAGATTAAAAGAAAAGACCCCACAAAATATAGGGTCGATTTTTACTTACCGGATAAGCTCGTCCAACCCAGCTAACCACCCGCGACAGGCTCGTCACCAGCCGGTTTATCACCGCTGGGATTGTCGTTATCGCCACTAGGCGTATCCATATCTCCCAGATCAAGCGATTCGATGAAGTCGGCGAACACGGATAGCTTCTCGGCTTCTTCGGCTCCAACAGGACCACCCGCCTCACGAGCAGGAGCAGCAGCGGCACTCGCTGCATCTTCACCGACAGTAGCAAGACCACTGTCCTTGTCGAGACGCACTCCACACTTGTCCATTACTTCAGGCGCAGCAAATATCTGAACGCCAGCTCGAACGGCAAGTGCCAGAGCATCGGAAGGTCGAGCGTCGATCTCAACCATCTTGTCGCCCTGCCGAACCACGATCGTCGCGTAGTAAGTATCGTTCTCCATGCTCGAAACCACGATGTGATCGATCACACCGCCTAGGTCCTTAATGGAGTTGTGCAATAAATCGTGTGTTAAAGGACGCGGGACAGATACTTCTTGCAATCGAACTGCGATAGCGTCCGCCTCAGGCGGGCCGATCCATATAGGAAGGTATCGATCGATTTCCTTCTGCTTCAGAATCACGACGCGTTGGTGGTTGAGCAAACTAACTCGAATGCTGTCGATTACCAGCTCCATCATGTTGTCAGTCTCCATCCAATTGTTGGTCGTTGGCATTGCGCCAGTACGATCCGCCTGCGTTCAGATGTCGGCATCGCAATACCATTCTGAAGTGAGAACAAGGTTACACCGAGTACACGCTAACACAGCAGTTGAAACGTCTCTTATCCCAATAGTTATTATGTAACGGGTGCCGACTGCGATTCCGAATCGTCGTCAGCATCACTAATCGCTTCAACTATGGCTACCGTTCTTCTCTCGGCATCCCGTCGAGTCAGCATCATCCGACGCTCACACGTCAAACACTTCATTCCAATATCGGCGCCAATACGGTAAACCTCCCACTCGAAACCACCGCACGGGTGTTTCTTCTTAAGAGTTATACGGTCGCCAACTTTAAAAGGAGTTTCTGGCATGCAAACGATCCACTGCGAAATTACGCGAGCTACTCGACCGTCACAGATTCGGCAGTGAACGATCCGTTTGGCTTCAGCGCGTCGTTGAGCTGAATCTTCAACTTCTCGGCTTCGCCACGAGCAGCAGTATCGAAATCTTCAGGGTTACTCGATGCGTAAATAATCCCCCGCGAAGAATTCACGATGAATCCCCCGCCCTGTTCGTTAGCACCGGCACGCGCCGTTTCTTCTGCTAGACCGCCCTGCGCACCAACCCCCGGGATAAGGAAGTGAGGCGCAGCGTGCTTAGACCGCAGTGCACGTAGATCGTCGGGATATGTTGCACCAACAACCAGGCCAACATTCTCTGATCTAGCGTATCGATCTGCCATATCGGCTACTCGATCGAATACATGCTGTTGATGATCCGGTCCATCTACCACGAGGTCCTGAATATCACGCGAACTAGGGTTAGATGTTCGGCAAACGATGTAAACGCCTTTGCCTGGATACTGCAAAAACGGCTCGACTGAATCGCTTCCTTGATATGCGTAGATGGTCGCAATATCCACATCCCACACTTCGAACATGGCGGTTGCGTAGGCAGTTGCGGTAGTCGAAATATCACCACGCTTGCCATCCCCAACAATCACGTGATCGGGTGCAACATCTCTGATGTAATGAATGGTTTTTTCAAGAATCCGAAAGCCTTCGATTCCCATCGCCTCGTAGTAGGCAAACTGAGGCTTGAAGGCTGACACCACGTCTTTGGTGGCGTCGATGATGGCGCAGTTGAACGCCAGAATGTCGTCGATAGGAACGCGTTCAGGAGTGGGATCAAGACCCACACAAACGAAACTCTCCATCTTGGCTGCTGCTGCATCCAGTCTCTCGAACATCGTCTGCAAAGGTGGCTCCTATCACTTCAACTAACGCGATTACTGGATATCAATTATCTCATAAATCCTGTGAGCATCGACGATCCATTTCGATTGTCATGCTAAATTCATTTCAGTATCTTTCTCCCCCTTGTAACGGCGTATTCCGACACTCACTACACGGCGAATTAATCTCCTTCCTTGCTCACCTCCCAATGCCAACAACACCCTCAACCGAACTACTCCTAGAAATCTACAAACGCCTTCTAGAGAAAATCGGGCATCGCAACTGGTGGCCAGTCGAATACGACTCTGGCAAAGACGCAGGCTTCGAGATTTCGGCAGGAGCAATTCTGGTTCAAAACACCAATTGGAATAACGCCAAGAGAGCTTTGGCGAATCTCCGCGACGCCGGAATTTGGGGCTACAAAGCAGTTCACGAGGCCAACGATGAAGATCTAATCGAGGCGATCCGCTCTTCTGGCTACTACAACACCAAAACTAAGAAGCTAAAAGCGTTCGCTCGAACACTCGTAGAAGAATTCGATGGCGACGACGCTAACCTCTTCGCACTAGAACTTCCCGAGTTACGAGGGCGCTTGTTGAGGATTTACGGAATTGGTGAAGAAACCGCCGACGACATCATTCTCTACGCAGCCAAAAAGCCAAGGTTCGTGATGGATACCTACACACGCCGGCTGGTCGACCGACTCGGCTGGAAGGTCGGAGGCAACAAGTACGCCGACTACCAACGACTCTTCGAATCAAAACTTGAGCCAAATGTTGATATGTGGGGCGATTTCCACGCCCAACTCGACGGTCATGCAGCGAGAGTTTGCGTCAAAAACGATCCGTTCTGTGCCGAATGCGTACTACTCGATTTCTGCCCTACCGGGCGAGCAAACACCCGGTAATTCTTGAAAAACCAAGAACGTTGCAAATGCCATCCTGAAGTTCTCGAAGGACGACAGGCAACCGGGTAGAACGATCTCACCAGCGAACGCTAAGACACATTATTCAGGTGGACCCGGAATCGCAACGAGCTGTGCGGCAAAGAACGAAATATCCTTATGCTCGCTGCTCGGTGGAAACTCGATCACAACCGAAGTCGGAAACCCGAACGCCGAATCGAATCCGAGTGATACCCGCGCAGGCTCACTCTCGATAGCTTCTTGGATAACGGCAAATAAACCGTCGATGGTGTAGTAATCGTCGTGATTCGGCTCAGCTGGCAAATCGAATCCAGCAGGCTCAGTGCCATCGACTTTCACAGCATTGTCGGCCCACAACACAGCCTCAAGTTCGTTCTTGAGAACCCTCACCTCAACATTTGCCCTCTCGTAGGCAAATTCGCCGACGTTCCACTGAAATCCGAACTTATAGTTGTTTGAGGGACGAGTCGCCCATAGCTGACGATGCAAATCTAGACCCAGCAACATCGCCGTCTTGCGATCGAGATCCGCCTCCAAAGGCATAACGGGTTGTGCATCCCTCATTGGTTGCACAACAACTGTCGTAGCAGTCGGTCGAGGAGTGGCAGTCGGTTCAGGCTCAGACGAGCATGCAGCAAGGGCTATCGCGAAAATGCCCACAAGCATTGCGAGCGTTACGGTGCGTTTCATATGTGTGTGATTCGGATTCTCAGGCGTCGTAAACATCGACGCTGCTTGATTTGAATACTAAAAATACGTTCTGACCAACGGCTATACCAAGGTCATTAAGTGCGTTTTCTGTGAGTTCTACGATAAATTTTTCGCCGATGTCTACCTCGGTGAATACTTTGCCGGTGTTCGACCATATTTCCGAAACACTTCCTTTAAGGATATTCCGCGCTGAAATATTTGTTGGTTCGTCCGTCGCCAAAATTACCTTATTCGCACCAAGTGAAACGACAACTCTATCGCCAGGGTTCTTATTTTGGTGTCGAGTTGAGATATCGACTTCCCCAATCCTCACTGTCGTCAGGTAATCCGTAGAGTCGCCAATAACGCCATCAAGAATGTTGTCAAAGCTGTCGACTTCGTCACTCTTAGAAGTAGCCCCGAGCAGCAAAGCCGATGGTCGATCGAAGCCTTCAACCTCACCGTCTCTCAGCAACATCGCCGACGATGCTATTGAAACAACCTCCGAAATCGAGTGCGAAACATAGATCATCGGCATACTCAATTCGGCGTGAATTCGCTTCAAATAATTCAATACCGAGCCGCGCCGTGCCGAATCTAGCGACGCCAAAGGCTCGTCAAGAAGTAGCAACGCTGGCGATGTAGCCAGTGCTCGTGCGATAGCCACCCTCTGACGTTCACCACCAGAAAGTTCGTTTGGGGCACGATCAAGAAGATGCGTCAGGCCAAGTAGATCGGCGATCTCAAGCGGATCAAGTCGTCGCTGGCCTTCTGGCAAAAGCTTCCATCCGAACTCAATATTCTTTCGAACATTCAAGTGAGGAAACAGCGCTCCATCTTGATACACAGTACCAATCCGACGTTTTTCCGATGAAACCCAAATATCGTCGGATCCCGAATACAAAGTGGTTCCGTCTAACGTGACCCAACCATCGCTTGGTTTGATCGAACCTGCAAGACAGTTCAGAAGGCTAGATTTCCCTGCTCCTGAAGGACCAAACACCGCCGTGATTCCATCATCGAATTCGCCTTTTGCACTAAGCGAAAAATCAGGATGATTCAATTGGATATCGAACGAAATCATCGAGACCCACCGTTCGAGATAGATATTCCGTTCGCCGTTCGCTTCAGCAACCAATTGTGAACAGCCAACGCAATTACGCCCAGAACAACCGATACCAGCGCCAGTCGCCAAGCATCGTCAGTATTCCCTGCCGAGATACGCGTAAATATTGCCGATGGAAGCGTCTGCGTGCGCCCTGGAATGTTTCCCGCAACGATAATCGTTGCTCCAAATTCAGATAACGCCCTAACAAACCCAAGAAGCACCCCGGCGATAACACCTCGATAAGCGAGAGGGAGGGTGACCGTCAGGAACGTCCGAATCGATCCCGAACCAAGTCCCCGTGCTGCAACCTCGAGTCGAGGATCAACCCCAGCGAGTGCCGCTGCAAACGAACGAACGACAAGCGGCAACGAAACAATCGCCGCCGCCAACGCCGCCGCTATCCACGTAAACGCCAATGTCGACCCGAACAACGACTCGCTTAACTGCCCTATCCATCCATTTGTTCCCACAAGCCACAGCAACGCATACCCAACTACTACTGGTGGGAGCGCCAACGGCAATGAAACGAACACATCCAGAACGAACTTGCCTCTGAACTGCTTTCTAACTAACAACCACGCCACAAACATGCCAACCGGCAACGTCACAGCCGTCGCAACGAGTGCGATCTGCAATGAAAGTGCAACTATGGAAATATCTGAGTTCATAGCTATAGATAGGTAATCGACAAGATTCTAAGTACCGGCCGGTCCGGCGAATCCGATTGTAAATCCAGCGGACTCGAAGACATCGCGTGCCGTGGGCGATTTAGAAAGGAATTCGAAGAATTCCACCGCAGAAGCCGAATTTTCAGCCAGCTTCAATGATCTACCAACGTACACGATAGGCGAATAGCCTTCATATATCTCATTCATGATCGAAATCGAATCCGATCCGAAAGCATCTGTGCGATAGACGATTCCGTATTCGGAATTACCCGATTCCACAGCAGCTAACGCAGCCCGAACATCCACGGCAAATATCAGATCACTCTCGATCTCTTCCCAAACACCAGCATATTCAAGCGCCTGTTTGGCAAACTGACCCGCAGGAGCCAACGACGGATCGGCGATAGCGACTCGGGCATCCGACCCCGCCAGATCACTCAATGCCCCAACATGTCCGGCATCTTTCGAAGCGATCACAAGCAGCGTATTCACCAATTGAAAGCTGCCGTTCGGAACCGGGTTCACCAACTCACCTAAAATCGTCTTAGGTTCTTCGCCTACAAAGAAAACCCCATCAGCCGGCGCACCTAACTTGGCGATTTGATTCGCCAGCGTCAGCGATCCGCCAAAGCTGAACTCAACCTGCCTTCCGGTTTCTCGCTCGTAAATTTCCGCCGATTCAGTAAGCACATCTGAAAGTGAAGCCGCCGCGAATATCAGTGGCACACCGGCGCCCGAGTTCCCACCGCAAGATGCGGCAAGTGCCATGAGCATCAAACCGAGTACGAATTGAACTGAACGTCGGCACAACAACGGTGATACTCCCTTAATGAAATCCGCAAGCTCTGATAGAATTGATCAGCCGCTGCTGAAAGCCGTGGCTTATGCCCGCGATCATACGTGGGATCGAATCTGAACAAGCGCTGTGCACGCAGCGGATCATGAGGCACGAATTTGGTAACAGCTAGCGAAGAATACAACTTCACAAGCTTCTCCAACCTACCTTTTTACACCAAGGTAAACGAACGTTTGCTCGATCTTGCCGAAGTTGGCAAGCAACGAAAAATCGTCGACCTCGGTTGTGGCACCGGCGGCATCACCAAACTTATCCTCGAAAGACTTCAGTCTGCCAAGCACACGGTGATCTACGCTGTCGACCACTCCACAACTGCGCTTAAAGCGGCTGCGGAAGAGATTGGTGAGCGTAAGGACGTTGCAATAAAGTACGTGCACTCCGAGGTGCAAAACCTCACTGGTGCCGTCAAAGACAAGGTCGACGCAGTTGTTTACTGCAACTCGATTCACTACGTCCCTGAAAAAACGGTTTTGGTCGACCAGATCAAAGAGAAGCTTCAGCCCAACGGAATCTTCGCCTTCAACACTTCGTTTTACGAAGGTTCACACCCAGACGACAGCCTGCTGTTCTTCCGCAAGTGGATGATGCGATCGCTTCGCATTCTGAAACGTGAACATGGGCTATCTGCCGATAAGTCTCAGAAAGTTGAATCTCGAGTTCAGCTTAAAGCTCAGGACTATATCGACTTAGTCGAGAACGCTGGATTCAAAGTTCTGGTCAACGACTTCAATCGAGTCGAAGTTCCGCACGAAGGCTGGCACCACATCTCAGGATTCTCCGACTGGATCGAAGGCGTTATGCCCGGCGTCCCACTGGACATCGGACGTGAAGCGCTCCAAAAGGGTCTCGGACAAATATGGGAAGAGATGGAACTAAAGACTGTTCCACGAGTATGGCTATCAGTTAGTGCCGCCAAGATCTAACCTAGCTTTGCTCCAACATTGTTCTATGAAGACCCTGCAATTGCAGGGTCTTTTTTTTACGTTCGGACGATCTGGTAGTGACAGCCGAATGACGTAGGCGATCTGAACAACCGAAGGAACTTCAATATCGGTAACCCTCCCTGGTGTAATCTTTGAGACGGTCGTCAACTAGCTGATCGACCTAGCATCGCGCAAAGGATTCAGTTGGAAAATTCAATCGACCACTATTCGGAACTATCGAGACATCAAACGTCTACAAGGCGGCTTCGACACTGACACCTTCGGGCTCACGATTCTCAACGCACCAGCGAAATTCCCAAGCGATCTCGTACCTAGACATTTCCGCCATGCCCATGAAGTTCACAGAGTCTCCAGGGAATCGACCGTTCAAAACGCCGCTGCTTACGGAGGTCACGAGGTTCCGAGAGTGCCGATAGATTCCGTTGGCGAAATGCTGCTCAACCGACCGTTTTTGCTGATGGAGCGATTACCGGGTTAGAACATGGGTGAAACCATACTTGCCTACCAATCACTCATCCCGAGATTCCCCGGGATAATGGTGAATCTTCAAGCAAGCCTGCATCGTCTCGACTCCACAAAGCTCATGGACCAACTTGCTAATCAGGGGGCGATATCGATCACATGAAGCCGACACGTATGCTCGGTGGCATAACCGCTATTTCCGAAGCGGCTCAGGCAGCTGATCTTATAGAAATCAGCGAATAGCTGACCAATAATCATCCCGAACAGCCCGACGAACCAGCGATATGCTACGGCGATCTACACCCGAACAATATCTTGATGCATAACGGCGAAGTTTCCGGACTTATCGACTGGGGCAACGCAATGTTCACCCACCCTGAATACGATATAGCCATAACCAAAACGATCTAGTCCATCGCCCCCCTGATGACGTCGGAATTCCAAAAGCAGAGATCGACAAAATGCTCGAAATAGCACTCGCTTATTACATGGCGCAAAGCCATGAGCTTCAGGAATTAGATGATCACTGATCGACTACTACGCCGTCCTTCGCGTCAGTCACGCCTACACCAAGGTCGTAGGCAAACGGCACGGTTTCGACATTCCGTACGTTGCACACGACGGCTACGCGTGGGATCGCCCGGACCTATTCGCAGTCGTCACCCGAATAATCGGCGAGACCACTGGAATCAATCTCGTTTCGGCGTAATCTCAGCCAATCCGAAACGATCCACAACTACTCGCCGTCCAGATACTCGGCCAACGTCTTGATGTTATAAGCCTGACCGCCAGTTACCCCTGCTACCGCCCCCTCAGCCTCAACAGCACAACGCGCAGTGTCGATAGACGTGAAGCACGGAATACGCTGCATTACAGCTGAACGACGAATGTGGAAACCATCCTGCATTGTCGAACGATCACCGGTCACCGTGTTCACGACAGCGCTCACAGTCCCGTCCTCGATAATATCGACAACGGACCGACCGTCGCTACTCTCGAGTCGTTTCTCAACTTCGTGAACATCAATGCCCATCGCTCGGATCATCTCGGCTGTTCCGCTCGTAGCGTAGATCGTATGACCAGCTTCATCGAGAGTACGAACAAGACCCAACGCATCCGCTTTGTCAGGATCAGCAATGCTCAATAGCACTGAACCACCTGTAGGAACGTTCATTCCCGAACCAAGAAGCGCTTTAGTAACCGCACCATCGAACGTGGTGTCGATTCCCATAACTTCACCGGTCGATTTCATCTCCGGCCCAAGGTAAGTGTCCACACCGGCAAGCTTCGACATCGAGAACACTGGCGCCTTCACGGCAATCAGGTTCTGCTTCTTGGCGAGTCCACCTTTATAGCCCTGTTCCTTGATGGACTTGCCACGCATTACATCAGTGGAGATACGAACCATCGGAATTCGAGTGACCTTCGAAATGAACGGAATCGTTCGTGATGAACGTGGGTTCACTTCGATTATGTAAATTTCTGGATCACCAGATTTACCGTTCGCGCCGCTCTTATTGAATCCTCGGTATGTACCGCCACCTGCGACTACGAACTGAATGTTCATGAGTCCGACAATACCCAATGCCAGCCCGATTCGACGTGTGTAGTCCACAATCGTCTCGACCTCCGCATCCGTCAGCGACTGCGCCGGGTAGACGGCCATTGAGTCACCAGAGTGAACTCCAGCCCGCTCGATGTGCTGCATGATTCCGGGAATCAACACATCTTCGCCGTCGCAAACTGCGTCAACTTCAACTTCGAGTCCGGTCAGATAGTGGTCGATGAGAATCGTCTGACCCGGGAATTCCCTCATCGCCATTTCGAAATATCGAACTACCTCAGCCGGAGTCTGAACGATCTCCATCGCCCTGCCACCAAGCACATAACTAGGTCGCACAAGAACCGGGTATCCGACGCTATTTGCAACTTGAAGCGCGCTCTCAACGTTAGAAGCCATTCCGCCCGGAGGCTGTGGCAATCCATGTCGTGAAGTAACTTCCTCAAACCGACCACGATCCGAAGCCAAGTCGATCACGTCAGGTGTCGAACCCAAAATCGGTAGATCGGCAACACCTAGTAATTGCGAAAGGTTAATGGCGGTCTGGCCTCCAAACTGCACCATCGAAGCCGGGTTGTTCTCGGCAACTCCCCCACCTTCGTTTTCAATAATGTCCCGAACGCTCTCTTCATCGAGAGGCTCAAAGTAAAGACGATCTGAAGTATCAAAGTCAGTCGAAACCGTCTCTGGGTTCGAGTTAATCATCACCGATTCAACGCCGGCTTTTTGAAGCGCCCAAGCAGCGTGAACAGAGCAGTAGTCGAACTCGATGCCCTGTCCAATTCGAATCGGGCCGCTGCCCAAAACGATTGCAGTCTCACGACCGGTTGGAAGAGCTTCGTTCTCCTGCTCATACGTCGAGTAGAAGTAAGGCGTTACTGCCTCAAATTCACCGGCGCAGGTGTCGACCATCTTGTAGACGGGCTTGAGTCCCCAATCTTTTCGCATAGTGCGAACCTGCTCAGGCAGATAATCGGCAAGAGTGCCGATCTGCGAGTCAGAAAATCCTAGTCGCTTGGCGCGCCACATCAAATCAGGCGTGATCTCTTCTGCTAATAGCTTTCGTTCCATTCCGACTATTCGCTGAAGTGCACGTGTGAACCACGGATCAACGCCGGTCTCCAGCGTTACCGATTCAGCCGTGCGACCGCCACGAATAGCGGCAGTCAGCTTCCAAATACGATCATCGTCAGCAAGCAGGTCTGGCGGACCGTCGTTGCCCCACTCAGGATCTTCCCAAAGCAGCGACCCGCGACCGTTTTCGAGTGATCGAACTGCCTTCTGCAAAGCCGCCTCGAACGTACGATCGATCGCCATCACCTCTCCAGTGGCCTTCATCTGAGTCCCCAGCGAACGGTCTCCAGTCGGGAACTTGTCGAACGGCCATCGAGGAATCTTTACGACGCAGTAGTCGAGCGCAGGTTCGAAAGCGGCGGTCGTCTTCTGAGTAACAGCATTAGAAATCTGGTCCAGCGTCTTGCCAAGCGCTATCTTCGCCGCGACACGAGCAATTGGATAACCCGTCGCCTTCGATGCCAACGCTGAAGATCGGCTCACACGAGGATTCACTTCGATGACGTAGTACATCGAGCCTTCCTCGTTGTAACCAGCGCCTTCGCCAACAACCTCTGCGACCATGTTCGAGGGTCGGTAAGCAAGCTGAACGTTGCAGCCGCCTTTGATACCGAGCCCGGAAATAATATTCAGCGATGCAGTACGCAATCGCTGGTAGTCCTTATCGTTGAGCGTTTGGCTTGGAGCCACGACGATTGAATCGCCGGTGTGCACGCCCATCGGGTCGAGGTTTTCCATGTTGCAGATGGTGATGACGTTTCCGTCGCCGTCTCGCATCACTTCGTACTCGATCTCTTTCCAGCCAAGAAGCGACTGCTCAATGAGAACCTGACCAACCTTGCTGGCGGATATTCCACCAGTGGCGATCTTGCGAAGTTCGGCTTCGTTCTGAGCGATTCCGCCACCGGTTCCACCCAGGGTGTAAGCAGGACGAACTACTGCCGGGTAACCGATCTTGCGACCCGCTTCGACTGCATCTTCAACTGTCTCCACTGCAAACGAAGGAAGCACAGGTTCACCAAGGCGTTCGAGCAAATCACGGAACTGTTCTCGGTCTTCAGCCATTTCGATAGTTGCTACCGAAGTACCGAGCGTCCTTACGTTGTACTTATCGAGAATTCCGGCTTTTTCTAGATCAACTACGAGGTTAAGTCCGGTCTGACCACCCATTGTTCCGATCACGCCGTCAGGACGTTCTCGGTCGATGATGCGTTCGAGCACGGGCACTGTCAGGGGCTCGATGTAAATCCGATCCGCCATGTCCTCGTCGGTCATGATCGTAGCTGGATTCGAGTTCACGAGAACAACCTCGACACCCTCTTCACGAAGCGAACGACAGGCCTGTGTGCCCGCGTAGTCGAACTCCGCAGCCTGACCAATAATGATCGGCCCCGAACCAATAACCAGAACCTTTTTCAGAGTCTCGTCTATTCCCGATTTCTCTGGCGTCGCACCGTTAGTCAATCAATTCTCCTGTGTGCCATCGGCACCATTTCTTACTCGTACAAATAACCCCCTCTCTTTTGGGAGAGAGGAGAACGTCTATTCAGTCAACGTCCTGCCGCACCCGAACTATCTAAACCTTCGCACCCATTCCCGTTCGAATCAGCCCAATGAACCTATCGAACAGGTACTCGCTATCGTGCGGACCTGGTGACGCCTCAGAGTGGTACTGGATCGTCATGATCGGCATCTCCTTGTGACGTAGACCCTCAATCGTCTGATCGTTCAGGTTGAGATGGCTAATTTCGAGACTGTCAGGCAAACCATCAGCATCAACCGCGTAGCCGTGATTCTGCGCCGTCACGTACACCCGACCCGATTCCAAATCCTTCACCGGTTGGTTACCACCACGGTGACCAAAGTGAAGTTTGAAAGTCGAAGCCCCAAACGCCCGAGCGATCACTTGATGTCCAAGACAAATTCCCATCATAGGAACCTTGCCGGCAAGCCCTTTTGCTGTCGCAACCGAACGATCCAGAAGCTCTGGGTCACCAGGGCCAGGCGAAAGCATGACACCGTCGGGCTTGTGACCCAAAATGTCTTCAACAGAAGCATCATCAGGAACAACAATTACCTCGCAACCACGTGCCCTAAGCGAACGCAATATGTTCAACTTCACACCGTAGTCATTGACCACAACCGTCATGTAGTTGTCGCCGAGATCACGCTGACCAATGCCACGTTCAACATCGATCCCCATGCCGCCTTGTCGCGCTCGACCTCGTAAGTCGAAGAACGCTCGTGATTTCTCACCAGCGTCGCCTGTCCATTCGTAAATATCATCGGTCGAGACGTTTCCAACAACATCGAACTCGCCGTACCGAGGTGCCTTCGAAAGAGTCGCCAGTGCAGCTTCAACATCGTCGTCAGGAGTGATAATTCCCATCATCACACCAGCCGACCGAAGCTTGCGTGTGATAGCCCGAGTGTCGACTCCAGATATTCCCGGGATGCCGTTCTCAACCAAGTAATCGTGAATCGTGCCTTCAGAAAGCGGATGCGAAGGCTCTTCGCAATCGTCCCTAACGACAAAGCCGTTGACCTGAATCCGAGTAGATTCAACGTCGGCCTCGCTTGTGCCGTAGTTTCCAATCATCGGATACGTCGGCACCAGAATCTGACCACCATATGAAGGGTCAGTCAGCATTTCCTGATAACCAGTCATCGATGTGTTGAACACAACCTCACCGGTGGTCTCGCCTTCCGCACCCAAGCGGGTTCCCTGGAATACTGAGCCATCTTCAAGAACCAAATAAACATTTCCACGAACATCGCTCATTGTTTAGCTCCAGCACTCGCAACCACGTCACTGAGATCGAACACGGTCTCTCCTTGATAAATCGTTGTCACAACACGACCCGTAAGCTCCACACCAGCAAGCGGACTATTCACACTCTTCGATTCGAACTGCTCTGGATTCACAATCCACTTACTACCGGGGTCGATAACCACCACGTCAGCCGAGAATCCTTTTTTCAAAGAGCCGAGATCTTTGCACAAGATCGCAGCCGGACCCGCCGTTAGCGATTCGATCAATCGGACTGCCGAAATCTTTCCGGTATCTACGAGTTGGAACACCGACGAGAACGCCGTTTCCAGCACATTAATCCCGTGGGCAGCTTCGTTATATGTGCACACCTTGTCGGTAGCCGCATGCGGCGCGTGGTCAGTCGCAATGATGTCGATTAGACCTTCGCTCAATGCGTCGATCACAGCTTCAACATCAGTCCTACTTCGCAGCGGCGGATTCACCTTCGTATCGGTGTCGTAAGCCTCAGATCCAATCGTCGTAGGAACCTCGCCCTTCAACCCGTAGACCCATTCGTCACTCAATGTCAGGTGATGCGGAGTTACTTCAGCGGTGACATCTACTCCACTCTCTTTCGCAGTGCGCAATGCAACCAGAGATCCAACCGTTGAAATATGAGGAATGTGCAGTCGCGCCTTCGTCAGATCGGCAAGATGCAGATCACGTGCAACCATCGCCGTTTCGGCTTCGGCAGGAACGCCTACAAGTCCAAGTCGTGTGGCAACCGTGCCAGCGCTCATCACTCCACCCGCACCGATCTTCTTGTCTTCGGCATGGTTGATGATTGGCAGCCCGAGCTCTACCGAATACGACAACGCCTGTCGCATAAGGTTCGCATCATCAACCGAGTTCCCATCGTCGGAGAAGCCGATCACGCCCGAATCGGCAAGCTCGCCCATCGGAGCAAGTTGCTTACCCTTCTGGCCAATTGAAATCGCACCGATCGGAAGTACCCGAATCAGACCTTCAGCCGCCGAGCGCCTCACTACATCGTCGACTACCGCAGCGGAATCCTGAACAGGGTCGGTATTCGGCATGGCACTTATCGTCGTGAACCCACCAAAAGCAGCGGCTCGAGTGCCGGTGACAATCGTTTCTTTCCACTCTTGACCAGGATCGCGCAGGTGAGTATGAAGGTCGACAAACCCAGGCGAAACAATCTTGCCCGAAGCGTCGATATGCTCGTAGCCGTCTGGCGTGCTACCAGTCGAACCAGCAGTCACTTCGTCGATCTTGCCGTTTGAAATAAGTACGTCAGCAATCCGATCGATTCCCTGAGCGGGATCAATCACTCTGCCACCCGTTATTGCCAGTTTTCTGGCTACCAAATGCATATTCCTTCTAAACTAGGCTTCGTCGCCGCTAGTGGATTCGCTATTGCCGATTCGTGATGATTTACCCGGAGCGCACAGCGTGTACAAAACTGCCATGCGAACCGCCACACCGTTGCGCACCTGTTCCTCAACAACGCTCTGTGCGCCGTGAGCAACCTCGCTCGAAATCTCGACACCCTCGTTCATCGGACCCGGATGCATCAACAGCGCACCATCGTTCGCCAGAGCCATTCGCTGTGCATTGATTCCCCATCGGTCGGCGTATTCCCGCAAGCTAGGCAGGTGACCCGCGTCCTGTCGTTCCTGCTGAATCCGAAGCGCCATAACGACGTCAGCGGAATCGACCGCCTCGTCGACGTTTCGTGCCAATTTCAGGCCACCGAATCCAGTCTCATCACCAAGCGTCAAGCCTAGACTCCACTCGTCAGGTATCAGCGTGTTTGGACACGATACCGTTACTTCTGCGCCCATCTTCTGGAACGCTAAGATATTCGATCGTGCAACCCTGCTGTAGAGAACGTCACCAACGATTGCTATCTTCTTGCCGGTCATATCGCCAATGTGATTTCGAACAGTAAACAGATCCAATAGCGACTGGGTCGGGTGAGCGTGCGTGCCATCGCCAGCGTTCACGACCGATGCGTCGGTGTGATTCGCTATGAAGTAAGGTGCACCCGAGTGCGGATGCCTTACGACGAGTGCGTCGATCTGCATCGCTTGTAACGTCTTCACAGTATTGAGAAGTGATTCACCCTTGCTCACACTGCTCGCCGAAGCCGTGACGTTGATTACGTCTGCGCCAAGAATCTTGCCTGCCTGCTCAAACGACACGCGTGTACGAGTCGAGTTCTCGAAGAACATCGTAATAATGGTTTTGCCACGAAGCGCCGGAGTCTTGCGGTTGTCTCTACTCGATATTTCGAGCATTCCATCAGCACTATCGAGAAGATCGTTGATCTCAGCAGCCGAAAGATCATCCAGATCCAGCAAGTGCTGGCGAGGTGCTACAAGCATTTCTTCACAAGAGCCGTTCGAGGATTCGCCTGCTGGCTTGTTTCCGACAGTTGTCGTTGGGTTTGTCATTAGCCTTCACGTCCCAGTACAACGGCATCATCGCCATCAATTTCCGTGATCCGAACCTGCACGCGCTCGCCGCGAGCAGTGGGAATGTTTTTACCTATGAAATCAGGCCTTATCGGCAACTCACGGTGACCACGATCGACGAGTACAGCCAGCTGAATTCGACTCGCCCGACCGAAGTCGAGAAGTGCTTCCATTGCGGCTCGAATCGTGCGACCTGTGTAGAGCACGTCATCGACGATCACTACCGGCTTACCGTCGACGCCATTTGGAATATCGGAAGGAAGAAGCGGTTGCCCGGAAGCCACTTCGGGGTCATCTCGCCACAATCGAGGATCAAGCGTACCAACAACCGGCCTAAAGCCTTCGATACGTTCGATACTGTCGGCGAGGCGCATTGCGATGTGAACGCCGCGTGTCTGAAGTCCAACTAATACAAGATCGGAGGAAGCACGATTTTGTTCGAGAATTTCGTGAGAAATCCTCGTCATCGCCCTTCTAATATCGTCCTG